>DATGRX010000057.1:0-3300 GCA_035303185.1 Bacillota bacterium
TAATAGAACACATATATTCCTGATAAGAATTATCTAAGAAACATTGCGTGATTAAAGTAAAAACTTTGAAGGTCCTGTTATTATTATTGCTTGGTTAAGAAGTGTATGTATCCCCTATTTAAAAAACTAAACCTTGGCCCACTTTCTATGATAGACTAAAAATTAATTGATTCAATGAAAAGGGGGTCATTTTCGTATGAAGCGTCATTTTATCCAATTTTACAGAAAGTCAGACTTATATACTTTATACTATAGTGAGAAAGACGGAAAACTCTATAAAATTCCCTTTAAAAAGAAGGCATCTTATTCGGAAATATATGTTCTGATAATTACCTTCGTTATTATTGAAAGAGTTCTGAGATCGCTTTATGAAATATATAGCACATTACTTATAGATTTTGGCCTCATTGTACTAGGAGTTATCCTAGCAAAAAAGTGGGCGGTGAAACTTTATCGTGATTATTATGATTTTGATAATATACAAGTCATGGATTGGTTAGAGCCGAATTTTCTGAGACAATGTGTAGACCAGGGACTTAAGCAATCCCAAATAGAGTCACTTGCTCTTATCTTATCACTTATTTTAGGCTTAGGCGCTTTCTCACTAATTTTCATTGTGGAAATTTTTTTCTTTATTATATTAGGTTCACTATCACTTGTTTGTTACTTTACGTTGCAATATATTCAGCCATTGCGCCGAAAAAAAATCGCCAAAAAAATAATATTAAAGTATGATATATAAAATCTTACTCCGGTTATTTCCTGTTATGAATCACTTAATCCTCTCTATAGATTGGTTGATTCAACCTTTGCAACTATTTTATTTTCAACATTTAGAGGAAGTCATACAAGGCTAGTGAGTAGTTGGGGAAAAAGTATATTTTGATAGATTTATCTGTTCGTCTTTCAATGTATTAAATACAAGTAGAAAATTTGATAAGTATTCCGTAATACGAACTAATAATTAACATCGTCTAGGGGGGTGAATCGCTTGCAAGCTTACGTGACAATCATTAAAAGTATAGCTAGATATCGCATGGTACAAATAAATAATAAGTATTACATTGTTGATATCGAAGAAAATCCGGGTTTCTTTTTCTTTCCTTTTATAACATGGGTGCATATTTATACCTTATACGAATTGGAAGAAGGACAGGCCAGTAGGATCTTTGCACACAATAAAACAAAGGGTACTGCCGGGATAGAAACCTTTTCTACCTATTATTTCTTGATTGTTGGTATCAGTTTTGTTTTAGGAAAAACTGTTGTTTCCTCTGGAATTGCATATATACCTTTTTTGAACAATACTATTGTTCAATGGTTGTTTTTGCTTCTTGCGGTTGCTGCTGTCATTTATTTTCGTTTTGTACAACATCAAAAAACGTATAGAAAAATGCATCAGCTTGTCGATTTAAGTACTCTAAACCGGAAGTATGTTAAATTTTATCCCGTAAATAAGATGAACTATGTTTTTCTCTTGATACAGTGGTTGTTTTTCCTAGGTTTTAGTTATCTTAGTGTCGGTATGTTTTTACAGTTGGATTTATTGCTCGGATTGATCGGGTTTTGGGTCTGTTTGTCTATGGTAGCAATTATATTTCGATTGTTCATTCATCCGAACTACGTCTATAAGTGTAATTTTTACAAATAATAAGTCATGGATTCTTTGTAAAGTTAGTGAAGTTTGCTGTTTAAAGACGCGTTTATTACACCGAAGAAATTCTTCACTAGCCTTTTCATGAATGAAAGGGGGTCTTTGTTCTAACGTTCCGGTTTTGTAATTGTTTTCGAAAAGAATAGGTAAGACCAGCTATAAAAAGTCAAGGACAAGATAAAGTTAATTTCAGAAGTATACTTTACATTACTAGCGTTGTATCAATTATCATTGAAAAATAAATTCATTATGGATTTTCAGTAATATTGTTTTTCTTCAACAAAATAATCCTTTATAATGGATTTGATAGGCGCTTTCCTGTCTAAACCCAAAATAAAGGACTACTATATGGACAGGAATACCCTATTATTGGGTAAACGGATATTCTCTTATGCACTTATGCAACGCTAGTGACATTATATCTGGAAAGATATAGAGATTTAAAGCCGGTAAGAAACTAGCTAATTACAATTTAATACGAAGGGGAAGTGAAAATGGATAGGTCACGTGCGATGAAGACGATGAAAAGTATTATGATGGAGATTGAACATCAATATGACGGTGTCGAACATAAGAGCATTTCTGAGTGGGTATATACATATAAAGTAGGAGAAGATTTACCGGATCTTGAAGTATCGATGGAGTTCAAGGATTTGTTTATTGATATATTTATTCGTCCTAATCCGGTCATTTTAAAAGAGGAAAATTTAGTGCATATGTATAGAGTGCTCAACTTTATGAACAAATATTTAAAAGGGTCATCACGGATCTATATCGATGGGGAACTTAATGTAGAAATTAGTTTACGGTTTACGTATAAACAGTTAGAACTTTTAGAATTTGAATGTGTTCCTGAAATTCAATTTATATTAACGATTTATAAAGAATTGATTGATGTATTGCGTGATGTTGGGTTAGAGGGGATGCACTTTGTTGAAGCGGTGATGGAAACTGAATTTAGATTAATTGAGTTAGAAGAGCGTGGGTATAAGTCGCGGAGATAAGTAGTGGAAATGAAAGGTTTGCTTGATAGATTTTTCTCTGGTTAGGGTGTTTTTGATTGTTTATGAAAGTTGAAAAAGGGTTCAGGGGTACATGCTGAACCCTTGCTAACGTTGATAGGTATTGCTTGCCTTATCTACTTCATTACTTTTCGAATAACACAGAACGATGATTTATTTTATGGAATTAGTTGTCTTCTTTTCGTCTTTTTTTCCGTTCTTCTACCAGCTTTTCTCTCCATACGACAACGAGCTTTCGAAATTCTTCTGTTTCCATTTCCTGTATTTCATCAGAGTTACAGGCGAATTCATTGTATGCTTTCGATATTTTCGGTCTTATGATGACTGTAGGGGCATTAGACATACATTCAATTTCATTCTCTCTTCCACTTAAGACATTATCTACATATTTCAGAACTCTATCCGCAATTTCTATCTCACTTATTTCACTAATAAAATCAGTAAAATGCCCAACATGATCAGGAAGTTGAAAATGAATTCGGTCTTTTCTTGTTCGTGGAAATGAGTATTTATACTTTATTTAAATCATCTCTATTTTCATATATTAGATCACTAGCCTTGCATAAAAAATAGAATATCAAGAATTGCAAGTTTAAGTTAGCCACCTAGAAATTTGTGAATTTC
>DATGRX010000058.1:0-22849 GCA_035303185.1 Bacillota bacterium
GCTCTGTAATTTCCGATGATCGTCATAACCTAGCCAAATAGCCGTTACAAGGGAAGGGCTATATCCGACCATCCAACTATCAAAATCCGTTGAACCAGACTTTCCAGCATAACTTCGAGTAAGTTGATCAGCGATAGAAGCTCCAGTAACTGTCATATAACTATTTAAAGTTTCATCAAACATACCTGTTAATAAATCGGTAAGAATAAAGGTTGATCGTTCATTAAATACTTGATCCTTTGATAACTTTCTTTCATAAAGGACATTTTCATGTTGGTCGGAAATCTTCGTAATGGTATGACCATTCACTTTTTTTCCTCCGTTCGCTAGATGACTATAAGCTTCAGTCATTTGTTCGACCGTTACAGTAGCTGTTCCAAGGGGTAGGGAAGGAATTTCTTCTAAGCTTGTAAAGCCAAACGCTTCTCCTGTTTGTTTTAATTCTTGCATACCTAAAAACAAATGGGTTTTTACCGCATAAATATTATCAGAAAAGGCAATTGCTTCGGCAAGTGTAATCGGTTCGTTTGCGTAATAATTGTTGAAATTTTTCGGTTCATAAACTTTCCCATCTACACGAAAGGCCGTTCGTTCACTTTGTAATTTCGTTGTTGGGGTAAAGTTTTTTTCTAAAGCTGCATAATATAAAAAAGGTTTGAAGGCTGAACCAGCCATTCGCTCGGCCTGTGTTGCTCGGTTAAATGGGCTCTCTTCATAATCTCTTCCGCCAACGAGGGCGACAATTGCCCCAGTTTCTGGGTCCATCGCTATTGCTCCGACTTGAATGTCTTGATTGTTTGTTAGCTCCTTTTCAATCTGTTGTTGGAGTAGTGATTGTTTTTTTATATCGAGAGTCGTATAAATGTGATAACCACCAGCTCTTATGTCAGTTATGTCTTTTTGTAAAAGTTCGGCAGCCTCTTTTATGACTTCATCTTGAAAATAAGGACTTGTAGAAGCTCTTGTTAACGTGTCCCCTGTTTCAAAGGTAATTTGTTCTCGAATCGCTCCTTCATAAGTTGTTTTCGTGATTTTATCTTCTCTTTGTAAAGTTTGTAAAATGTGTTTTTGTCGTTGAAAGGCTTTATGCTTATTTACTAACGGTGAGTAAATTGAAGGGCCTTTAGGAATACTTGCCAATAGGGCTGCTTCAGCGACGGTTAAATGGGAAACTTGTTTGTTAAAAAAGTATCGGCTAGCCGCTTCTACCCCGTAAGCACCGTGTCCGAAATAAACGGTATTTACGTATCCTTCTAGAATCTCTTCTTTTGTATAATGTGTTTCAAGTCTCATTGTATAAAAAGCCTCTTTTATTTTTCTTATCCACGTTTTTTCATGATTTAAATATAAATTCCGTGCATATTGTTGGGTTAATGTACTTGCTCCTTCTCGTAAAGAAAAGGATTTTATGTTCGCATAAATAGCCGCTCCAATACGTGGAACATCGAATCCATAATGCTTGAAAAAATGTTTATCTTCACTGACGATAACAGCATCGATGTAATGTTGCGGAATGTTTTCTAAAGATACCCAATATCTACTTTCAACACCTTTTTCTTCACCAAAAATATCGCCTTGTTCATCATATAAAATCGTATTTCTTTCGATAGATAATTCCGGCGGTGGAAGAATATATGCAATAACGTATAAAAGGATAGTGCTGAAAAGGAAAAATAAAATAATGCCGATAAGAATTTGCACTAATCTTCGAAGGAAAAATTGCTTATTCATAAAATGAGCTCCCTATTTATCTATTATTCGTATTATAGGTAAATGTGAAGCAAACTAAACTTTCCCGGCGTAAATTGTCCTTCCAATTGAAATGTAAGCATCTTTCGCCGTATAATAATATGAACACATGAGATGAAAAAGAGTTGATTATATTTGAGTGTAAAAAAGGAAAGAGTCGCAATTCATTTACAAACGATGATTGATGATGGAGCTGAAAAGGAGTATCACTCGATTGAAGAAATGGGTACTTTTTTGCGCCGGGGCGAAATAGATGTTCTTACTTTTTATGAACGAACGAAAGAAGAAGGCGAAGTCCGGCATCTCATCTCCATTTATCCGGATAAGGTAAATATTAACCGGACAGGTGAAGTGCGGATAAATCAGCAATTTTTATTACGACAAAAAACGGAAAGTAAATTACAACTTCCTCAAGGAAATATTCATATGGAAATTGTCACGAAAAAAATTGATTATCAACCAATGGAACGTCATAAAAAAGGAATATTAATTATTAACTATGAAGCCACTTTAAATGGGCAAATGAAACGAAACCATACATTAGAACTTACCTACAACAAGGAGGAAATGAAATGAGTGTGCTTGCGCAAACGGAAGAACAATTAAAACAAATGATTAAACAAGCGATTATAGAAGCGGAGTTAGCAGAGGAAGCTGAACTTCCTCTTATACATTTAGAAACTCCTAGGGATAAGGAACATGGTGATTTTGCAACGAATATTGCGATGCAGCTGGCGGGTATTGCCCGAAAAGCACCTCGGCAAATCGCAGAAGATATAACGGCACATATCGATAAAGATGCTTTTTCGATTGAAAAAATAGATATTGCTGGTCCAGGATTTATTAACTTTTATATGAAAAGTGATTATTTAGGAGATGTCATCGAACATATACTAGCTGAAGGTGAAGATTACGGAAAAACAGATTACGGAAAAGGGCGAAATGTACAAGTAGAGTTTGTATCTGTCAATCCAACGGGGCGCCTCCATTTAGGACACGCCCGAAATGCAGCATATGGTGATGTGCTAAGTAACGTGTTACAAGCAGCAGGTTACAATGTTGAAAAAGAATATTATATTAATGATGCTGGAAGTCAAATTGATAATTTGGGGCTCTCGATCGAAGCACGTTACTTCCAAGCGTTAGGAAAGGAAAAAGAACTCCCGGAAGACGGCTATTTTGGTAACGATGTTATCGAAGCGGCAGAAAACTTAGTCAAAACAGATGGAGATAAATGGCTTCACGCTGATGAAAAGGAACGTTTTGAGTATTTTAAAGAGTATGGTTTACAGGCGATGCTAAAGATGATTGAAGAGGATCTTTCGCTCTTCCGCGTTCATTTTGACAATTGGTTTTCTGAACGGTCCCTTTATGAAGGTGAGCAAATTACAAATGTGCTCGATAATTTACGCGAAAAAGGTTATGTTTTTGATCAGGATGGTGCGACTTGGTTTAAGTCAACAGAATTTGGTGATGATAAAGACCGCGTCCTCATTAAACAAGATGGCACATACACATATTTAACTCCAGATATTACGTATCATCAAAACAAATTTGAACGAGGCTTTGATGAGCTTATTAATATCTGGGGTGGGGATCATCACGGTTATGTCGGTCGAATGGAGGCTGCCATACAAGCCTTAGGCTATGAGAAAGATCAATTTGAAGTAAAAATTATTCAAATGGTTAATATCCTAGAAAAAGGCGAAACATTACGAATGAGTAAGAGAAGTGGAAACGCAGTACCTCTCTATCAATTAATAAAAGATGTCGGTGTTGATGCGGTCCGTTATTTCTTTGTTGCTCGTTCCAATGATTCACAATTAGATTTCGATACAGAACTTGCAAAATCTAAATCAAATGAAAACCCGGTATATTATGTTCAATATGCCCATGCGCGAATTTGTACGATGTTAGCAAATGCGAAGGAACGGGGTATTGATACTGAAGCAGCTTTTGATGGTTCATTACTGCAAGCAGAAACAGAACTTGATTTGATGAAAAAGTTAGGGGAACTCCCACAAGTTGTTTCCGATTCAGCAGAAAAACGAGCTCCACATCAAATGACACAATATGTTTATGATTTAGCTTCATTATTACATCGGTTTTATAATTCAGAAAAGGTTTTAGACGAAGATAATTTACCATTAACGTACGCACGAATCGCTCTTATGAAAGCTGTTCGAACAACAATTGCCAATGTACTTGCTATTTTAGATGTAGAAGCACCAGAAAAAATGTAAACCTTCAAGGAAGGTTGGCACAGAGCTTTCTCTCCTTGTGCCAACCTTTTTAAATGAAAATCTTTTCCTTATAAGTTGACTGAATGGTCATTCATGTTTTAAAGTAATATATAACTACATGATTTTGGTGTCGATTTTTACATCAATTGCAAGCGCTATCATTTGTTTGCTAAAACAGAGGAGGGTAAAAAATGTCGACAATGCTTATGATCAACTGGATTGCCTTTATTCTTGTAACGGGCTATGCCATTTATTTATTTGCTCGAGCTGTATCGACAAGAGTTTCTTATATTCGGCTCGGAAAAAAAGCTGATTTTGATTTAGATTTGAAAAAACGAATAAAACGTATCATGACTATCGTTTTTGGTCATAAAAAACTATTTAAAGATAAAAAGTCAGGAATCATCCATTTATTATTATTTTATGGATTTATTTTAGTTCAATTTGGAGCTATTGATATGTTTATTAAAGGACTGGCTCCAGGAAATCACTTGCCCTTTGGACCACTTTATCCAGGGTTTAAGTTTTTCCAAGAAATTGTTACATTAACAGTTTTAGTAGCTGTAGTATGGGCGTTTTATCGCCGTTATATGGAGAAGCTTCCGAGACTTGAACGAGGGTTTTCCGCAGGACTTGTCCTTATTTTTATTGGTACACTTATGCTAACCGTGCTCCTTGGAAATGGCTTTTCCCAAATTTGGCACGGTGTTGAAGCGACATGGACAGAGCCGGTGGCAACGGCAATTGCAGCCGCTTTTGCCTGGATGTCTCCGGTTGTTGCTAAAATTTCTTACTACGTCGTTTGGTGGATTCACACGTTAACGATTCTCGTATTTTTAGTTTATATCCCGCAATCTAAGCACGCCCATTTAATTGCGGCGCCCATTAATGTGTTCTTTAGTAGCAAAAAGCAAGGAAAGCTTGAGCCAATTGATTTTGAAGAGGCGATGGCAGATGAAGAAAATATGTCCTTTGGCGTTGGGAAAGTAGAAGATTTTACCCAAAGACAAATGATTGATTATTACGCATGTACAGAATGTGGTAGATGTACAGATGTTTGTCCAGCAGCGGGAACTGGGAAAATGCTATCCCCAATGGACATTATGTTAAAGATACGCGATCATTTAAATGAAAAGGGTGCGGCAGTTACGGGTAAAACACCGTGGGTACCTGCCTATGCCTTTTCCGGTGAGCGGGGAAATGAATTAGCAAATATGGATAGGGAAGAAGCAGCTCAAGAAATGGCAAGTGTTAGCTTGATCGGGGATGTCATTACTGAAACAGAATTAAATGCTTGTACAACTTGCCGAGCCTGTGAAGATGCTTGCCCAGTTATGAATGAACATGTTGGGCAAATTATTGATATGCGTCGTTATCTTGTCATGACCGAGGGAAAAATGGATCCAGAAGCCCAACGTGCCGTTATGAATATTGAGCGTCAAGGAAATCCGTGGGGACTTTCAAGACGGGATCGAATTAACTGGCGTGATTTAGAAGAGTCTGTTTACATTCCTACCGTACAAGAATTAAGGAAGGAAAAGAAGGACTTCGAATATTTATATTGGGTAAGCTCAATGGGGTCTTATGATAGCCGAAGCCAGAAGACAGCTTTAGCTTTTGCAAAGTTAATGAATAAAGCTGGTATTAGCTTTGCTATTTTAGGAAACCGTGAAGCAAACTCTGGAGATACTGCTCGAAGAATCGGTAACGAATTTTTATTCCAAGAAATTGCTGAGAAAAACATTAAGCAATTTGAACGTCATAATGTTAAGAAGATCGTAACTATCGATCCACATGCATATAATATATTTAAAAATGAATATCCAGATTTCGGTTTCGAAGCTGAAGTTATCCACCATTCCCAAATGCTCTATGATCTCGTTATGAATGGAAGGTTACAACCAAAGAGAGCAATCAATGAAAGAATTACGTATCACGATTCTTGTTATTTAGGTCGTTATAATGGTGTATATGATCCACCGAGGGAAATTTTAAAAGCTATACCAGGAATTGAGCTCGTTGAGATGGATCGAAGTCGCGAAAATGGTATGTGCTGTGGAGCTGGTGGAGGTCTTATGTGGACAGAAGAAACGACAGGAAATCGAATTAATGTTGCACGTACAGAACAAGCGATGGCCGTAAATCCTTCTATGATTTCTAGTGCGTGTCCGTTTTGTTTAACGATGTTAAGTGATGGAACGAAGGCAAAAGAAGTAGAAGATGATATTAGCACAATGGATGTCGCTGAAATTTTAGCATTATCTGTTTTAGATGATGAAAAGGAAGAAACAGAGCAGTCCGCATAAATGATGTGAGAAAAAGGAGCTTTTCACATTGCTCCTTTTCTTTAAAACGATCGTTGAGCGAGCGTTCAATCGAAGAGCTTTTACATTAACAAAATTAGGAGGAAAAAAAGATGAAGAGAGCAGTCATTGTTTCAGGTGCTAGAACACCTTTTGGTCGATTCGGAGGAGGTCTAAAAGATGTTTCTGCGACAAAATTAGGAGGAATCGCCATTCGCGAAGCCATAGACCGAGCCGAATTAGATGAATCAGAAATTGATGAAGTCATTATGGGTACTGTTTTACAAGGAGGTCAAGGACAAATTCCATCTCGGCAAGCAGCCCGAGAAGCTGGGATACCGTGGAATGTAAAAACGGAAACGATTAATAAAGTATGCGCTTCCGGACTGCGTAGTGTAACCTTAGCAAACCAAATCATTCGCTTAGGAGATGAAGATGTCATTATCGCCGGTGGTATGGAAAGTATGAGCAATGCACCTTACTTTTTACCAAATGCTCGTTGGGGTATGCGCATGGGTGATCGTCAAGCTGTAGACATGATGATTCATGACGGTCTTACATGCTCCTTTGAAGGTGTCCATATGGGAAATTACGGAAATAGTACAGCGGAACAATTTAACCTTTCTCGAGAAGCCCAAGACGAGTGGGCCTATCGAAGTCATAAGCGGGCAATTGAAGCGATTGAAAATGGAAAATTCGCTGAAGAAATCGTCCCGGTAGAAGTCCCACAACGTAGAGGAGAGCCAGTAGTTGTTGATACAGATGAAGCGCCACGAAAAGATACGTCCGTAGAAGTATTAAGCAACTTACGTCCAGCTTTTGATAAGGATGGAACAATTACGGCTGGAAATGCTCCAGGTGTAAATGATGGGGCAAGTGCTTTCGTCATTATGTCTGAGGAAAAGGCCGAAGAGTTAGGAAAAGAATCTTTAGCAATGATCGTCGGCCATGCTGAAGTTGCGGTTAAAGCAAAGGACTTCCCACAAACACCAGGACTTGTTATTAATCAACTATTAGAAAAGTACGGGAAAACCGTTGATGATATTGACTTGTTTGAAATAAACGAAGCTTTTGCGGCTGTATCTCTTGTCAGTAGTGAACTCGCAAAGATTGATGAAGAAAAAGTAAATGTAAACGGAGGTGCCGTCGCTTTAGGACATCCGATTGGAGCAAGTGGAGCCCGAATTATTTTAACATTAATTTATGAATTGAAACGTCGTGGTGGCGGCTTAGGTGTCGCCGCAATTTGTAGCGGTGGCGGTCAAGGAGACGCTATTTTAATTGAAGTACCAAAACAATAAAACACTTTGATGGAGGTTTTTTACGATGAACATTCAAAACGTCCTAGTCGTTGGGGCTGGACAAATGGGATCAGGTATCGCCCAAGTCTGCGCCCAAGCCGGTTATAACGTTATTTTAAATGATATTGATAACGAAGCAGTTGAACATGGGATGAAAACGATCGATAAATTTTTAACACGGGCAGTCGATCGTGAAAGGATTACGACGGATCAGAAAAAGTCTGCATTAGATAACTTACAAACGTCAACAGATTTAGCCGATGGATCGAAGGTGGATCTAGTCATTGAAGCAGTCATTGAAAAGTTTGATGTGAAAAAAGAGGTCTTTCAAACATTAGATACGATAGCTCCGAAACATGCGATTTTTGCGAGCAACACGTCTTCCTTACCAATAACAAAAATGGCTGCTGCAACAAATCGAGCTGAGCAATTTATTGGGATGCATTTTATGAATCCCGTTCCTGTCATGCAACTCGTCGAAATTATTCGCGGAATTCAAACGAGTGATGAAACGTTTCAAGCGATTGAGGAAATGACGGAAAAACTTTCAAAAATACCTGTCGAAGTGACGGATTATCCTGGTTTTGCTGCGAATCGAATATTAATGCCGATGATTAACGAAGCAATTTTCTCCGTTTATGAAGGTGTCGCTTCTGTTGAAGATGTCGATACCGTTATGAAGCTTGGTATGAATCATCCGATGGGACCACTTACATTAGCGGATTTTATCGGTTTAGATACTTGTTTATACATTATGGAAGTCTTATACGAAGGACTCGGTGATAGCAAGTACAGACCTTGTCCCTTACTCCGTAAATACGTTGAGGCTGGGTGGTTAGGACGGAAAACTGGTCAGGGCTTCTACACGTATGAATAATTTTTACCATATATGATGTGAGGAGTTAGAAAGATGAATATAACGTTTACTGAAGAACAAAGAATGATGCAGCAAATGGTTCGTGACTTCGCCCAAAAAGAAGTCGCACCTTTTGTTGAGAAAATGGAACAAGAGGATCTTTTTCCCCGCGAATTGATAACGAAAATGGGTGAACTTGGGCTAATGGGTGTTCCCATACCTGAAGAGTATGGTGGTAGTGGCATGGACTTTATGTCTTATATTATTGCGATCCATGAGTTGTCCAAGGTGAGTGCAACGCTCGGCGTTATTTTATCTGTCCATACATCTGTCGGAACGAATCCGATTCTTTACTTTGGCACAGAAGAACAAAAGAGGAAATATATTCCAAAACTAGCTTCGGGTAAATTTTTAGGTGCTTTTGCACTAACTGAATCCGAAGCTGGTTCAGATGCAGCTAGCTTAAAAATGCGTGCAAGAAAAGAAGGTGACCATTATATTTTACATGGTTCAAAAATGTTTATTACAAATGGTGGAGAAGCAGACACGTATATTACCTTTGCACGAACAGGGGATGGAACTGGCCCGAAAGGAATTAGTGCCTTTATTGTCGAAAAAGATATAGAGGGCTTCACCATTGGAAAAAAGGAGAAAAAAATGGGCTTACGCGGCTCGCAAACGGTAGAAATAAACTTTAATCAATGTGCGATACCGCAGGAAAATCTTCTTGGGAAAGAAGGTGAAGGATATAAAATTGCTATGGCCAATTTAAATGTCGGGCGGATCGGAATTGCTGCCCAAGCTCTAGGTATTGCGGAAGCGGCTTTAGAAGCATCAATTGATTATGCAAAGGAGCGCGAACAATTTGGTAAGCCAATCGCCCATCAACAAGGCATCTCCTTTAAATTAGCCGATATGGCGACAGAAGTAGAAGCAGCGAAGCTATTTACATATTATGCTGCATCCCTAGAACAACAAGGTGTCGAATGCCGTAAAGAAGTATCCATGGCTAAAAAGTTCGCCTCAGAAACAGCGGTAAAAACAGCTATTGAAGCTGTGCAAATTTTTGGAGGGTATGGATATACAGAAGATTATCCTGTCGAACGATACTTTCGTGACGCAAAAGTAACGGAAATTTATGAAGGTACGAATGAAATTCAACGATTAGTTATTGCCAAGCAACTTATGCGGTAAAAGGGAGGACGAAAACAATGAACTTTCAATTGTCAGATGAACAAGAAATGTTACGGAGAATGGTAAGGGACTTTGCGGAAAATGAAGTCGAACCAACAGCTGCAGAGCGAGATGAGGAAGAACGCTTTGATCGAGAGATCTTTGATAAAATGGCTGAACTCGGATTAACGGGCATTCCTTGGCCAGAAGAATATGGTGGCATTGGTTCAGATTATGTAAGCTACGTACTAGCTGTTGAAGAATTATCAAGAGTATGTGCGTCTACCGGTGTTACATTATCAGCCCATATTTCCTTAGCGAGCTGGCCGATTTATACATACGGTACAGAAGAGCAAAAGAAAAACTTTTTAAGGAGACTTGCGACAGGTGAAGCTTTAGGAGCGTATGCTTTATCAGAGCCAGGGGCAGGAAGTGATGTTGCATCGATGAAAATGACGGCAACTAAAGATGGTGATGACTATATTTTAAATGGCAATAAAGTTTGGATTACAAACGGAGAAGTAGGCGATATTTATGTCGTCTTTGCGAAAACTGATCCGGACGCAAAACATCGTGGAATTAGCGCCTTTATCGTTGAAAAAGGAACGGAGGGCTTCTCCTTCGGTAAAAGGGAAAAGAAACTAGGTATTCGTTCGTCACCAACAACAGAACTTATTTTTGAAAATTGTCGCATCCCAAAAGAAAACTTACTCGGAAAAGAAGGCGAAGGATTTAAAATTGCGATGACAACCCTTGATGGTGGTAGAAACGGGATTGCTGCTCAAGCCCTCGGGATTGCTCAAGGAGCCCTTGATAAATCCATCGAATATGCGAAGGAGCGCGAGCAATTCGGTAAGCCCATCGCCCATAACCAAGGTATTTCCTTTAAATTAGCAGACATGGCAACAGAAATTGAAGCTGCTCGCTTACTCACCTACCAAGCAGCTTGGCTAGAATCTGAAGGAAAGCCGTATGGGAAACAATCGGCTATGTCTAAGTTATTTGCTGGAGATGTTGCGATGCGCGTTACCGTAGAAGCCGTGCAAATTTTTGGAGGATACGGTTATACAAAAGATTATCCTGTTGAAAGATATATGCGTGATGCAAAAATTACGCAAATTTATGAAGGAACTCAAGAAATTCAGCGTCTCGTTATCGGCCGTATGATTACGAGTTAAACAATGAAAGGATGTCCACGATATGGAGCATTTAATTGAGGGAATTAAGAAAAAAGAGATTCGCTCGCTAACAAAGGCGATTACGTATGTAGAAAATGATCATCCTGAAAAATTATCGCTCTTAAGCAAAGTATTCCCATTACAAAAAGACACTCAATACGTGGGCATCACAGGCTCACCAGGGGCTGGGAAAAGTACGCTCGTGAGCCGACTTATTTCCCACATAAGGAAGCAAAAGTTAACCGTTGCTGTTATCGCCGTTGATCCAACAAGTCCTTTTAGTGGCGGGGCGTTATTAGGGGATCGCGTGCGAATGAATGAACATTTTACGGATGAGGGAGTTTTTATCCGAAGTATGGCTACTCGCGGTAGTTTAGGCGGGTTAGCTCGGGCGACTAAAGATGCTTTAAGGCTTTGCGGGGCCTTTGGTTTTGATGTCGTTATCGTTGAATCCGTTGGGGTTGGACAATCAGAGCTCGATATTATGAAAGTAGTAGACACAACTGCTGTTGTCCTAACTCCTAATAGTGGAGACGTTTTACAAGTATTTAAAGCTGGGATTATGGAAATTGCTGATTTATTTGTTATTAACAAAGCTGATCTCCATGGTGTTGGAAAACTTCGAGGGTTATTAAAAGAACTCGTTGCCATGACAGACAAGGATGAACATGAAACAGCCATTGTTCGTACAATAGCATCAGAAAATAAATGGATAGACGATTTATGGGATAAAATTGTGGAGCATTACGTATATTTACAAAAAACTGGTGAAGGACAAGAACAACGAAAACAGCAACTAAAGCTTGAAATTTATGACCTTATTCGAGAAGAAATTTGGCAAGACGTAAAAATTTTTATTGAACACGAACAATCTTTACAAGATCTAACAGAAGAAGACGATCCGTATGAATGGGCGAGCCAATTGTTTTCGCTTTGGAAACGGAAGGGAGGAAAGCAGCGTGACAAACAATGAAATTATGACGTCAATTAAAGATGAACGACTTATCGAAAAACGGCGTAATCAAATGATTCAAGGAGCCATTACATTATTTAAAAAGAAAGGGTTCCATCGTACGACAACTCGGGAGATCGCAAAGGAATCCGGATTTAGCATTGGAACGTTGTATGAATATATCCGAACGAAGGAAGACGTTCTTTTTCTCGTCGTTGATGCAATATATGACAAAGTAAAAAAGCGTCTCATGTCAATGATGCACATAGAGGATCCGTCGATAGAACATTTAATGAGAGTCATTGATTCCTATTTTCGTGTCGTCGATGATATGCAAGAAGAAATTATCATTATGTATCAAGAGGTTAAGTCCCTTCAGAAACATACTCAAGAATATGTCTTACAAAAAGAACGAGATATGGTACACATGCTTCAACAACTTATCCAAACGTGTGCACCAAAAGTATCGAAAGCGGATGCGGAATTAATGGCCAATAATATTTTTGTTCAAGGTCATATGTGGGGGTTCCGCCGGTGGGCATTGCATAAACCCTTTACCTTAGATGAATATATCGAGCGTCAATTAGAATATTTACAAATAACGATTAAAAATTTATAAAGGAGGATAAAGAATGGCAAAGGAAATAGATATTTATCAACCGAAACATCCGGTTCGCTTTGTAACCGCTTCAAGTTTATTTGATGGTCATGATGTATCGATAAATATTATGCGGAGAATCATGCAATCAACCGGGGCAGAGGTTATTCATTTGGGACATAACCGTTCTGTTGAAGAAATCGTTCAAGTAGCGATTCAAGAAGATGTTCAGGGAATTGCTGTTTCTTCCTATCAAGGTGGTCATGTTGA
This sequence comes from Bacillota bacterium, assembly GCA_035303185.1. Classification (GTDB taxonomy): domain Bacteria; phylum Bacillota; class Bacilli; order Bacillales; family Amphibacillaceae; genus CALAMD01. The sequence continues at coordinate 12,624 of DATGRX010000058.1, forward strand.
GTATTTTAAGTATATTGTAGACTTGCTTAAGGAAAATGATGCTGAACATATCAAAGTGTTTGGTGGCGGTGGAGGAACGATTATCCCACGAGAAATTAAAGAATTACACGATTACGGTGTGGATTGGATTTTCTCCCCGGAAGACGGTCGAAAAATGGGTTTACAAGGTATGATTAATAAAATGATTGAACTTTGTGATTTTCTTCCGCCGATTAACGTTGAGAAGGAAAAGGAAAAATTATATTACGGAGATCGCCAAGCAATGGCTCGCCTTATTACGTATGTGGAAAATAATGATGATGAAACAAGGGAAAAATTATTGAAAGAATTAAGAGAGAGAACAGATCGGGAAGTTCCTGTACTCGGTATTACAGGGACAGGTGGAGCCGGAAAAAGCTCACTGACAGATGAACTTATTCGAAGATTCGTTTATCAAATTCCTGATAAAAAAATTGCAATCGTTTCCATCGATCCGACGAAACGGCGTACAGGTGGTTCGTTATTAGGAGACCGAATCCGGATGAATGCAATTTTTAACGATCAGATTTATATGCGCTCTTTAGCTACCCGCCAATCTGGAAGTGAAGTCTCTGCTGCGATTGAGGAAATTTTAGACGTTCTCCGGGCATCGGATGTTGACTTTATTATCGTTGAAACGAGTGGGATCGGACAAGGAGATGCTGCGATTACAGATATTACCGATTTATCGATGTATGTGATGACAGCAGAGTTTGGGGCACCAACACAGCTTGAGAAAATCGATATGATCGACTTTGCTGATTTTATCGTTATTAATAAATTTGAACAAAGTGGAGCTGAAGATGCGCTTGATCAAGTCCGGAAACAATATGAGCGAAGTCGAATGCTGTTCCACGAAGACCAAGAGAAGTTTCCGATTTTTGGAACGATCGCCAATCAATTTAATGACGAAGGAATGAATGCCCTTTTTGCCTCAGTTGTCGATAAATTAAACGAAGAATATGGTTGGAATTATGAAATTCCTTTTGATCGTCACAAGTTGGCTGAAAAGCAAAGCATGATTATTCCAAATGACCGTCGCTATTACTTACGAGAAATTAGTGAAACAGTGAGAGACTATCATAAAAAAGTTGAAGAGCAAAGGGAGGTTGCTACAAAACTTTATCAATTAGAAGGAACAAAGGAAATATTAGGGGAAGATGCGGACGTTTCAGCAATCAAACAAACGATTGAACAATATGAAGATAAGTTAACAAACGAATCGAAAAAGCTCCTTGATTCTTGGGATGAAACAAAAGAAGCCTATGCGAAAGAGCAAATGTCCTTTCAAGTTCGTGATCGGGAAATAACGGTTGATACGGTGACAGAATCGTTAGCAGGATTAAAAATTCCAAAGGTTGCCTTCCCTAACTTTTCCGATTGGGGAGAACGACTCAAATGGTTAATGACGGAAAATGTACCGGGAGCTTTTCCTTTTACAGCTGGTGTTTATCCGTTTAAGCGGGAAGGAGAAGATCCGACCCGGCAATTTGCGGGCGAAGGAACGCCAGAACGTACGAATCGGCGTTTCCATTACTTATCAAAGGATGATGACGCAAAGCGACTATCAACAGCCTTTGATTCTGTGACATTGTACGGTGAAGATCCAGCTACTCGGCCAGATATATATGGGAAAGTCGGTGAAAGTGGTGTAAACGTTTGTACGTTAGATGATATGAAAAAGCTTTATGACGGGTTTGATTTAGTCGATCCGATGACATCCGTGTCGATGACGATTAACGGTCCTGCACCAATTATTTTAGCGATGTATTTTAATACAGCCATTGACCAGCAAGTTGAAAAGTTTAAGGAAGAACACGAGCGTGAGCCGACCGATGAAGAATATGAACAAATAAAAGCAGAAACAATCTCAGTCGTACGCGGAACTGTTCAAGCAGATATTTTAAAGGAAGATCAAGGACAAAACACATGTATTTTTTCAACAGAATTTGCTCTTCGCATGATGGGAGATATCCAAGAGTACTTTATTAAAAATAATGTCCGTAATTATTACTCCGTTTCTATATCGGGCTATCATATAGCAGAAGCTGGAGCAAATCCAATTACACAACTTGCCTTTACATTAGCAAATGGCTTTACGTATGTAGAATATTATTTAAGCCGAGGTATGGATATTGATGATTTTGCACCAAACTTATCCTTCTTTTTCTCAAATGGACTTGATCCCGAATATACCGTTATCGGAAGAGTTGCAAGAAGAATTTGGGCGATCGTCATGCGGGAAAAATATGGTGCTAATGAACGAAGTCAAAAGTTAAAGTATCACATTCAAACGTCCGGGAGGTCACTACACGCCCAAGAAATTGCTTTTAATGATATTCGAACGACATTACAAGCGTTAATTGCCATTCAAGATAATACAAACTCTTTGCATACGAATGCTTACGATGAAGCGATTACAACACCAACGGAAGAGTCTGTTCGCCGAGCAATGGCCATTCAAATGATTATTAATCGTGAATTTGGCTTAACGAAAAATGAGAACTCTTTACAAGGTGCTTTCATCATCGATTTATTAACGGATTTAGTAGAGGAAGCGGTTTTACAGGAATTTGAACGTTTAAACGACCGTGGTGGAGTTCTTGGTGCGATGGAACGGCAATATCAACGAGGAAAGATCCAAGAGGAATCTCTCTATTACGAAGGTAAGAAACACTCTGGTGAACTGCCAATTATCGGAGTAAACACGTATTTAAATCCAAATCCACCATCTGAGGAAGAAATCGATTCAATGGAATTAGCGCGTGCGACAAAAGAAGAAAAAGATCATCAAATAAAAGAGTTGAAAAGGTTTCAAAAAAGGCATAAGGATAAAGCTGATGAAGCCCTTAAACGTCTTCAAGAAGTTGCGTCATCAGGTGGAAATATTTTCGAAGAGCTAATGGAGACAGTAAAAGTAGCTAGTCTTGGACAAATTACACAAGCCCTTTATGATGTTGGGGGCCAGTACCGTAGAAATATGTAAACGGGAAAACGTAAATATAAAGAAACTAGAGAGATGTTTAAACATTTCTCTAGTTTTTTTAATGTGTTTTAATAGCAAATTCATAAAAAATTTTTTATAATCTTTATCGGTATAAATATGATGATTCATAAAACCATAAAAGCAAGAATATAAATGATTAAAAATTTATGAAGCAGCTTATAATAATCAAACAAAATAAAAACATAAAGGAGCGAGTCATCATGCGATTACGAGATTATGATGCTGAACAATTAAAGAGGATGTCCCTTGTTGAACTTGCTAAAATTATTTTGTCAGAGGAACAAGAGCCTTTAAAGTTTAAAAATTTGTATGAACGAGTATGTTATTTCAAGCAACTATCAGAAACCGAAAAGGATGCTAAATTAAGTCATTTTTATACGGAATTAAATGTAGATGGTAATTTTGTGAAAAAAGAAGGTAATATATGGGGACTCAAAAGTTGGTATCGAGCGAAGGGGAATAAGCCTAAAGAAATAAATAAGAAAAAGCGAGTGAGAGGGATCGTCTCTAAACAAACCCTTGATCAAATCGGAGATGCCGAGCTCGATCAAATTGATGAAACTATTGATGAGATGGAATATAGTGTGCTAGTTGATGAACTTGATGATGAGATGGTCTTTGATATGTCAGAAGAGGAAGTCGAACTAAAATACACGGATTCATAAACATTTATAATAGATAAAAATATCAGGAATCATATGTCCTCCCTAAAGTAGGTAGATTAACGTAAATTACTTTAGGGAGATTTTTTATTTGTGACAAAAGTTTAACATCTAGAAAAATGTCGAACTTTGCTTATCAATCATTGATATAATACATGTATATGAATGTAAAGAAGGTGGAAAACATGTATGCACCACGTTATGACATGGATTTCGTAAATTATATAAAGGATCTCTTACTCCACATTCGGCATGATGATCTTTCTACTTCGGAAAAAGAGCTTTTTAAGTTAAAATTAAATAACATTCGTGATTCAGACATTTTACTAATCGTCCATGAATGGCGAAATAGTGATATGGGCATAACGAGGGCAGATGTGAAAAGATTCTTTTCCTTGTTTGAAACAGTTTTTGGAAGACGGATCGAACAAATCGAAAAAACATTTCCAAAAAATCATCCTGTCCAAGTTTACTTACGAGAAAACGAACTACTGGATAAACATATAGAGGAAATACATTCTCTTATGGAACGAGTTGAGCAGAATCATAAGTTGTTGAAAGAAAAACATATAATGACTAACATCCGAAAACAAATCTATAAATTCGGTCAATTTATAAACCATTTCAATCGAAAGGAAAAACTCTTTTTCCCGCGCTTAGAAAGATATGGAGAGTTTTCTCTAACTCGACTTATGTGGAGTGCCGATGATCGTATTCGAAATTTATATAAAGGAACGAAAAGTATGATCGATCGAATCGAACATCTCGATTTTTCATATATATATCGAACATTTCATATGTTTAAACAACATCTACAAGAAATGATTTTACAAGAAAAAATATTTTTACTCCCAGTTATTATCGATATTTTTACTGATGATGATTGGCAAGCAATTGCTGAAGAAAGTGATGCATACGGTTATTCCTTTTTTACACCAGAGGCGTATGTGCAGCATCATCAAGATACTGACATAAAACGAGAAATTGATGAAACTTTAAAACATAAACAGTTTGCTTTCGGTGGTGGATATTTAACGTTAGAAGAGGCAGATGCGATTTTAAACAACTTGCCCGTTGAAATTACCTTTGTCGATCGTTTCGGGATGTTTAAATACTTTAACAAAATGGTAGAAGCTTCGGAAATGATGTTCATTCGGACGCCAAGTTCTATCGGCCGAAATGTAGGGAATTGTCATCCACCGAAAAGTATGCGAAAAGTAGCAACACTCATTCGTGACTTACAGATCAAACGCCGAGAATATGAATGTATGTGGTTTAAGAAGGATGGAAAATATGTCCACATTACGTACAAGGGTCTTTTTAGTAAAGAAGGAAAGTTTTTAGGAATTTTAGAATATGTTCAAGATATACAACCATTCTTTGAATTGCCTCGGGAAGTGAAGAAAGAATTGTCGCCTATAGAAGATAACAGGGAAGATATAAATAATATAGAACCACTTGACAATTAGTTTCCTAATCGGTAGTATTTTAACTGGGCACTATTATACTTCATTTACAAATTTTTGCGTTCCCCAAGAGTCTTGGGGAGCGCTTTTATTTTTTTATAATGAAAGGTAAATTCATACATATTAAATATAGTAAGTCATATGAAAGAGGGATAAAAAGTGACAAAATATATTTTTGTAACTGGTGGAGTTGTGTCATCACTTGGCAAAGGCATTACAGCTGCATCCTTAGGACGATTGCTCAAGAATCGTGGTCTAAAAGTAACCATTCAAAAATTTGATCCATATATAAATGTGGATCCTGGAACGATGAGTCCATATCAACACGGTGAAGTGTTTGTTACAGAAGACGGTGCTGAAACAGATTTAGACTTAGGGCATTACGAACGTTTTATCGATACAAATTTAACGAAATATAACAACATAACGACTGGAAAAGTATATTCGAGTGTGATTCAAAAGGAAAGAGATGGGGAGTATTTAGGAGCAACCGTACAAGTTATCCCTCACATCACAAACGAGATTAAAAATCAAGTATATCGCGCAGGAGAGGCAACAGAAGCTGACGTCGTCATCACTGAAATTGGTGGTACAGTCGGTGATATTGAATCCCTTCCCTTTTTAGAAGCGATTCGCCAAATTAAAAGTGATATCGGCCGGGATCATGTTATGTATATTCACTGTACACTTGTGCCATACATTAATGCGGCAGGAGAGGTAAAAACAAAACCAACCCAACATAGTGTCAAAGAATTGCGGTCCCTCGGTATTCAACCAGATATTATTGTTTTACGTAGTGAAGTAGAAATAAGTCAAGCAAACAAACAGAAAATTGCATTGTTTTGTGATGTAAATGAGCAAGCAGTTATTGAAATGCTTGATGTCGATACGCTTTATCAAGTACCAATTTCTTTACAAAAACAAAATTTAGATACAATTACTTGTGAGCTCTTAAAAATTGATTGTGAACCAGCAAATATGACAAGTTGGGAATCCTTAATTAAGAAGGTAAGAAACTTATCCCATACTATTCGTATCGGAATTGTCGGCAAATACGTAGAATTACCAGACGCATATTTATCTGTTGTCGAAGCATTAAATCATGCAGGAATCGATTTCAATGCAGAGGTCGAGGTAGAATGGATTAACTCTGCCCATGTCTCTGAACGATCAGTCGAAGAAAAACTTTCAACATTAGACGGTATTATCGTTCCCGGTGGTTTTGGTACACGGGCGATCGACGGAAAGATTATTGCAATTAAGTACGCACGAGAAAGAAAAGTTCCGTTTTTTGGGATCGGATTAGGCATGCAATTATCTCTTGTCGAATATGCGCGAAATGTCATCGGGTTAGCGGACGCACATTCTGAAGAAATGAATAAAAACACGCCCTATCCTGTTGTAACGCTTCGAAGTGAAGATGGAAATCATACAAAAGACGGTGAATTACGACTTGGCTCCCATGTATGTTATTTAAAAGAACAGACAAAAGTAAGGGAAGCTTATAGCGATATCGACCAAATTTCAGAGCGTCATCGAAACCGTTATGAAGCAAATAAGGATTATTTTGAAACCTTTGAAGAAGCGGGATTAATTATTTCTGGAAAAAATGCTTCAGGAACGAAAGCAGAAATTATTGAAATAAAGGATCATCCATGGTTTGTCGCATGCCAATTTCATCCGGAGTTTAAATCCCGTCCAACGAATGCTCATCCTTTATTCAAAGGATTCCTTCGAGCAATTATGGAAAAAAATAAATCTTAACGTAAAACCTTGGGCAAAAAAGCTCAAGGTTTTTTTATAAAGAAGGAATTATATGGTTTTATATCGTATATACATATAGGGATATGGGGGGATTTTGGTGAGTATGGGAAAAATCGTGTTAATTGTCGATGATGTTCAAGGTATTGTTATTTTGTTAGAAGAATTATTAACTTCTGCCGGCTATGAAACAATAACAGCTTCTACCGGTCCAGAGGCGTTACAAAAGTTACAAGAAGCTCCATGTGATGTTATTATTTTAGATTATCAACTTCCATTAAAAAATGGCTTAGAAGTCATTCATGAAACTTCTGACCTTGGCATCAAAACACCAGTTATCATGATGACTGGAATGGCGGAAAAAATAGAAAGTGATGTTCAAGAGGAAGAACGCATTGTAGCTATATTAAACAAACCTTTCGACATTGAAGAAGTTCTAACCTTTGTTGAAAGTTGTATGGATACGTATAAGGTTACAAATTATTCGTGAGAACTTTTTGAGTTTTGTAACAGTATTGTTGCACCAATTTCAAGGTATTGGTATTCTTAAAGTATAAGGTTTTTAACAACTTTAAGGAGGAACATTATGCCAATCGTATCTATGAAAGAAATGTTAGAAAAAGCGAAGGAAGAAAAATACGCTGTTGGCCAATTTAACTTAAACAATTTAGAGTATGGGCAAGCAATCTTAGAAGCCGCACAAGAAGAAAATTCACCAGTTATTATCGGGGTTTCTGAAGGTGCAGCTAGATATATGGGAGGCTATAAAGTAGCCGTTGCGATTACTGAAGCCCTAGTAGAAGAGTACAATATTACTGTTCCAGTAGCGATTCACCTTGATCACGGTTCTAGTTTTGAAGAATGTGCAAAAGCGATTGACGCAGGATTTACATCTGTCATGATTGATGCATCACACTTACCCCTAGAAGAAAATATTGCTGAAACGAAAAAAGTCGTAGAACTTGCTCATTTACTAGGAGTTTCTGTTGAAGCAGAACTCGGAAGAATTGGTGGTCAAGAAGACGATTTAATCGTAGAAGATGCGGAAGCCGCCTATGCGATTCCATCAGAGTGTAAACAACTTGTTGAAGAAACAAATGTTGACTTTTTAGCACCAGCTCTTGGTTCTGTTCATGGCCCTTATAAAGGAGAACCAAATTTAGGTTTTGAACAAATGGAAGAAATTTTACAATTAACAAACGTTCCTCTCGTTTTACACGGTGGGACAGGTATTCCACTAAAAGATATTCAACGGGCGATTTCCTTAGGAACAGCAAAAATTAATGTAAACACGGAAAATCAAATGGTTCAAGCTGAAAAAGTACGGGAAATTCTTAATGAACAACCAGACCTTTATGACCCGCGAAAATATTTAGGTCCAAGCCGTGATGCGATTAAAGCGGCAGTCATTGAAAAGATGCGGGAGTTCGGTTCTTCAAATAAAGCGTAAAGAGATATAGATTATAACGATAACTTTTGGTAGTAAAAGTTATCGTTATCTTTTATCATTTGAAATAGATATTGAAAGGAGAACTTTCATGAAGTTTTTTATCGATTCTGCAAATGTAGAGGAAATAAAAGCAATTCAAAACTTAGGTGTTTTATCAGGGGTAACGACAAACCCAAGTTTAGTCGCAAAAGAAGGTGTATCTTTCCATAAGCGCCTTAAGGAAATTACATCGATTGTTTCTGGCTCTGTTAGTGCGGAAGTTATTTCCGAAGATGCGGAAGGAATGATTAAAGAAGGAAGAAGACTTGCATCGATTGCCCCAAATGTAACAATTAAAGTACCGATGACAGCAGATGGTTTACAAGCTGTTAAAACTTTCCATGAAGAAGGAATTACGACAAATGTAACGTTAATTTTCAATGCGAACCAAGCATTATTAGCTGCCCGCGCAGGAGCAACATATGTCTCGCCATTTTTAGGTCGATTAGATGATATTGGTTATGATGGGATCCAGCTCGTTTCAACGATAGCAGAGATGTTTGACATTCATAATATCAATACGAAAATCATTGCAGCGTCTATTCGGCATTCCTTGCATGTTTTAGAAGCTGCACAAAGCGGGGCTCATATTGCAACAATTCCGCACGATGTATTTTATGAACTTATCCAACATCCTTTAACAGATCAAGGAATAGAGCAGTTTTTATCCGATTGGAAAGAGGCGAATCTCGATTAGTCCTAATAACTAATACAAGGAGAACAACCTTCACAGACTGCTAAAAAAAGAGAGGTTATACAAAATGAAAAAGATGATGATTGAAGGAGGACATCCATTACAAGGAACAATTCGAGTAAGTGGTATGAAAAATAGTGCTGTAGCATTACTTCCAGCATCTATCTTATCCGATGAAACGGTCACACTCGAAGGGCTCCCAGAAATATCCGATGTATATACGTTAGCATCTCTTATAGAAGACATCGGTGGTAAAGTTAATTGGGAGACGGACGATAAAGTACATATCGATCCTTCCCAAATGGTTTCAATGCCTCTTCCCAATGGAAAAGTAAAGCGATTAAGAGCCTCCTATTATTTTATGGGTGCAATGCTAGGAAAATTTAAAGAGGCAGTTATTGGACTTCCTGGTGGTTGTAATTTAGGTCCACGGCCGATTGATCAGCATATTAAAGGATTTGAATCCTTAGGGGCTGAAGTGACGAATGAACAAGGTGCCATATACTTACGAGCGAAAGAGTTAAAAGGAGCTCGGATTTATTTAGATATCGCAAGTGTCGGTGCGACGATTAATATTATGCTTGCCGCCGTAAAAGCAAAAGGACAGACGATCATTGAAAATGCGGCAAAAGAACCAGAAATTATCGATGTCGCTACTTTACTGACAAATATGGGTGCAAAAATTAAAGGGGTCGGCACAGACATTATACGGATTGAAGGTGTCGAAACCTTATCCAGTTGTCAACACATGATTTTACCAGATCGGATTGAAGCAGGAACCTTTACGATTTTGGCCGCTGCCCAAGGCGAGCAAGTTTTAATTGATAATGTCATTCCTCAACATTTAGAAGCTTTATTAGCAAAGTTACGAGAAGTAGGGATCGACATTCAAGAAAGTGATGAACAACTACTCGTCACGCCGAAAAAGGATCTGAAAAGTGTTGATATTAAAACATTAGTTTATCCAGGATTTCCGACGGACTTACAACAACCATTCACTGCATTACTTACAAAAACAAAAGGTACCGGAGTAGTTACAGATACGATTTACTCCGCTCGGTTAAAACATATTGACGAACTTCGTAGAATGAATGCGAATATAAAAATTGAAGGTAGTTCTGTCATTATT
>DATGRX010000059.1:0-7909 GCA_035303185.1 Bacillota bacterium
AGCGTTTGAAATTCTGTTGCTAGTCGAACAATAGCATGTTCATTCTTTTCTTTAGTCTGGCAAGATGGACAAATCATATAAAAGACATTTGCTCGTTCCATAAATGCATCACATTGTAAACAAGGGATACCTTTTTTCAAATCTTCATAATCATATTTTGGAATTCTTTCAAAAGGATGCTCATCGACATGTTTTTTAACTAATTTGTCAGCTAAATCACGATGGAAATTCGTAATAACAGAAGAGCCCCTATTTAACTCCTTAAAATACCTATCAATCTGTGTTGGAAATAAAGCAGGTAATTGCAGAGGCGCATGATATAAAAAGAAATTAGGATTTACAAAGACTAGTCTCGTCTCTAGGGAAAATCTTGAAGTAATTTGTTTTAACATTTGTCGAAACAAATGCTCAGTCCGACGTAATTGATGTAAAGGATTACTAATTTCTTGCTTCGTTTTTACAGAATACCAATCTTCATCCTGAATCAAATAATCCCCTCCAAAATTTTTCACTTCAAACAAAAATACCTTTGAACCACAAATAAGTAAACAGTCGATTTGAAAGGTACTCCCGCCATATCGAAAGAGCAAATCATAAAGAACGATTGAATCTACTGTTAGATTTTCTTCCATAAAACGATAAAAACTTAATTCTCCTTCGTAACCATTTTGCAGTCGCTCATAATGTGAATACACATGAGCTGGAAAATCCACCCTACGCTTTAGCAATAATAAAATATATAGCTCCTTCGATATCCTAGGCTTGACATGTTGCTTCATAAACTTCACCTCTGCAAATATGTTAAAAGAAAATACATATGTTGACAAAGGAGCAAATTTCTAAAATAGACAACAGATCAACCGTAAGAAATTAATTCACGTGTGCGGCACATAGTCAAGAAATGGAAAAGAGCACAATACATTTTAAATTTAAAATATCTTTTTCCCTTGATTAAACCTATGAGTTAATGGTAAATTAGTTAATGGCAATTACATAAAAAATTGTATACCTCAAAAAAATGGTTTGAGGGTTTCTACCAGGAACCGAAATATTAAACTCCTGACTACAATGTGTTTGTTGTTGTAGTTTGGAGTTTTTTGTGTTGTAGGGAGGCTTTTCGATGAATTTTAGAGTATACATTTTAGCTATTGTCACTGTAATTGTAGGACTTGTTGAGCTTATTGTCGGTGGGATTTTGCCAATGATAGCTACGGATCTAAATATTTCTGTTTCTGCAGCAGGACAGCTAATTACAGTGTTTGCAATTGTGTTTGCGATTTCCGGACCGGTTTTATTATCTGTTACATCAACAATTGAGAGGAAAAAACTTTATCTTATATCTTTAAGCGTGTTTTTTCTTGGAAATATATTGACGTATTTTAGCCCGAATTATACGTTCGTTATGATCGCACGAGTGATAACAGCGATGAGTGCGGCGTTAATTACTGTTCTTTCACTAACGATTACGACAAGAATCGTTAAGAGGGAAAAGCGAGTAAGAGCCTTAGGCTTTATTTATATGGGGATTAGTTCTGCATTAGTTCTAGGGATTCCCATAGGGATAATTGTCACAAAAGCTCTCAATTGGCGAACAGTTTTTCTAGGGATTGCGATTTTATCTTTAGTAGCCATTGTGCTTATTCAAATCTTTTTACAACCACTTCCAGCCCGGCAAAGACATTCGATTTTAGAACAAGTTAAAGCTTTACGTAATGTAAAATTAGTGACTGCCCACATAACGACAATCTTAATTTTAGCGGGACATTATACGATGTATGCATATTTTGCTCCTTTTTTGGAAGCAACAATGAATTTTAATGAGTATTGGATTAGTTTAACCTATTTCATTTTCGGTTTAGCTGCCGTTAGTGGGGGAGCAATTGGTGGAATCATTGCGGGCAAAGTCGGATCGATTCGAGCACTATTTACATTTATCGGACTGTTCATTGTTACGCTATTTACTGTTCCAATGTCAACGTTTTCCGTGCCAGTCTTTTTTGCTGTTGTTATCTTTTGGGGAATATTAAGTTGGGGTCATTCACCACCAACACAGGATTATTTAATTGAAGCAGATCCGAAACATTCCGATATTCATCAAAGTTTAAATAATTCGGCGATACAGGTAGGAATCGCCCTTGGTTCTGCAATTGGGGGAATAGCGATTCAGCAAACTGGATCTGTAACAAGTATGGCTCCAGTCGGTTCACTCATTATCCTGTTCGCTCTTGTTAGCTTTTATATATCAATTTCTTCACAGTCATCGAAAAAAAGAGCATATACGGAATAAAAAACTGCCTATAAACAGGCAGTTTTTTTATCTGTAAAATGATCGTTTTTTATTCCAATAGTCATTTGCTTTGGCAACAGTTTGAAAGTGAATAGCAATAACTTGGGAGACCGCAATTAAGTCTGATGCATTTTTAGAGTATTTTGGCCTTAATTTCTTTCGGATTTTCTCATCTGGTTGTGTGTATTCTACACCTTTTTGGGCAAGTTTTATCGCTAGTTCAAATCCTTGTTGTGGAGTTTTTGTTTGTAAACTTGTGATCCACCTTTTCATGAGTGAGCACTCCTTATAAATGTTTATATAGGATATGCAGTGAAAAATAAAAATGTGCTTAATTGCGGTTTACACTTAGATGAAACAAATGACCTACTTTCGGTAAAGCAAAAATCATTAAATAACATAATGCCGTGATCCCGAGAACACTTACACTGAAGGTAATGATAACATCTAGAATTGTACCTTCCATTAATAATCCGGGTTGAAACACAAAGATGAACGGAATAATAAAAGAAACTAATCCTAGACGAACAGCTTCAAATCCGACTGTTGTAGGGTTTGCTTTAGCGATACCTGCTGCTGCAAAAGATGCAACTGCAACTGGTGGTGTTATCGCAGAAATAATTGAGAAATAGACGATAAATAAATGGGCAGCCATTTCACCGACACCTAAATTAATTAAGGTTGGGGCAGCTAACATTGCGGTTAAAACATAAGCCGCAGCAACAGGCATGCCCATTCCTAAAATAATACACATGATCATGATTAATAGAAGGGAAGGAAGAAGTTGGCCAGATGTAATGTTTAAAATAATACTAGAAAGCTTTCCTCCTAATCCCGTTGTCATAATTCCTGCAATAACTAATCCTGCAGCTGCACAAGCTGAACTAATCGGGATCGCTGTCTTTGCACCTTCTGCAAGTGCTTGGATGATTTCTCCTATTTTCATTCTTTTTTTTGGTTGGAACCAACTAATGATAATAATAGAAATTATTCCAAAAAATCCTGTTCGTGAAGGACTATACCCACTTAGTAATAAAGTAATTAAAACAAGAACAGGAATAAAATAAAACCATCCTCTTTTTAGAACATCACTTACTCTAGGAATCTGTGTTTCATCGGCTCGAGGTAAATCAAGGCGAATTGCTTCAAAATGAATCATTAAAAATAATGCAATGTAATATAAAATAGCTGGCAGTAAGGCAGCAATTGCGATCGAATGGTAAGGTGTGTTCGTTACAGCAGCCATCAAGAATGCAGCTGAACCCATAATTGGTGGCAAAATACTTCCACCCGTAGAGGCAACAGCTTCAACGGCGGCGGAAAAACGAGATGAGTATCCAGTTTTCTTTGCTAAAGGAATGGTAAAAGCTCCGGTTGTGACAACATTTGCCGTTGGACTGCCAGAAATAGCTCCGAAAAATGCACTAGCGATAACCGCGATTTTTGCTGCTCCGCCACGACTTCTTCCAGCAAGGGCAATAGATAATTGAAAGAAAAATTCACTGGCTCCTGAACGTTGTAAAAAGGTGCCAAACAATACGAACATAAATACGAAGGTAGCAGCAATAGCAATTGGTGAGCCCCATAGTCCATTAAAACTAAAGGCAAGTTGATCCAATACTTCTAGGAAGGACATCTCACGGTGGTGAAGAACCCCAGAGAATTGGTGTCCATATAACATATAAAGGATAAATAGGAGTGCGATACTAATAATCATAAATCCGATCGTTCGTCTTGCTGCTTCAATAGCGAGAACAACGAATATGATTCCAAATAAAATATCTAAAGTCGTTAACGGATCAACACTAATGATTCTTGTGGAAATTCGATCCGCATGAATGTAGTAATATATTCCACTACTTGCAGCTAATCCGATAAATATATAGTCAATGACTTTCGCAAAATAATTGTTCAATACCTTTTCAGATGGGCTGTATAGGAAAAAAGTCAAAACTAAAATAAAGGATAAATGAATGGCCATTTCAATCATTGAATCTATCTTAGCAATAGTTACTGCCCATATTTGAAATAGCGACATACATACTCCTATCACAGTAAATATTATTTTTTCAATGTTGGAAAGTTGTTTTAAATGTCCAGTTGATAGGAAGGCTTGTAAAAAGCTTTTGATTCTAGGTTGTATAGACATTCATGTCTCACTCCGTACCGATGTAATTTAATCTTTTAATAATCCTAATTCTTTATAAAACTTTTCGGCTCCAGGATGTAATGGAATACCTCCGAGCTTTGTAATCGTATCGTTATTAATCTTTTCAAAACCACTATGAACATTGCTTAAATAATCAAGTTGATGGTAAATCGCTTTTGTCACTTTATAGACAACGTCTTCAGACATATTTTTATGCGTTAGTAAGATGGTCGGTGTATTAATCGTTTCATAATCCTCTGTTTGAAAATCATAACTACCTGCAGGAATTGTGTAACGAGTGACCGGAAATTTTGCTGTTAAATATTGAATAGCCCGTTCTTCAATAGGAATGAGTTTTAAGTCTAGTGTTGCAGAAGCTTCCATAATATCACCGGCAGGAATCGGTACCATTTTTCCTAATCCATCGAGTCTTCCGTCTCTCATTAATTCAAAGGATTTTGTACCAGATAAATAATTAATCTCTCCGTTAATTTCTTCGATATAATCATAATTTAATTTAAAGGATTCAAAAATAGTTTCTGAAATGATATCTCCTAGAGCATCTTTTTCTCCCGGAGAATATCGAATAGGTATATTTTCATCAGCAATATCTTTGACTGAATTAAAGGGTGCCGATTTAGGGGCAACAAATTGAAAAACATTTTCTGGAATGACGGCTGCAACGCCCATAATATTTTCATGCGCATTTTCAAAGGGATATCTTCCAGTAAGGGCAAACAAAGCAGTTAAAGATTCAGCAATAGCAAATTCAACCTTTTCTTGATGGACTAAAATAGGATTGCCAGCTACCGTTCCAGGAGAAGCACTAATCATCGTTCCAGGGTACTCTTTTCGAATGGCTTCTGCTATTCCCTCTGTAAAAATGGACCAAACGCCCCCGACACTTCCACCATTAATTGTAAGTTGTTCTTCAATTACTTCAGGCTCGGTATTCGTTAGTTCGTCATTGCCACAAGCTGTAAGAAAAAATAATATGATAAAAAGACTAGTAAAGATCCTTTTCACAAATATCCTCCTAATATTGTTCACTATTTCACAAATTCATTAAAAATAAATATTTACATATCTACATTTACACTTATATCTAAGGATGTAACAGAATGGGTTAAAAACCCTAATGAAATATAATCAACACCTGTATGAGCGTAATTAGCAATTGTATCTAATGTAATCCCACCAGATGCTTCTGTAACAATGTACTCGGGAACATGCTTCATAAACTGGCGAATTTCTTCTGGGCTTCGATTATCAAACATAATGACGTCAGCCTTAGCTGCTACAGCTTCTTTAACTTGTTCTAAAGTCTCTGTCTCAACTTCTATTTTAACCATATGTCCAACATTCTCTCTAGCCTTTTGAACAGCTTTTGTAATTGAACCACAAAAGGAAATATGGTTATCTTTAATCATGACTCCATCATATAATCCTTTACGATGATTTTTCCCACCGCCAACAGTTACGGCATATTTCTCAAATGCTCGCAATCCCGGAGTTGTTTTCCTTGTATCACAAATACGAATGGACGGATCCTTTAATGTTTGAATAGCTATGTTTGTCATTGTTGCAATTCCACTCATTCGTTGTAAAAGGTTTAAAATGACACGCTCTCCTGTTAAAAGATGAGCAACAGGTCCGTGTACTTGTGCAATCGCATTTCCCTTTTCAACATGCTTACCTTCTTGAACAAGCAATTCGACTTGAATGGAGGTATCTAACAGTCGAAAACCTTCTTGTATAATAGGTAAGCCAGCTATGATTCCTGATTGTTTTACTTTAAACGTTGCACTTCCTTTTTGTGAAGACGGAAATATGCTTTGACTTGTCATATCTAAATCACCAATGTCTTCTAAGAAAAACTTTTTTAATCGTTCACGTACTAATAAAAGATTCAAAGATATGCCTCCTAAACTTGTGAAATAAATCACAAATAATGTCGAAATATTTTAAACACGAATTCATATTGACATATATTTGTCACAAATTCAAGTGAATTCTTTTGCTAATTTATTATTTGTTCATATATAACATCCTGTTTTATCAATTCACTAAATGGATAATGAACTAGAACAAACTAGAGATATACTTTTTCTGGAAATTATACTAACACTTTTAAAAAAATATGTTATACTATTACTATAATTGTAACCGCTGTCATACATTTTGAAAAAAACAAACATTTTATGATTAAACAAATTGACAGCTTACAAAATATCCTTATAAAATAAATAAGGAAAAATTTTTAAGGAGGAAATTTCACATGAAAAAAAGAGGTTTATTAATGACAATTGCTTTAATGTTCATTGCCTCACTTTTTCTTTCTGCATGTCAAAAGCAACATGAAGGATATGCGCTTTTAACAGGGGGGACAGGTGGAACATATTACCCACTTGGTGGTCAAATAGCTGAAATTATTGAAGAAGAGACAGATTTAAAAGTTGATATGCATTCTTCAAACGCATCAGCAGATAATGTTCAAGAGATTGCCGATGGCGAAGCCGAATTAGCTTTCGTTCAAACAGACGTTGTTGCTTATGCTGTCGAAGGAATTCATATGTTTGAGGATGATGGAGCGGTAGAAAATATTCAAGCTGTTGCTTCATTATTCCCAGAAACAATCCAAATTGTTACAACAAAAGATTCAGGAATTGAAAGCGTTGAAGATTTAGAAGGAAAAGCAGTTTCCGTTGGGGCTCCAGGATCTGGAACATACATTAACGCGGAACAAATCCTAGCCGTCCATGGTTTAGATATTGAATCAGATATTGATGCCCATGATTTAACCTTTGATGAATCTACAGACGGTATTCAAGATGGAAATATCGATGCTGCATTTATTACAGCTGGTACTCCAACAGGATCTGTTGTAGGTTTATCTGCCTCAGTAGACATTGACATCGTACCTATTGAGCAGGATAAGATTGACGAATTAATCGATATGTATCCACATTATGCTGTTGATATGATCGAAGGTGACGATGCTGAAGAATATGGTTTAGATGGTGATGTACAAACAGTAGCTGTCTTAGCGATGTTAGCCGTTGCCGACGATGTATCTGAAGATGATGTCTATGAAATTACAAAGACGCTTTTCGAACATACAGACAAAATGGCTCATG
Organism: Bacillota bacterium; assembly: GCA_035303185.1. Lineage (GTDB taxonomy): Bacteria > Bacillota > Bacilli > Bacillales > Amphibacillaceae > CALAMD01. Next base: position 7,574 of record DATGRX010000059.1, read on the forward strand.
ACAAAGCAGATTTCATTACGTTGGACACTGCTTTAGATGGTATTGGAATTGATCTCCATCCAGGTGCAAAAAAGTATTATGAAGAACAAGGAATCGACTTTTAAAAAGTTTACATGAAAGCGATTAAATATAGAGCCGGCTGTGATAATATCTTAAGCATACCGCCGGCTCTTTTATTTCATTATTGTTCTATGAAAAACGGGTGAACAGCATGGGGAAAAAGATTAGTATCAAAATATTGTTACTTTTAATGTTCAGTTTGTTAGGGTTAAGTTTATTTTTTCCTTTTCAAACATCGCTCGTTTTTTATAGTCAACAGAATCACGAGTTAAGAGC
>DATGRX010000060.1:0-6127 GCA_035303185.1 Bacillota bacterium
TGTCTGCCTGTATTTAAACGAAGAGCTTCCGGGTGATACTCTCTCCCATTACGAATTTCCAAACCAAAATAGCCTCCTATAGCATCATTTCGCATCCTGTTCAACCTCAATATTAATATACTGATCCATTTTGCCCATAACATCGTCCATTGTTTCTTTATCAGGAAATGTCATTAATAGAATACCAATTGCTGCATTAGATCCCTGAAAAGAATGTACCTCGCCGCCTATATTTACATATTGGTGTTGCTCTTTTATATGAGCTGTCAGGTTTTCAGAAATGGTTATGTTTTTTAAATATCCATTATGTTTAGAATGGATTACATAATATGCCGCAAACTCTTTTTTTATTTCTGGCTTCAATACTTGCTTCCCTGTTGCAATATTAAGTCCAGCTTCTATAGCATCAAATCCTGTAGCATATTCCAATAACTTTGGTACAAAATTACCCCCGCTTCTCGGCCCCATTTCCATAATATAAATCTCGTCATCTTTTGCAAACCTCACTTCAATATTTATAGAGCCATTTTTAAATCCTGAACATTCAATTAAATGTGAAATGACTTTATACACCCTGTTGAGATCTGTTTCACTTTTTTCCGATGGCCAAACAGTCGAATAAGGCACAAATGGATTTACCTCATCATTATAGAAATGATCACCTAAGTACCAAAATATTAAGGTGCCATTAACCACAAAACCATCTCCATGTAACTGAGGGCCTTCCGCATCTACATATTCCTCAACGATGATTCTGTCACTTCTTGAGAAAGATGACGCATAATTGGCAGCCTTTTTAAATTCCGATGGGTTATTAATTAACACTACACCCTTACTGCCTGAAGAATCTACAGGCTTCACAATAAGCGGATACTCCATATTCATCTCTAACCTGTCCTCTGATATCTCCGATTTTGTAAAGCTTAATGAAGCAGGATAATTTAAGCCCGATTCCTTCTGCAATTGTCTGAAAAGATGTTTTTCAGACAGAGTAATTACACTTTCATAAGAATTGCCAGGTAAGCCCAGTTTCTCACTCACATATGCTGCTGTCGGAGCCGCAGGGTCTGATGCATATGCCCAGACATAATCTACTCTTCGTTCCCGGGCAATTTCCAAAATGCGTTTCTTATCTGTGGTACTTGCATTGATATACTCAGCGGCGAACTTCTGGCCAGGATTATCCGGTAAGTAGTCGCATAGAATAGTATATAGCCCTCTGTCATTTGCAGCCTTTATAGCAGGAATTTGTGCATAAGAGCCACCCAATAGCAAAATTTTATCCTGGGTGTTATGCATTTGTACGTAACTCTTTTGCCGGATTTCCAACCAGTACTTTTTTTGATTCGACTGATTTAAGAACGTTTGCAGCCATCCCTATAATATTATAATCTCCTATTGTTATGAAGTTTTTTGCACTGCAATTCAATCCAAAAAAATTACCATTCCCAATCGTTAGATTACTTCCTATTACAGTATGACCAGCTACGAAATTACTATTACCTATTTTCGTGTCATGACCAATCAGTGAGTTTGAATTAAATGTATTAAAATTTCCTAACTTAACATTTGGGTTAATAACTGTGTTTGCTAAGATTATATTTCCGATACCTATTTCGGCACTTTCTGCAACAGTAGCCAATGGATGGATAAAGTTAATATACCTTTCATGCGGTATCTCATAACCATCACGAAGCGCAATTCTTTCTTCGATTAAATCACTTCTGTATAATGAAAAAATAAAGAAGACATCTGATTGGTTTTTATATTCTCCATACACATCATATGTTTTAGCAAGTATCGGGATTCCATTAATTTCATCCCCAAAGGATTCGTCATCAAAGGCAAAACCAAGAACTTCAAGTTTAACATTAAACTTTAAAATTGCATTTTTTATCTGCTCTGCAATAACAACTGCTGTTCCTTTGCCTCCAATAATGATAACTTTTTTCATTTACTTCTGATCGATTAATTTTTTTCTTCTTAAAATCTTCTCTGCATTCCTCACCAGTGGAGGTCCTACAAACTTTCCGTTTACTATAGCCACGCCAACACCTTCTCTTTCAGACTGTTTGAAAGCTTCTACCATTTCTTCGGCTTCGTTCACTTCTTGGTCAGTAGGAGAAAAATAACGGTGTACCAAGGGGAGTTCCTTTGGGTGTAATACAAGCTGTCCTTGAAATCCCAATTTTGAAGCAATCTTTAAATTGTATTCTAAATCTTCCAGATCGTGTACTTTAATGTGCACCGTATCTATTGGAGCTACACCTGCACTATGAGCAGCCATAGATATGAGAGAACGAGCTGTAAAGAGAGGTGAGGCTGCCTCATCATTTTCTCCCTGTATATCAGTCAAAAAGTCTTCATTCCCAAATGCAATTGCAATTACCCGGGGCGATGCCTTGGCAATCTCCTCCGCATGAAGCACTGCCGATGCTGTCTCTATCAGAGCGATAATTTTGAAAGTCCCAATTTCAATACCCTGCTCATATTCAACAGTTTCCAGAAGTTTATCAAAAAAATATATATCTTGACCGGTTTTTGCCTTTGGATAGACAAAACCATCAATACCTGGCAAGGCCAGGGTTGTGATATCGTGCAGAAGCTCTCCGCTTTCACGGTCATTCACTCTAGGAAACACCTGTCGATTTTTAAAAGCACCGCTTTCCAAATAACGAACAATGTTTTTCCGTGCAATATCTTTGTATTCTGCTGGCTGTACAGAATCTTCCAAATCAAGTAAAAGTACGTCTGCATCTGTTCGCAAAGAGCTGTCCAGGAGTCTCTCATTATGAGCCGGCACAAACATCAGAGATCTGAGCAAATAATCAGTCATTTACTCCTTCCTTTTTTTTAATCAACACATGTCGCTTAAAAGTTAATACCAATTCTTCATTCTGGTTTGTTACCTTTGTTTCAACATAAATGATCCCGCGATCTGGTTTCGTCCTGGAACCCCTGGTTTCTAAAACCTTGGTTTCAGCATATATCGTATCCCCTATAAAAACAGGGGCATTATGTGTTATACTTTCATAACCAAGATTGGCTATTGCTTTTCCACTGATATCGGGCACCGTGATTCCTACCGCTAAACTGAATACAAGAGTTCCGACTACCAGAATTTTTCCATGCTGATTTCTCTCAGCATAATCTTGGTTTAAATGAACCGGATGATGATTCATTGTCAACAAGCTAAACAGATTATTATCACTCTCAAAAATGGTTTTTGAAAGCTTATGCTTTATGACCTTTCCTGACTCAAATTCTTCAAAGTATCTGCCTATCTGTTCCATAATACTCCTCCCCCCATGCTTTAATACTTTTAAGATTATTTATATGAGGCCGCTCATAAATTATACCTTTATACTTGATAACAACTTCTTTCTTTTGCTCACTTTCAAAAAACAGATTCATAATTTCTGCTGCATCTTTAACCTCTTCTTTGGTAAAGAATGGATAATCATTAATACACTGCAGTTGAAATGGATGTAAAACAAATTTGGCCCGATATCCCAGATCAAAAGCACTTTGTATTTCCGTATTATATGCTTCATGATCTGAAATATTCATAGATGCGATATCAATTGGAATTACATTATAGGCATTTGCAAGAAGACTTATTTGAAGACGTAGTGGAAACAGCACATCCTTATGATGTCGAATTTTCGTGACGGCTGTGAAATCGTGACTTCCCAAACCAATTCCATAAATAAACTTATTCCACTTCTTTAATATTTGCTCCATTTGTAAAAAGATCAAATAATTTTCAATTAAAATGATCACTTTGACTTCATTGTTGATAGCCTGTAATTGTGAAATAACTTCACTGAAATGCTCCTTATCTTTTACTTTTGGAACTATAACATTTCTATAGCCTTTTTTAATTAATTCATTAGCTATCCCCTGGAATTGATCAGTAAGCGGTATTCTGACCCAGTCTGAGGGTTTGACAGTTTGTTTATTTACATTGAGAATAGCTTTCTCGACATCGAATGAAGATACAGAGTCTTCAAAATCAAAAATCCGATGATTCACACCTTCCAATTCTAAGCTCTTTTCAATAAAACGGGGTTTATTCGCAGGTATAAAAAGATAACCTCGTATCATAATAATGCATACCTTAAACTTATAATTATCGATTAAATAATATTTGAAATGACTTATTTAACAATCTCAATGAGTTATATTTTAGTTTCAGACGAACAGGTATGGTATATTTGATTTCAGACATAAAAGAATAAATCAAATTAGACGTAAAGTTAACTTTACGCTTACAATATATCTCCTCGATTATACCTGGCTTTAAATGCTCATACTTTCTCAAATTAAACCGATACTTAAATAAATCTAATTTCCCTAAAAGATCTAAAACGATCATTGTACGAGTACATTTGACACATTCGGAGCAATTTGGAAAACCATCCTTATTATATACTCGTGCATGTTTTTCATTATAAATATCCGACGCACAAACATACAGCCTATCTTGCACATCCTTATAATCAACTATATGTTGTATTTTCGATATTCTATCCATATCCCCATTTGCAATAATAGATCTTGTGTTGGTAGTAGAAAGAAAATCGGCTACTAAATATTCATAATAATCTTGATTAGAAGGAATTAGTTTAATTTTGTCAATAGTTCTGGATGATGATATAAAGTAGTATTTATAGAGCTTTTGGAGGGATAATATACCAGATATTAGGCTTATTATTGTGCGACTAGCAAACCCACGTTCAAACTCACATTCATTCCTCAAATAAGCAGACCCAATGTTTGAGTTAATCAACACCAATGGTAGTTTAAGCTTTTCAGCATATTCTTTAGAACGAATTGAATCATTTTCAAATTTTGAAAAAGCAGCATCAGTATCCCCGTATGATCCAACATTCATCAGAGATAAATGAGTTAGTTTCAAACTATCCGGGCATTCATCAGATGTATGCTGAATAACAGTTGTAAAAGAGTCAACTCCTCCTGAAAACCCAGTTGATACAGCTTTTGGTTTGAAATCAGGGGTAATTAAAGATTCAGCTGAAACTTTAATAGAAGACTTATTAAAAACTTTACAAAGTGTATAAATAAGAGAGTTTTCTAAGTTATAATATAAAACCTCAGAAATAGGTGCTTTTACCACAATATTCTGTCCGGTCAAAATAGCCGGAGTAAGCATAGCACATAAAAATGCATCCGCAACTTCATGAGTTAAATAATCTCCGAATTCTTCCTGAACTGAAAAAAAATAATCTTTTTCAGTTTTTAAAACACCATCTTCAACTTTGGAAACTAAATATGACCTATCCCCTTGCTTTTTAATAACGGGCTTGTTAATTATTATTTTATTCATTTACTTATTCCGAATTATTCTAAGTAGGATCATTGTTTTAAATCCTTAATCGTCACCATTTCGTTTACAATAAACATAAATTTTAGATGTAATTCACTAGATATTCAAGTTCAAAATTGTTTTTTATAAATATTATTCTTGATCATTCAAGAAAGTAGATTATCTTCACCAATCCGGTTGGTAACCCAGATATTCAAATAATGCCCTATTATAAGGCTGATAAAAATCATTTAAAAATTGTTCCGTTTCTGTCTGTAATGTAACAAGATACCTATTCACATTCCTTTTTTTACAATCTAAAAATGACCAGCTGCTCTCCGGCAATCCCAGAAATTCCAGTATTCTGTTTAAGGTAGGAACCAGACTATTAACAAGCTCCTTGAACCCTAAAATCAGAACCTGTTCTTTTCCAAAGAATTTGTGATACCGCTGAATCTGAGGCAGATATATACCACGTCGCAGGAGTCCTGGCTCCTCTTCAAAGGAAACCGATTCAATCTTTTGTATCTCAGATTGAATAACCTGTTCAAATGTGGGAAACTCTTCAGGCAGATAAAACTCCTTCACAATTCCAGATGATATATCCAGATCATTTCCATTGTAGAAAATATCAGGCAAACCCTCCTTCTGATTCGCAAGCATCCGATACATCGTCCAGGCTGAAAAGGCACGTTGTACCGGTTCCCGCAGAACAATGATAATTTTCATATCCCGGTTGAAATCATAAATCCGGGCCGGCGCCTTTCTATAATAAAGATTTTCCGGAGTCGTTTCAAA
>DATGRX010000061.1:0-32118 GCA_035303185.1 Bacillota bacterium
TTGAAGCCCTCCTTGACTTAGATTATGAAACAGTATACGAGCAATTTAATGGTCAAATGCAAAGAGAGTTACCGGTAGAAGATATGCATGAATTAACGCCGGTTATTGAAGATGCTGGAGAGTTTGAAAAAATTGAAACAACGGCTATCGAAGAAAGAGATGGAATTTATGTTACGGTTATCGTAACAAAACATGAAGAGGGAAAGCTAGGCTTTACGGTTAGTTTTGAGGAAAATGGAGAAGTTGCTGGGTTGTACATTAAATAACATAATACTTACTAGGAAGCACTTTTGATTTTGCTTCCTAGTTTTTTTGTGTAAACTCAGCTAAAATGAATAAAATAACAGACAGCTTACGATGAGGTGACACGATTGATTCATATATTAATTGCTGATGATGATAAACATATCAGGGATTTAGTAACGATCCATTTAGAAGAAGAAGGATTTCATGTCTTACAAGCGAGCAATGGTAAGGAAGCAGAAGAACTTTTAGCGAACCACCCTTGTGACTTGGCGATCATCGATATTATGATGCCTGTCATGGATGGTTATGAATTAACGAAAACGATTCGGGAATTTTACGATATACCTATTATTTTACTTACCGCAAAGGATCAAATTGAAGATAAGGAAAAAGGATTTCTTTCCGGAACAGACGATTATCTCGTGAAACCCTTTGAGCCAAAGGAGCTTATTTTTCGAATTCAGACCCTTTTCCGTCTATATGATAAAAATATTGATGAAATTGTAACAATTGGCCATACGAACATTAATCGAAAAACCTACGAAGTGTCTATCGGGGACAAATCCCTTTTGCTTCCTTTAAAGGAATTTGAATTGTTATATTTACTCGCTGCAAATGCAGGGCAAGTATTTTCTCGTGGGCAGCTTATTGATCGGATATGGGGTTTTGACTATGAGGGTGATGAAAGAACTGTCGACGTTCATGTTAAGCGACTTCGGGAACGATTTTCAAAATTAACAGAAGATTTTTCCATCGTTACAGTGCGTGGTGTCGGCTATGCGTTGGAGGAGAACAAATGAAATTACGTTCACTTTACGTAAAATTTTCAATCACAACAATTATCATTATGATCGTTAGTGGGATCCTTGCTTTTATGTATTCTAATTTTTATTATCAACAAAAACTAAAACCACAAAACGATGAGAAAAACACAACAATTGCTTTAGATATTGCTAATTATATTGAAAGCCATGAAAATATTGAACTAGATGATTACTTGCAACATATTGCTACCGTTGGCTATCAAATATTTTTAACTGATGGGGTGGAAGAAACGTTTTATGGTGCCTCCTTCCGGGATGAAAGTTTGCCAAAGGAAACAAAGGATATTGTCTTACACGGAGATATTTATCACGGCATGAAAGAATTCCCAAAGGAAACCTTTATTACCGGGTTCTTTTCCAACGAATTAATGAATACGATCGGAGTACCTTTCGAAAAAGATGGAAAAACATATGCCTTATTTATGCGACCGAACATAAAAATGTTATTTAATGAAATGCATTTTCTACTTGCATGGTTGCTTATTTTTACTGTTATTTTAAGTATCATCTTCGTATTAATTAGTGTCCGCTTTCTAATTCAGCCGATTACAGAGTTAACGAAAGCAACAAAGCAATTATCGGAAGGAAATTATTCAATTGAACTAGATATCGATCGAGAAGATGAACTTGGTCATTTAGCAAAAAGCTTTACAAACATGGCGACACAACTAAAAAAGCTTGACGATATGAAAAATGAATTTATCTCAAATATTACGCACGACTTACAAACGCCACTCTCAAATATTAAAGGTTATGTAAATTTGCTGGAAAGTGAAATGTTATCTAATGAAAAGCGCAAAGAATATATTTCAATCGTAGAAAAGGAGACAAATCGGCTATCGAATTTATCGAAACAATTACTACTTCTTTCATCATTAGAACAAGAAGAAGGTTTTGTTGAGAAGAAATGGTTCAATGTGTCTGAGCAAATAAAAGAAGTTATTTATAACCACCAATGGCACATTAATGAACGGGGGATTATGGTAAGTTATTCATTACAAGATGTTGAAATCAATGGTGATCCATCTTTGCTATACAATGTTTGGGAAAACTTACTTACAAATGCAATTAAATATAATGAACAAAATGGAGAAATTGGAATTACTGTTGAAAAGAATAAGAATGATATTTCTGTGCAATTTCACGATACAGGGATTGGATTTTCTGAAGAAGCGAAAGAACAACTTTTTGAAAGGTTTTATCGGGAAGATAAAGCGAGAACAAGAAATATAGAGGGAAGTGGATTAGGACTTTCTATTGTCAAATCGGTAATAGAGCTTCACAATGGCTCAATTGAGGTAGAAAGTAATCAGGGGAAGGGAACTAGGTTTATCATTCACCTTCCTGTATAAAATGTGACAGAAGTTTGACACTGCATTCTTGACTTTCTCAGTAAAAAAATATATCCTAAATTTTACAACTATTCTAAATCAAGAAGTAATTTCAATAAAGGTTATATCTTACAAAACAAATTTGTAAGCGTTGTCACAAATGGTGGGTGCTGAAATTACTTTCATGAAAAACATCTTATTAGGAGGAGTTTATTTATGGGGAAAACAATTCATCAAGAAGCATTAAACTTTGAAAAATATCCGCAGCAACCGCATGGGGGAAAATTAGTCAATCGGGTTGCTGTTGGAGAAGAAAGAGAGAGATTACTTGAAGAGGCAGCATCTTTACCAAAAATAATGATCGATTTAGAAGCAATTATTACCACGGAAATGATCGCTACGGGAGTCTTATCTCCAAATGAAGGATTTATGTTAGAGGAAGATTATAAGAGTGTATTAAAAGAGGGTCGTTTATCTAATGGTTTAGTATGGCCTGTTCCACTTAGTTTTGCGCCGATTGGAGATAGAAATGAGGAAGTTGCGAATTCTTTATCAGTAGGCGATCGTGTGTCTCTGATTGATGAAGACTTTGAACCGGTCGCTATTTTAGATGTTGAAGATATTTTTTCCTATGACAAAGAAGAACGTGCCAAACATTTATTTGGCACAACGGATCGGAATCACCCTGGCGTAGATTCAATTTTCCGACGAATGGGTGATACAGCTTTAGGCGGAAAGTTAACATTACTTAATCGTGTTGATTGGGGCCCGTTTGAAAGTTTACGGAAAGAGCCGAAGGACACATGGCATTTGTTTTATGAAGAAATGAATTTCCGTTCTGCAGCAGGATTTATTACCGGAGCTAATCCACTTCACCGTGGGCATGAATACATTCATAAAAATGCACTAGAAGAAATAGATGGTTTATTGCTACAGCCCCTCGTAGAAATGGCTAAACGGGAGTATACACGACATGAATTTAGAATGCTTTCTTATCGCGCAGTATTAGACACATATTATCCGAAAGAACGATCTATTTTATCACCGTTGCGGGTTACGTATATTTTTGCAGGACCGAGAGAAACGGTGCTCCATGCATTAATTATGAAAAATTATGGCTGTACACATGCACTTATTGGAAGGGATCATGCAGGTATCGGTGATTATTATGATAAATATGCAAGTCATACGATTTTTGATGAGTTTTCACCTGAGGAATTAGGGATCGATGTCCGTTTGTTTTTCGAAGTGTTTTACTGTACACGTTGTGATAGCCCAGCTACACAGCAAACATGTCCCCATGATGAAAAATACCGCTTGAATATTTCAGGAACAGGTATTCGAGAAATGTTAAGACACGGTATTATGCCGCCAAAAGAAATTGTTCGTCCAGAATCGGCTAGGATAGCCATTCAAGGTATTCAGCCGAAAGGAATTGGTGAAGACGGAATGGCTACTTTACCCGTCGGTCAAACGATCAAATCGATGTTCCCGTTTTATTTAGAGCGAACTCGTTTAGGTGGTGAGTTGCGTGATGAAGCATTAGAAGAAGAGGAATTAACAAATCGAGATTTAGAGTTTGTGAACTTAGATGTTCGAGAGCATGCAGACAAAATTTATCAAGATATTTTTGATGCATATAGTGAAGCGGGAGATACAAATAGAAATCTCCATCCAGATTGGGTTGCTGAAGCGAGAAAGGATATTCAAAAAGAACAAGATATGGTTATTGCAGATTTAGAATCGAAGGTCGATCAAGCTTCTGAAACAGCTTCCGATGAGTTTATGTATCAAACAAAAGAAGAAGCAGAGAAAGAATTAGAAGTTGCTAAGAAAATCTTAAAGGATTTACCACCAATATTAGATGAAGAAGATTTAGCTTATCGAACGTGGAATCCATTACCATATGAGAGATATCGCGGAAGTGATGAAGATTAAGTCACATAAACTTCTTCACAGTTGACATGGGCGTAGTTTTTCTGTATCATTCATAATGATGTACACACATTACACACAAACACACAAATATAAATAAGGTTAATGAAAAATTACGATAAAATAACATTCAAAGGTGAAGGAGGAATGTAACATGGCACGTCGAGGACGCCCAAGACGTCGAAAAGTATGCTATTTCACAGCAAATGGCATTACTCATATCGATTATAAAGATGTTGACTTACTCAAGCGTTTTATTTCCGAGCGCGGAAGTATTTTACCACGCCGAGTAACAGGAACATCAGCGAAATACCAACGAAAATTGACAAAAGCAATTAAACGAGCTCGGATAATGGCATTATTACCATTTGTATCTGAGTAAAATTGTAATGATACGTATTGGCAATATTATATTAGCTAATACTTTTAACAAGAATCTGTTGATTACTGTGGATACATCCACGAATCGACAGATTCTTTTTTCATTGAACATGATCAGTGAAAATTATATTAAAACTTTTCCTTTTCTCCTACGAAAATCCCTTTTAACTTTTCAAAGGAAAGCAGAATAGATTTAGTGTTGATACTCTAGTTTATGTACGACGTTTTGGAAAAGATAAGATCATAATGACGACTAATGTAAAGGAATAAATAGCCGTAATGGCTAAATACGTTACACTAAAATCATAAAACAGAGCAACTAATGTATAAATAACGAAAGGAATTGTCGTTGTATAGGCAATCCATTTCCATAAAAGTCCAAAGGTAAGTTTTCGTTGGACGATGTTCGCAAAAATAACGGAGATATATGCTAAAAGAGAAATAAGACCGAAAATGATTAAAACTAAGGGCAAATAGAAAAAAATAAAAAAGTAAACAGTGAATAAGAAAATATTAACATCTATATCTGGTCCATTGTTACCGATAACTTGGTCGAAAAATGACGGAATAGAAATAATGGCCAACAACAAAAACATATAGAAAACAGTATAATCCATACCGACTTGATTAATTTGTCGCATAGCCTTTTTATTTGGTAACTTTATACTGTTTTTAAAGATTTCCCAAAAAATCATATGTTATCATTTCCTTTAAATAAAAGACATCTTTAGGTTGTATTCATTGCGATTATCCATAAATACTATATCATGAACAGGGTAATATTACCCGGGAAATAAACTTAACAACTTTTTATTTTCACATTCAAATTAAAAACATGGTATCATATAATGACAGAGTTAAATAATATACAACAATAGAGGTGCTTTTGTTTTTATGGATGCACAAAGTCAATTACGTTCAGAGATCATGCTAGTTGTTTCTTATACAATCATACTCTTTTTTTCTTTATTCATACCGGCATTTTTTCCGTTTGCCATCATCCTTTTACCAATACCGATAATTGTCTATGCTACTAATAGTAAGGCAGACCGTCTTTACATGATTATAGGAATATTAGCGGTGTTTACATTTGTTCTTACAGTCATTTTGCAAATATTATGGTTCATTCCGCTCTTTGTAACATCGGTTATTAGTGGGTTAGCTATTGGGCTTGCCATACAAAAGGAAAAATCACCCTATGAAACATGGATACAAGGTACGATTGGCTTTGTTATTAGTTTGTTATTTATTTTTGTCTTTACCCAGTACGTATTGGAGATTAATTGGGTGGAAGAAATTCGCATAGCTAGTGATCAATCGATTACAAACATTATGAATATGCTTAAAGAGATTGACCCTTCAATAGAAAGCCAGATAGAAGGACAAATGGAAATTTTAAGACAGCAATTGTTCTACATGCCAAATTTAATTCCAGCAGTTATAGCGATATTATCAATAGTTTTCGCCTTTATTGCACAGTGGATAAGTTACAAGGTTTTAAATCGAAGAAAAGAACATACATATCGATTTCCAGCGGTAAGAAGATTATCTTTTCCAATGGCAATATTTTGGTTATATATCGGAGCATCATTGCTTATGCTATTTGAAACAAATCCGACAAGTGGTTTATTTATCGTCTTGCAAAATATAAATAGTTTGATGAGTTTTTTACTCATTATTCAAGGGTTTACCTTTGTGTTTTTCTTTGCTCATCATAAAAAACAATCCAATGCATTGCCGTTTATCGTCCTTACTCTATCCTTAATCATTACACCGTTAGTTTATATCATTCGTTTAGTCGGTTTAATTGATATGGCCCTTTCCTTACGAAAAAGATTAAGAGGAAGTCAAACGGGGTAGGAGCTGAATGATTATGTCGGATCATGAAAAGAAAATAACTTATTACTCGATAATAAAAACCCATTTGATACCTTTCATTATATTACTCGTTGTTTGGTATTATAGTTGGGTTTTTGGACTCATCATGACCATTTTATTAGGTGTATCTCTTTGGTATACGTTTGAAACAGAGAAAAAACGTTATGAAGAAACACAAAGATACATTTCTTCTTTATCTTACCGAGTTAAAAGAGCCGGTGAAGAGGCATTGCTAGAAATGCCAATAGGAATTATTTTGTATAGTGAAGACTTCGAAGTGGAATGGTCGAATCCTTTTATGAATCAATTTACTGAAGATGAAACGTATGTTGGAAAGTCTCTTCAAGAGCTTTCAGAACAATTAATTCCAAATATAAAAGAAGATAAGGAAGACGTATGGATATCTATTGAGCAATTTTACTTTCAAGTTACTGTAAAAAAAGAAGAGCGATTACTTTATTTTTTCGATCGTACGAAACAAAAGAAAATCGAGCGAAAATACGATGACGAACAAACAGTTATCGGAGTTATATTTTTAGATAACTATGAAGAAGTAACGAGGAATATGGAGGACGCTGTAAAAAGTGAGTTGAACTCGACAATTACTTCGACATTAAATCATTGGGCTCAACAATATAGATTATATTTAAAACGTACATCCCAGGAAAGATTTCTTGCGGTCGGTACGAATGATATTTTAGAAGAGTTAGAAGAAACACGGTTTAATATATTAGATAAAGTTCGAGAACTTGAAAATGAAAAAGGCGAAAATAATCCGGTTACACTCAGTATGGGAATAGGATATGGTGACGCCGATTTACCAGCTTTAGGTGAATTAGCTCAATCCAGTTTAGATTTAGCTTTAGGCCGTGGTGGAGATCAAGTTGCTATTAAAAGTTATGAAGGAAAGGTCCGTTTTTACGGTGGTAAAACAAATCCAATGGAAAAGCGAACGAGAGTACGGGCAAGGGTAATTTCTCATGCTTTACGGGATCTCGTAAAAGCAAGTGACAATGTCATTATTATGGGACATAAAACACCAGATATGGATTCGATTGGTGCCTCTTTAGGTGTCTTAAACATTGCACAAGCAAATGAAGTAGATGGATTTATTGTTTTTGATTCTGAGGATTTAAATTCAGGGATTAGTCGAATGATTAAAGCAATCCAAGAGGAAGATGTATGGGAAAGCTTTATTACTTCCGAGGAAGCAGAGGAACAAATTACAAGTAAAAGTTTGATCGTTATTGTTGATACACATAAACCATCTTTAGTCGCAAACGAACGATTGTTAAAGTATACTGACTATAAAGTTGTGATTGATCATCATCGAAGGAGTGAGGATTTCATTGATGACCCAACATTAGTTTATATGGAACCTTATGCATCTTCAACTTGTGAACTTGTCACTGAATTACTAGAATATCAACCAAGTACGTTAAAGCTAAGTAGATTAGAGGCAACGTGTATGTTAGCTGGAATTATCGTGGATACTAAGAGTTTTACATTACGAACAGGCTCGCGAACCTTTGATGCAGCTTCATATTTAAGAGCTCGAGGTGCCGATACCGTTCTCGTTCAAACTTTCATGAAGGAAGATTTTGAACAGTATCTTGAACGAAGTAATTTAATTAAGCGAGCAAAAGTTTATCGGGATTCAATCGCCATTGCAGTTGCAGATGAAGGTGAGGTCATCGATCATATTTTAATTGCTCAGGCAGCAGATACATTACTCACGATGAATGGAATTAATGCCTCTTTTGTCATCTCTGAGAGAGATGATGGAAGAATAGGTATAAGTGCAAGATCTCTTGGAGACGTAAACGTTCAAATTATTATGGAACAAATGGAAGGTGGCGGCCATTTAACAAATGCGGCTACCCAGTTAGAGGATACATCTATTCATGAAGCTGAAAAATTGCTAAAGGAAACTTTAAGACAATATTTCGAGGGGAGAGACGAATAAAATGAAAGTAATCTTATTAAAGGATGTAAGAGGTCAAGGAAAAAAGGATGATGTCATCAAAGTTTCACCAGGTTATGCAAGAAATTACTTAATAAAAAACAATTTAGCGATTGAAGCCACTCCTGGAAACTTAAATGCCTTAAAAGCTCGTCAACAAAAAGCAAAGGAACAAGAAGTAGAAGAAAAAGAGGCGGCAGAAAAACTAAAGACTCAATTAAAAGATATAACAGTGACTCTTAAAGCAAAGGCAGGAGATGGTGGGAGGCTTTTCGGCTCGATAACGAATAAGCAAATTGCTGATAAATTAAAAGAAGATCATGGTCATAAAGTAGACCGTCGAAAAATCGAACTCGATGAACCTATTCGTGCGCTAGGCCATACGAAAGTGCCTGTGAAATTACATCCGGAAGTAACAGGAACGATTAATGTTCATGTCGTCGAAGAATAAGTAAAGGAGGTAGTGAAAATGGTATCAGGAATACAAGATCGGATACCACCACATAATATTGAAGCAGAACAAGCTGTGTTAGGTGCTATCTTTTTAGAACCTGATTCTTTTTCAATTGCCTCAGAAGTCTTACTTCCTGAAGACTTTTATCGGGCAAGTCATCAACGTATTTATAAAGCGATGTTTGACTTGTTTGAACAAGGTGAGCCGATTGATATTGTAACTGTAACGACGATTTTAAAAAACAACCAAACATTAGATGAAGTTGGCGGGGTTACTTATTTAAGTGAGTTAGCTGACAGTGTCCCAACAGCGGCCAATATTTCTTATTATCGAGATATTGTAGAAGAAAAATCGTTACTCCGAAGACTTATTCGCACAGCAACAGATATCGTAACCTTTTCTTATGATAATGAAGATGATGTAGATGATGTTTTAAATGAAGCAGAACGAAATATTTTAGAAGTATCTAGCCGCGGAAGTGTAACAGATTTTAAATCGATCGACGATGTTTTATTTGATGTATATAGTAACATTGAAGAGCTGATGAAAAGCGATGGTGAAGTAACGGGACTTGCAACCGGCTATCGAGATTTAGATCGGATCACATCTGGTTTTCAGAAAAATGATTTAATTATTATTGCTGCAAGACCATCCATGGGAAAGACTGCCTTTGCTTTAAATATTGCACAAAATATAGCAACAAAAACCGAGGAAAATGTTGCTATTTTTAGTTTAGAAATGGGAGCTGACCAGTTAGTATCTCGAATGCTTTGTGCAGAGGGTAATATCGATTCTCAACGTCTTCGAACGGGGAATTTAGAGACAGAAGACTGGCAAAAATTAGCTATGGCCATGGGAAGCTTATCAAAAGCAGGTATATTTATTGACGATTCCCCGGGTATTCGGGTAAGCGAAATTCGTTCAAAGTGTCGTCGTTTAAAACAAGAACACGGCTTAAGTATGATCATTATTGATTACTTACAATTAATTCAAGGGTCACCAGGCCTTAGCGAGAACCGACAACAAGAAGTTTCAGAGATATCCCGATCGTTAAAAGGACTAGCTCGAGAATTAAATGTTCCCTTAATAGCTTTGTCACAGTTATCTCGGGGCGTTGAACAACGGCAAGATAAACGCCCAATGATGTCTGATCTTCGTGAGTCAGGGAGTTTAGAGCAAGATGCTGATATTGTCGGCTTTTTATATCGCGATGATTATTATAACGAAGATTCGGAAAATGATAGTAAAATAGAAATTATTATTTCCAAACAAAGAAATGGTCCAACAGGAACGGTAGAATTAGCCTTCGTGAAAGAATATAATAAATTTGTCGATTTGGATCACCGTTATTCATCAGAAGATATTCCGCCAAGTGCATAAAATTTTTAAACTGGAACAAGACTAAAAGAGTGCGATCTGTTTTATTTACTAGATGCTACTCCTCTTCATTTGTTCCAGTTTTTGTTTACCAAAAAAACCTACATAAAGCGAACATTAACAAAAAAATATATGCAAATGTTCGTGTTTAGATTGACATTGTTCTTTTTCATTGATAAAGTAACACTTGGAAACGATCAAAAGACATATAATCATACATTTCACTTTTGGAGGTGCACCATGTCTTCAGTAGTAGTTGTAGGAACACAATGGGGAGATGAAGGTAAAGGAAAAATTACTGATTTTCTCTCTCAAAATGCAGAAGTCGTTACACGGTATCAAGGTGGTGATAACGCAGGCCACACAATCGTCTTTGATGGAGTTCGCTATAGTTTACATTTAGTTCCATCGGGTATTTTCTTTGAGGAAAAAGTTTGTGTCTTAGGAAACGGGATGGTTATTAACCCAAAGTCCTTCGTCAAAGAAGTAGCTTATTTAACCGAACATCAAGTAAGTTTAGAAAACTTACGCATTAGTAATCGAGCCCATGTGATTTTGCCTTATCATATCAAATTAGATAAATTACAAGAAAATGAAAAAGGAATTTATAAAATTGGAACGACGAAAAAGGGAATTGGACCTGCTTATATGGATAAAGCTGCTCGTTCTGGAATTCGTATTGCCGATTTATTAGATAAAGATACGTTTTATAAAAAGCTTATGCAAAATGTAGAGGAAAAGAATCGCCTTTTTGAAAAGATATATGAAGTAGAGCCAGTCGATGTTGAAGAGATTTTTGATGAATATTACGAATATGGTCAGCAAATGGCCCAATATGTTTGCGACACGTCAGTCGTTTTAAATGATGCATTAGATGCTGGAAAAAGAGTTCTTTTTGAAGGTGCCCAAGGGGTTATGTTAGATATTGACCAAGGAACATATCCTTTTGTCACCTCATCCAATCCGGTAGCCGGCGGTGTAACGATAGGATCTGGTGTAGGTCCTACGAAAATTGATCGAGTTGTTGGAGTATCAAAGGCCTATACAACAAGGGTTGGAGACGGGCCTTTCCCGACGGAGCTAACGGATGAAATTGGTGATCAAATCCGGGAGATTGGAAGAGAATATGGAACGACAACAGGCCGCCCAAGACGGGTTGGTTGGTTTGATAGTGTCGTCGTTCGTCATGCGAAACGAGTAAGTGGAATTACTGATTTATCGTTAAACTCGATTGACGTTTTATCAGGAATCGAGACACTAAAAATTTGTACTGCTTATAAATATAAAGGTGAAATCATCCATGAGTTCCCTGCTAATTTAGAAGCATTAGCTGAATGTGAACCAGTATATGAAGAACTTCCGGGATGGGAAGAAGATATTACAAACGTAAGAAGTTTAGAGGAATTACCAGAAAATGCAAGACATTATTTAGAAAGAGTTTCACAACTCACTGAAATTCCAATTGCGATCTTTTCTGTAGGTCCAGATCGAGAACAGACAAACGTCATAAAAAGCGTTTATCGTTAAATAAATACACAAATTGCAAGAAGTGGCTACATTTTTGTAGTCACTTTTTTCATTTTTGTGAAGATGCTATGGAAATATATGTAAACAACGATACATTATCTTTACAAATGTACAATGGGACAAAATAATGTGATAATCTATCTTCGAGAGTAAGTCATCCGACATATTCATACAACAAACATAGTAAATATTACCTGACTCAGATGTATATAGTAGGGAAAGGGGAAGTCGCGATTGAGCAACTCGGGGAATATTAGGAAAAAGGGTCTTTTACAAGTAAATTTGACAAAGCTATTTTTTGTCACATTACTTACTTTTTTTACATTACTAGCTACCGATCATTCAAATATACATGCAGCACAAAGTGAATTAAGTAAAGTCTATCATATTTATGTAGATAAAGAATATACAGGAAGCGTAAGCGGTCAAACAGTCGTTGAGGAAGTCGTTCAGCAGAAATTGGACGAAATGCAGGATATTGGACAAAATCCTTATAATAATGAGGATATTACATATGTCACAGAAAGAACGTTTCATCCTAATTATAATGATGAACGTGTAAAAGTTTCCTTAAATAATTTGTTAACAGTAAAAGTAGAAGCTTATGGTTTAAAAATTGATGATGAACTCATTGGCCATTTTAAGGACGAGCATGTCATAAATAACCTTTTACAAAAGTATAAAGAAACCTTTGTGAAGAAAAAAGATTTTAGAACGATTAAATCAAAAAGAAAATGCCTTCATTCACACGGATGAAACAATTTATGTTGAGAATAGATAACAATTTTTAGATGAACGAGCTCCAATAGAAGTTGGGGATTACCAATTAGTAGATGTAACATTAGATCATGATGTCGATGTGTTTAAAACAGATGTATATCCAGAGAAAATTTTAAGCCTAGAAGAAGGACTAAAATTATTAAACAATGGAACTGTTGAAGAGGAAAAACATACCGTTCAAGAAGGAGAAGTACTTCAAACAATTGCTGAAAAATACGATTTGACAGTTAAGGAATTGTTAGCATTAAATCCTGAACTGGATGAAGATACGGTTTTACAAATTAATCAAAAACTAAATGTTACCGAATATAAACCAGCCTTTGATGTCACCACTATTGAAGAAACACTTGTCGAAGAAAAAGTCGCTTATGAAACAGAAGTAATTGAATCTGATGAAATGTTAAAAGGTGAACAGGAAATTAAACAAGAAGGGGAAAATGGTGAAAAAGAAGTTCTTTACCGAGTAGAAAAAGTAAATGGAAAAGAAATCAATCGAGAAATCATAGAAGAAGAAATAACAAAAGAAGCGAAAAAAGAAATTATTATTAAAGGAACAAAAGTTATTCCCTCCCAAGGAAGCGGTACATTAACATGGCCGACAAATGGTGGATATATTTCAAGTAGCTATGGATATCGTTGGGGAAGAATGCATCGAGGAATAGATATCGCCAGACCGTCAAATCGAACGATAAAGGCTGCTGACCATGGTGTTGTCTCATTTGCTGGGTATGAAGGAGGATTTGGGAATAAAATAGTCATTAATCATAATAATGGAATGCAAACTATTTATGCTCACTTATCGTCCATAAATGTTACACCCGGCCAAAAGATAGAAAAAGGTACACCTATTGGAATAATGGGAACGACGGGAAATTCAACTGGTATTCACCTTCATTTTGAAGTACATCAGGGCGGAGCAACACAAAATCCGATGAAATATTATTAACATACACAATCCAGCCTAGTGAAATAGGCTGGATTTTTTAGTTTGGCATTAGTTTATAATTTTTGTATAGTTCGATATAATGAAAAGTTAATACAAATAAAGACATTTATGAAGAAGTACGATAAAATATACACAAGACAAAGAACTGCTAGTTTCTATTGATATAGATAATATGTAAAAGAAAGGAAGTTTTATGATGAGTTCTAAAATCTTAGTAGTTGATGATGAAAAACCAATTGCAGATATTTTAGAGTTTAATTTAGAAAAAGAAGGTTATGAAGTTATCGTAGCTTATGATGGCGAACAAGCTATAGAACTTGCTAAATCAGAAGAACCAGATTTAATTTTATTAGATATTATGCTCCCGAAAAAGGACGGAAATGAAGTTTGTCGTGAAATTCGTAAAACCCATAATATGCCTATTATTATGCTAACAGCAAAGGATTCTGAAATTGATAAAGTTCTCGGTTTAGAATTAGGTGCTGATGACTATGTAACAAAACCTTTTAGCAATCGTGAGCTTATCGCCCGGGTAAAAGCAAACTTACGACGCCAACAAATTCCAACAGAAGAGGTAAAAACTTCTGAAGATATAACAATTGATAGTATTACGATTCATCCTGAGGCTTATGCAGTATCTAAACATGGGGAACATATTGATTTAACCCATCGGGAATATGAACTCCTTTATTATTTAGCCCGACATATCGGGCAGGTTATGACTCGGGAACATTTATTAGAAACAGTTTGGGGTTATGATTACTTTGGCGATGTACGGACAGTTGATGTGACAGTTCGAAGACTAAGAGAAAAAATTGAAGATGATCCAAGTAACCCTACGTGGATTGTGACACGCCGTGGGGTTGGCTACTATTTACGTAATCCTGAACAGGAGTAAAGCCTATGAAAAAAGTCGGTTTCTTCCGCTCGATTCAATTAAAATTTATTATTATTTATATATTGCTTTTGCTCGTTGCCATGCAAGTTATTGGTTCTTACTTCGCACGGGAAATTGAGGAAGAACTTTTAGATAACTTTTATAGTTCCGTAGATGATCGTGTCGATTTACTAAATTATAATTTAGAACAAACTTTTTCTCGAGAAAGGGATACAGATGATGGAGATCCAACATTAGAACAAGAGGTACAATCGGTCGTTTCGGAAATCGACACAACAACTATTTCTAGTCTTCAAGTTCTTAATAACCAAAGTCGAGTGATTGGGACAAACGATTATTTTAATCGTGACATCATCGGTAAGCGAACGACGAATAACATTATTCAAGAGACATTACGCCATGGCACATCTAGTGCTCATAATTCTGTGCAACAACAAACTGAAGAAAGATTTTATGTTAAATCAGAACCGATCCATGATGAGGAAGGAGACGTTGTTGGTGCGATCTATGTAGAATCTTCTTTAGAAGGTGTATATAGTCAATTAGGAAATATAAATCGGATATTTTTAAGGGGTTCTATTTTAGCGATTACTATTTCGGCTATTTTAGGTATCTTTGTTGCTAGAGCAATTACACGACCGATCATTGAAATGCGTGAACAGGCACAAACGATGGCTAGAGGAGATTTCTCTAAAAAGGTAAATGTGTATGGTACAGACGAAATTAGCCATTTAGCTGAAGCCTTTAATGATTTAAATGATCGGCTGAAACATTCTATTGCATTGACGGAAAATGAACGGCAAAAATTACAATCTGTTTTAGCAAATATGTCTGAAGGTGTTATTGCTACGGAAAAAGACGGAAGGATAAGTGTTATTAATGAAGCGGCTGAGAAACTTTTGGGTAGAAGCCGCACGAAACTAGAGGATCAATATTTACTTGAGTTTTTAGATGTCGAAGACAAAATTTCTCATGTCAGTGAGCTACAAGAAAGCGGTCCTATGATTATCGATGTTAGCGATGGAAAAGGTGAGACATTAGTTAAAGTAACATTTTCTACGATCCTAAATGAACGCAATGAAATTTCTGGATTTATCGCTGTGTTAACAGATGTCACCGAACAAGAAAGAATCGATCAAGAACGGAGAGAATTCGTCTCCAATGTCTCTCATGAATTGCGTACACCTCTTACAACGATGAGAAGTTATTTAGAAGCTTTAACAGACGGTGCTTGGAAGGAAGAAGAAATTGCGCCAAGATTTTTAAATGTTACGCAAGATGAGACAGAGCGAATGATCCGGTTAGTCAATGATCTATTACAATTATCACGAATGGACCAAAAGGAATATACGTTACAAAGAGAACGAACAGAATTTGTTAGCTATTTCCGAGAGGTTGTCGAACGTTTTGAAATAAACGTAACGAGTGAAATTCAATTTGAATATAAAATGCCGCAAAGAAAGATGTTCGTGTGGATTGATCGCGATAAAATGACGCAAGTTCTCGATAATATCATTTCAAATGCGATTAAATACTCACCTGAAGGTGGAAAAATTCGTCTATCTATTGAACGGAAAAACCGTCAATTGTACGTTCAAATTCAAGATGAGGGAATAGGTATTCCAGAAGAAATGCATGAGAAAATTTTTGAGCGGTTTTACCGTGCGGATAAAGCACGAACCCGAAAATTAGGAGGCTCTGGTTTAGGATTAGCGATTTCAAAGGAAATTGTTGAAGCTCATTATGGCAAAATTTGGGTGAAAAATACTAAAGAAAATAAAGGTACGACAATCGCCTTTACTCTCCCATTAATGAGCCAGACGAGGAGGTTAAGATCATGAAACTTGAAACGTTTAAATCGGTAATTCTCGTTTTCCTCGTCTTATTAAGTTTAGTTTTATCTTTTTTACTATGGAATTTTCAACCGAAATATGGAACATTACAATCCAAATATGTTAGTGAATCAGATATAGGTGGAAAAGAAGTTAATAAAGGTGATGTGATCAGACCTAAATCCATTATTTTCCACAAGAATGACGAATATTATAGTTTCCATCAAGCCAAAGAAAAGCATGAGTTTTTTGAAGGAATGTTTGATTGGGATTATTCAGATTTAAGTTATACGACACCCCCAAGGCTGGATACTGTTAATGAAATGATTGAACTAAAATTTCCACTCGATATACAAGTAAATCTTTTACAACATTTACTTTCAATCGATGAAGAGGAGGCTCTTGCCCGTTGGTCCTTTAATCGGGTGTTAATTATACCTGATAAACAACTGTTATCATTAGATGTATACTTTTTATCAAAAGACGGGGAGCAATCTTTAAAGCTAACGGTAAACAATTCAGAAATATATTTAGATGTCATGACACCATTAAATCGTGAACACCATTTAGCCAAACAAATTGCTTTTCCAACTGATGAACATGTTTTTTATATACCAGAAAAAGAAGTGAAAATGTCTAAACGTTCTTTAACGATTGAAATTATTGAACCTACATTGTTAGTGAATGCTTTGTTTAGAAATCCATCTTTAGTCAGTCATACAATTGGGGAAACAAACTACAATGATGGTCAACGTATGATGGAAGTGTTAAATGATGGGCGAAGTATGGAATATACAAATCCTATTGAATTGAAAAAACATCTCTCTTTTTATGATTTGTTTAATACAACGATAAACGATATCAATGAACATAAAGGTTGGACGAATACATTTATCCTTGATGAAGCAGAAGTGAATGCTAATCGATTACAATTTAGAATGTATCATGATGGATATCCGATTTTTAGCCATGAGGATTATTCAATGATTGAACAACGATGGGAAGGACAGGAGTTATATCAATATAAACGTCCATTATTTAAGTTAACGAATTTATTAAGCAGTGAACAAGTGACATTACCATCAGGAAAAGACGTTATGAGTTACTTAAAGGAAAATGAAAATTATCAACTCGAACATATAAGTGATATTCGGTACGGGTATCGTTTAATTTATGAAGAAGGCTCTTTTAGTGTGAGACTCGAACCAACGTGGTATATCAAGTATAATGAACGTTGGACAGAGTTAACGCTTGATTCACCAGATGCACTAGATAAGGAGGAAGGATAACATATGCAATGGAGTCAAATAAAAACATTGTTTATCCTCTGTTTCCTCGTGTTAAATATATATTTACTTTTTCAACTCTATGAACAACAACAAAAACACGCTTTGGTCGATGATACGACAGAATCTACCTTTGAAGAACAGTTAGAAGAAGATAATATCACCGTACCTAATTCTGTGTTTGCATCAGAAGCAAAAACAGAATCTTTTATGACTGTGGAACAAAAATTATTTGATGAAGATGAGATAGAAAAAACAGAAGGGCTAGTTGAGCAATCTATTTCAATTATTGAGAAAACATTACTTGCATCTATAGTAGAGGAAAAAATTAAAATACCAGAAAATGCTCCTAAAGAGCATATCATAGAACAAACGAACAACTTATCCCCTTATATGAGTGAATATGATTTATGGAAGTGGGATCAAGATTTAAACATTTTAATTTTCTTTCAACAACGAGATGGCCAAACGATTTATTATAATGAAAATGGTTTAATGCTTGTTTTTCTAAATGATGAAAATGAAGTCGTTTTTTATTCACAAACGATGTTAGCAGAAGACGAATCAACCCAGGAAAGCCAAAAGTTAATCTCACCACTTCGGGCGATAGAAACGATTTACAATTCTGGCCAGCTCTTTTTTGGCGATGAAATTAATGATGTAGAAGTCGGTTTTCATACCCGGATTCCGTCATCAAGTGGTATACAAGTTTTCGTCCCAACATGGAAAGTTATCGTAAATGAAGAAAAAAACTACTTTGTTAATGCCATTGAAGGATATGTTTTTGCGAGTGATGATCATGAGTTCTTATCAGAAACATTAGACAAAGATTTAAAACGAACACAATCGGCATTAGAAGATAAAAATAAAACAAAAAACAAAATTGTTGATTATTATAAAGAGAAACTAAAGTTTTTTGACTAGGTGGAGGGAAATGATTTGCGTTTTAGTGTGTTAGCTTCAGGAAGTACGGGAAATGCATTTTATATTGAATCTGGAGAAACGAAATTACTCGTTGATGCGGGTCTTAGTGGTGTTCAATTAGAACGACTTTTTGCAAACATAAATATTAATCCCGAGGAGTTGTCAGGGTTATTAGTCACTCATGAGCATAGTGACCATATTAAAGGAGTAGGGATTTTTGCACGAAAATACAATTTACCCGTCTATGCGAACGAAAAGACGTGGCGTGCGATGTCAAAATCAATCGGCAAGTTATCAACAGAACAAAAATTTGAATTTCAAACAAATCAAGTAAAAACATTTGGGAACATGGATGTACAGTCTTTCGAAGTCTCCCACGATGCTGTAGAACCAATGTTTTTTACATTTCATAAAGGTGATAAAAAGATCGCTCTTGTAACAGATTTGGGCTACGTCTCTGAACGAATCAAAAAGACAATTGAAAATGCAGATGCTTATATTTTTGAAGCAAACCATGATGTTGAAATGCTTCGTGCGGGAAGTTATCCTTGGAGTGTGAAGAGACGAATACTTAGTGATTCAGGACATGTTTCTAATGAAGACTGTGGCATCGCACTTAGTGAAGTCATTGGAAATGAAACGAAACGTATTTATTTAGCCCATTTAAGTCAAGATAATAATATGAAAGATTTAGCAAGAATGACGGTCGAACAAGAGTTACAAAAGCGTGGAATTACAGTTGATTTATTTGACACGGATCCGAATGAGCCGACACCATTATATAAAGTAACGTAAATAAAACGAGTAAAAGGAGAAGGTTTGATATGGATAAGTATAATGATCAGAACCAATTTCCGAAAAATGAAGATGAAAATGAACAGTCTCAAGAAGCAATAGAGCCCGAACAAACAACGATATATGACAATCAAAAAACAGAAAATGTCGAACAGCAGCAAGAGAGTGAAACGAAAAATAAGCAACAAGGAGATCAGGCTCCAGTTCAAGAAAAAAAGCGCCGCAATTGGTTGACACCTATTTTATTAGGCATCATTATCGGGATTTTACTTACAACGTTTGCTTTACCTGCATTAGTTGACTCAGGATTTATTTCAACAACAGGTGATGACGTTAATAGTAATGATGGAGCAAATACTACAACTGGAGATAAAGAAGGTAATACAAGCTCAAAAAACGTTCATGTAGATGTATCATCGCAGGTCACAGAAATTGTTGAGGATGTTTTACCAGCTGTTGTCGGAGTGACAAATATTCAACATCAAGCTGACTTTTGGCGACAGCAATCGGAAAATGAAGCGGGAACAGGCTCAGGTGTCATTTATAAAACAGATGATGAATATGCTTATATCATTACAAACCATCACGTTATTGAACGAGCAGATTTAATCGAAGTCGTTCTTTCCGATGAAACGACGGTTGAAGCCGATTTATTAGGTAGTGATATATTTACTGATTTAGCTGTTTTAAGAATCGATGGGTCAAACATCGATAAAGTCATTGAGAGAGGCTCTTCTGATAATTTAAAAGTTGGAGAACCTGCTATTGCTATTGGAAATCCATTAGGCCATATGTTTTCCGGTTCTGTGACACAAGGAGTTATTAGTGGAACACAAAGGACGATCCCCCTTGATATTAATCAAGATGGTCGAGCGGATTGGCAAGCAGAAGTTATCCAAACGGATGCCGCCATTAACCCTGGAAACAGTGGTGGGGCATTAATAAATATGGATGGTCAATTAATTGGAATTAACTCAATGAAAATTAATCAATCATCTGTAGAAGGAATTGGCTTTGCGATACCAATTGACACGGCATGGCCGATTATCCAAGAGTTAGAAGAAACTGGGGAAGTCACTCGACCGTATATCGGTATCGAGCTATATTCTTTAGATGATGTTCCAAGATCTGAATGGTCAAGAACATTGAAACTACCAGAAGATGTTGAAGGTGGAATCTATATTTGGAGTGTTGAACCATTCTCACCAGCTGATGAAGCAGGTTTAACTCGTTTAGATGTAATTACGGAAATCGATGGTGAAAAAATATTAGGTTCATTAGAGTTACGAAAAGTTCTTTATCAAGAAAAAGAGGTTGGAGAAGAAATTGACATTGTCTTTTACCGTGACGGAGAAAGACGTGAAACAACTGTTACATTAGATAGTCAATAAAAAGAAAGGCCATCTTAAAGGGATTAATCTTTGAGATGGTTTTTTTACGCACTTTTACACAAGTTACACAGTTCTTATCCACAACTGTGCATAACTATTGGGGAAAGGTAGATAATTTTATTTTTCGCTCAATATATATGTATAAAAATCAAAAACACATCAATATGTGTAGGAACATATGTGCATATGTGGATAACTTTGTGGGTAAGTCTTTTTTATGAACATTTTATTGTAAAGAAGTATATGAAAACAACATCATTGCTAATTTTCGCAATTCGCCTTATAATTATTTTTCAATACGATAAAGGACGTGCATTTCATGTTGAAAAAATTCTTTTCCTACTATAAGCCACACCGACGACTTTTTATTATTGACTTTACGAGTGCGGTTATCGTTGCGATTTTAGAACTTGCATTTCCAGTCGCTGTTCGGTGGTTTGTTGATGATTTGCTTCCAGGTAATAATTGGGATCATATAATTATTGTCGGGGTTTTACTATTCCTAATTTATTTTTTAAGTACAGCGTTAACTTATGTTGTTACATATTGGGGACATAAGTTAGGCGTTAATATTGAGACAGATATGCGAGAAGATTTGTTTAACCATGTACAACGACAATCCTTTAAATTTTTCGATAACACGAAAACTGGTCATATTATGACGAGAATAACGACGGATTTGTTTGAAATTGGTGAATTAGCCCACCACGGACCAGAAGATTTATTTATAGCTTGTATGACTTTTATAGGTGCATTTGTCATTATGTTAAATATTAACGCACAATTAGCTTTAATCATTTTAATTATCGTGCCTATTTTAATTGCTCTCATTACATACAGCAATATTAAAATGGGTGAAGCATGGCAAGCTATGTACCATGATGTTGCTGAAGTAAATGCTCGGATTGAAGATGCAGTTTCTGGTGCAAGGGTCGTTCAATCTTTTACAAACGAACCATATGAAATAGAACAGTTTAACATTAATAACAATAACTTCCGCCGTTCTAAATTAAGGGCATATCGGGTCATGGCAAGAGTAAATTCAAGCATTTACATGATGATGCGTTACTCAACCCTCGGTGTCTTAATGATTGGAGCTTGGTTCGTTTATACGAACAAAATCTCCTACGGTGAAATGTTTATGTTTATTTTATACATTAACATTTTGTTTAATCCGATCGAAAAGATTAGTGCTTTACTAGAAATGTATCCAAAAGGAATGGCTGGATTTAAGCGCTTTTTAAACTTGCTTGAAACTGAGCCAGAAATAAAAGATAAAAAAGATGCCATAGAAGTTCCGACACTTCGCGGTGATATTTCTTTTAATAATGTAATCTTTACTTATGAAGAAGAAGTAGAACCTGTTTTAGAAAATATTAATTTTGATGTAAAAGCAGGAGAAACGATCGCTCTCGTTGGACCATCAGGGGCTGGAAAGACGACAATAAGTTCACTTATACCGAGATTTTATGATGTTGATGAAGGAAGTATTACGATAGATGGGATGGACATTCGCGATATGACCCAACGTTCTTTGCGTGCAAATATCGGGATCGTCCAACAAAATGTATTCCTATTTACCGGAACCTTACGAGAAAATATTGCCTACGGAAATTTAGATGCAACAGATAAAGAAATCGAAGAGGCAGCAAGACAAGCCCATATGGAAGATTTTATCAAGGAGCTTCCCTTAGGTTATGACACACCCGTTGGAGAAAGAGGTTTGAAATTATCCGGAGGTCAACAGCAAAGGATCGCTATTGCTCGGATGATATTGAAAAACCCATCGATATTAATTTTAGATGAGGCAACTTCAGCTCTAGATACAGAAACAGAGGCAATTATTCAAGATGCATTAAATAATCTAGCAAAGGATCGCACAACGATCGTCATTGCACACCGTTTAGCGACGATTCGAAATGCGGATCGGATTTTAGTCGTAACAAAGGATGGTATTGAGGAACAAGGAACCCATGATGAACTCATTGAACAAGGTGGATTATTTGCTCACTTACATGCCATGCAACTTAGGTAATCCCTATAGTAGGACAATAAGTAGGCGAGCTTTAGCTAGGTCTCTTATCGTCCTACTTTTTTATTGTTTTTTAAGATTTCTCTGAAAAGGATATAAAAATAAATCAATCTTTGTTAAAATACGATATAACCGTTTACTTTTAAGGAGGAAAATATATGCAAGATAAATTAAATAAACCGAAAAGATTTGGTGAAGTATTAGATACAATCTTTTCACTAAGTCGTTCTCGTTTTTTAGATTTTCTAAAAATATATTTAATGTTACTTGGACCTATTATTATTTTAGAAGTACTCGTTTACCTTGCGATGGGGAAGTCTCTTATTCAAGAAGTAGGTCAAGGGTCAAACTGGATAGAAAAAATATTAAGTGGATTTGATCCTGATGATCCTTTCGCACAGCAGGAAGAAATTTTATCGGAAAATGTTCTTATCATGTTGTCAGGAATAATGTCAGTTTTTGCTACTGTAGCTATTTTGTTTGCTGTTGATCATATTCGAAAAGGAGAAACCTTTCAGCCATCAGAAGTAGCTAAGCGTGCTTTTACAAAAGCATTACCTATTTTAGGGGCGACAATATTATTAATTATCGCATTCTTTTTTCTTCTACTAATTATTTTGCTCCCTGGGTCGACCTTTTCATTAGGACTTGAGAGCTTAGTTTCCTTAACTTTCTTTTTCCTAATCTTAGGAATAGGACTCATTGCATTGCTCATATATTTAATCATCAAAATAACTTTTTATATAGCAGAAATAGCTTTTGGCAGTACTGTTTTATCTTCTTTTAAAAATAGTTGGCAATTAACACGGAGAAGAGTTTTATTTCTCTTTGGGCTATATATTGTATTTGCTCTTATTATAGGAATTATTAATTTTGTTTTTGAAATTACTGCGATCTTGTTATTAGGGAATAGTGTTTTATATGTTTTAATTGTGAATATCGTTGCTCTTGCAACTTCAATGATCGGATCTATAGGTTATTCAGTCGCCTATTTTGATTTGAAATCCAGACATGATGTTGATGAAATTCAAGAAATTATCGAAGAATATCATAGTGAATAAGTTTTAGTTATTTGTAAGAAAGCAGGTGTAACGTTATTGGGCGAACGGGGAAAAGAGCATTTAAAAGACATATTAAATCGTCAAGAATACCAAGTATATTACGAAGATAACAGAAGTATTATCGAGCGGATAATAGACTGGGTTATCGAACTTTTTGGTAAAATTCTTGAAAAGATATTTCCGAATTTGGAATCAACGAAAGAAATATCAGGAACTATAGTTACAATCCTTGTGATAATCGTTGTTGCAGTTTTAGCTTTTATCTTATTTCGGGTTTATCAACGAATAAGTTATCGCCGGAAATATGAACGAACGATCCCGCTTGAACATTTACATGAAATGGAATGGACCTATCAGGATCATTTTCAAACTGCAGAAAGGCGGGAACAATCTGGTAAATATTATGAAGCAGTTCGTCATCTTTTTCTCGGTTTGCTACTCTTTTATGATCGGATTGAATGGTTGCGTGCTGAAATTTGGAAAACAAACTGGGAGTATTATGCTGAGTTAAAAAAGACAGAAGAAAAAAGTGCTAAAATATTTAATGAACTGGCTCGTATTTTTGATGAGGTCATGTATGGAAAAAGAGAGATCACTCCTGAAGAATATGAACAATATAAAGCTCTTATCACAAAAACATATGAAGATGCCCAAAGTAGAGCAGAGAAGGAAGGAGAGTGAGGAGCTTTTGTTAAAAGGTTTATCAAAAAACAAGATATATATTTGGCTAGGCATTGTCGTGATTGCATTACTTATGGCTAGCGTTATCGGCAAAAACCAAAGATTAGAAGAATTTCCAAGCTTTGTTTCTCACTCCCCATCTCCTACTGGAACGAAGGCACTTTATACATACATATCTGAAAATGATATTGCAGTAAAGCAATGGAAGCAAGATCCCTATCTACTTTCCGATAAAACGAATAAGTTACTTTTGATGATAGAACCGAGCTTTAAGTTATCAGGAGAAGACATAGCTAATTATGAACAATTTATGGAAAAGGGAAATACGATCGTTTTATTCAGTGAGAATCCGGAAGGGCTTTTCCAGCTTGAAACGACATTCAACCTAGACTTTACCGAGGAACAAAGCTTCGAATACCAAAACACGTCCTATCAA
This sequence comes from Bacillota bacterium, assembly GCA_035303185.1. Lineage (GTDB taxonomy): Bacteria > Bacillota > Bacilli > Bacillales > Amphibacillaceae > CALAMD01. The sequence continues at coordinate 24,979 of DATGRX010000061.1, forward strand.
TTGGATATTATGCCCATGGAATATTTACTTACAGAAGAGGACGATAAAATTATTTTAAAAGGGAGATATGATGAAGACGAAGTTTATGGGTTAAGTCGTTCCTACGGTGATGGAGAATTAATCGTTTTAAAAATGGGCAGTCCACTGATGAATGGAAGGATTTTAGAAGCTGAACATGCCGAGTTTATCACAACGTTTTTAGCGGATGTTTATGAAGAAGGACAAACGATTTTATTTGATGAGTATATTCGGGAAATAAATGTTGTCCGCTCACACATGCAGGCATACCCTTTTTGGTTAATCGTCATATTTCTTCAAGGCATTTTACTTACTTTAGCTTGGTTATTTTATAAAGGAAAACGCTTCGGTCCTGCATATACACCGCGAGAAGCGGAAGTTCGGTTTAGTGATGAAAGTCTCGTTGCATTAGCTTCTTGGCATTTGAGAAACAAAAATTATATAGAAGCTTTACGAATTCAGGCAGATTATGTAAAATTCCTTTTATATGAAAAATGGCACATTCCTTATCAGTTAAGCTGGGGAGAAAGTGCTCAAAAAATCAGACAAAAATTAAAGAGTCATCATAGAACTGATTTTGCAACAAAATTAGAACAAGTTTTACAGAAAGAAACAATGGATAAAAATGATTTTATAAAATGGTCTAAACAATTAGATGATTTAAGGAAAGAGGTGGAGACAAGGTGAGAGAACAAATACATTCCTTGTTAGAACAATATGAAAAGCAAATTATCGGTCAAGAAGAAAATTTACGGCTTCTACTTGCGGCTGTCTTAGCTGGTGGTCATGTATTAATAGAAGGTGTCCCAGGAACAGGAAAAACACAGATGGTCCGTTCATTAGCAAGATTAATAAATGGTGATTTTAACCGAGTTCAATTTACACCAGATCTATTGCCAAGTGATATCACTGGGAGCACAATTTACAATATTCATGAAGGAGCCTTTGATACGATTAAAGGACCTATATTCACAAACATTTTATTAGGGGATGAAATTAATCGAACGCCAGCTAAAACTCAAGCAGCTCTTTTAGAAGCGATGGAAGAAAAGCAAGTGACGATTCATGGGAAGACATATCCTTTAGCAGATGTGTTTTTCGTAGTTGCGACACAAAACCCAATTGAGTTTGAAGGAACTTATCCATTGCCAGAAGCACAACAAGATAGATTTTTATTTAAATTGATTATTGACTTTCCAGAGTTTGATGAAGAACAATCAGTTATTAAACAAGTTATTGAAGATACATTAATAGAAGATGTAGAAGCGGTATTAACTTTAGAATCCTTTTTAGAGGCGAGGGAAGAAGTTTCTCAAGTCACATTGTCAGAAGATGTATTAAAATATATTACTACTATCGTTAGAAATACGAGAGAACATGAAGCTATTCGTTATGGAGCAAGCACTCGAGCAGCTATTTCTATTGGAAAATCAGCACAAGCCTGGGCTTATTTATCTGATCGAGATTATGTATCCCCTGATGATGTGAAAATGGTTGTTAAGCCAGCACTACGTCATCGAATTCAACTAACACCAACGATAGAATTGGAGGGGACAACTGTTGACCAAATCATCGAAGACCTTGTTGGATCGGTTGCTGTTCCACGGTAAGGGTATTTTACCAACAAAAAGGTTTTTATATATTTTCGTCATTTGGTCGTTCATTGTACTCCTATTAAGTATTGCTAACGTTCGTTTGTTGACGATTGTTATTTTAAATATAGTTGTTATTTTCGGTAGTTTAGTGGATCTCTTTTTCATTCCAAAAAGGAAGAATATAGTATTTACAAGGGAACTTAACAATGATTTTGAACGAGATAAAGCATATGATGTCAGAATACACGTTGAAAATAAGTCGCAACAAAACTTACAATTTACGATCGTAGATGATTTACCACAATCTTTTGAAACGGATTCTACAATATCCGGAAAAGTGCCCGGATCGGAGAAAGAAACCTTTACTTATCAAGTGAAAGCCCCTGTTCGTGGAGATTATACTTTAGAAGTTTTACATGTACGCTACACTAGCTCTTTAGGACTTTGGGCAAAGCAATTAACTGTACCTGCTCGAAAAAATGTAAAAGTGATTCCAGATTTAACAGAAGTGAGAGCTTATTTACAAGATGCACAAAGATTTCTTGTTCATGAAGGTTCAAAAGTAAAACGGGATCAGGTTGGAACTGGAGAGTTTGCTTCTATTCGAAGTTATGTCATCGGTGATGACCCGCGGCTGATTAACTGGCATCAAACAGCGAAATTACAAGAAGTGATGACGAACGTTTATGAACCTGAGCAAGGAAAGCATATTACGATTCTTATTGATTGTGGCCGAATGATGGGTGTTGAATTGAAAGAAGGCAATCGATTAGAGCGATCGTTAGAAGCAGCTTTAACCGTTGCTGCTGCAGCTCTTCAACGGGGAGATTATGTAGCCGTTCTTGCTTTTTCTAAAGAAGTTCATACGTATATACCACCTAATAAAGGGATTGAACATTTACAGACGATTTTACATGAAATATATAATTTACAAGTTCAACCTGTTGAATCAAATTATCAGGAAGCATTTTTCTATTTAGAAAATATGTTAAGTAAAAGGAGTTTGCTTTTTTTATTTAGTGATGTCCAAACCTTTTTATATAATGACTATTTATTAAGTCAACTTGTGCGAATAAGAAAACGTCATTTGTTTTTCTTAATCGGAATAGAAGATGAAATTTTACTAGAACGTGTAAAAGAGAGGCCAGATGAAATCGAAAGGGCAATGATTAAAAGTATGGCTCAATACCAATTGCTTTCTAAACGTCGTGATAAAAACCGATGGGAACAAAGAGGCCTCCAACTAGTGGAGGCAGAAGAGGAAAATGTCACCGCGACGGCAGTATCCTATTATATAGATTTAATGAATCGCGGATTGCTTTGATGCATTTTTTCGTAACAGAGATGCACCAATCATGGCATATAAGACAAGGCCAAAAACTGTTAAAAGGGCTACGATATATTTCATTTCTAAAGATATACTTGCTGGAGTGATATAGCCTTCAATAATACCAGCGATAACAAAGAGTGGAATTGTTCCAATAATTAATTGGACAGAACGTTTCGCTTGGACTTTTAATTGGTGGACCCGCGTATGTTTACCAGGAACAAAAAGCTTATAACCCATAAGCAGTCCAGCACCACCAGCTATGAAAATTGCTGTTAATTCAATCATTCCATGAGGAACGATATACGCCCAAAACTCATAAGATTTACCCGCATTCCAAAAAACAGCGGCTAAAGCACCAACGAGTATTCCATTAAAAATAAGCACATAAACGGTTAATAAACCAAAGGTAATTCCTCCAGCAAAAGCTAAAAAGGCTACCTGAATATTGTTCGTTAAAATTTCAGCGGACATGAAGGATGCACCAGGAGCACCATCTGTTGCACCTATAAAATTAGGATCAACTGAATAGGCGATTTCATTAGGAATGATCGTGTATAAATTTAAAGGGTTTGTAACAACTGAAATAAAACCAGCTAAGGCACCAAAGGTAAATAAACAAAAAGCGATTAGAATCGCACTTCTTTGTTCAAAGAGTAATTTGATAAAGGTTTGTGTGAAGAAATGTTTAAACTGTGAACGGCTAGATACTTTATCTTGATATAATAAATTGTGTGCCTTTGCGACAAGCTCGTTTAAATAAGCGGTAACCTCTTCTTCTGGAAAGTATGTTTGGCTATAGGAAAAGGCTTGAGTAACTTTAATATAAGTTCTATGAAACTCGTGAATGTCTTCGCTTGTCTTTTCGCGTTTATTTTTATTAATAGTAACAATAAAGTTTTCGAGTTTTTGCCAATCTTCACGATAGGTTTGAATAAATTGACGTACATCCATTTAAAACACCTTCTATATACGTAAAATTTCATGTATGATAAGATATGTCTTTCATTCTAACATATTAGAAGAATACACGTCATTATATTTTGAAAAGAAATAGGTGAAAGTTTATGAGTAACGAACAAATTTCAATTAAAACCCCAGAATATGTTTCTTTACAATTCCAGTCTGCGAATATTGGAAGTCGAGCAGTTGCATTTATCATTGACACTCTCATTATTTTCATTATACAAATTATTTTATTTTTCCTCGGAGTCTTTGTTATCGGTGGCTTTGAAACATTTTTACTAATGTCTGAATCTAATTTTGTTATTATGGCCATTATTATTATTCTTTACTTTATTATCAATTATGGTTACTACATATTTTTTGAGTATTATTGGGCAGGTCAAACACCAGGGAAACGAATCACTGGTATTCGAGTCATTCAAGATAGTGGACATAACATCACGTTATTAGCAAGCTTTATTCGAAACTTAATGCGACTTGTTGACACATTACCTATTGGATATTTCCTAGGGATTATTACTATATTTTTTCATTCAAAAAACAAACGAATAGGTGATATTGTTAGTGGAACAATCGTTGTTCATGAACGGCCAGGTAAAAGAAGGGATTCAAGGTTCGAGCGTCTCATCCGTAACCGAAATTTACCTTTAACACACCTCACGATCGAGGATGGAATGATGCGTAATATTAAAGATAAGGAGTGGGATATTTTAAAGCTGTATCGCGAGCGCTTTATCCATTTAAGTCGAAAGAATCGAAAACAGATGACAAATCAAGTAGCAGAGATTATTTTTCCAAAGTTTCAAATAGATATCACTGGAAAAACGCCAGAGGAAAAGGAAGATATCTTATTAACGATATATTTAAAAATGCAAAAAGAATGGGATTTTGAGTAAAAGAACTGCTTGGTGATTGTTTATCACCAAGCGGTTTCTTTATGATGTATTCCATTCACTTTTTAACATACTATATACAGCATGATCAACAAAATGATCATAGAGCCATTCACTTTGTCTTAAAACACCTTCTTTTTTATAGCCAAGCCTTTCGGGGATGGCTCGACTTTTTACATTTCCTACAGCTGCGCGAATATCAACACGGTTTAAATCAAATTCCTCAAAGGCATAGTCTGTGAGCGCTCGGACAGCCCGTGTCATAATACCTTTCCCTTGATGTTCAATATCTAACCAGTAACCGATGTAGGCTATTTTGTTTACCCAATCCAGTTCATTGTAACCAGCAACACCAGCTAAACTTCCATTGTAAAAAATTCCTGCAGTTACTCCTTTTCGCTCAGCATATAGTTGGAAATTATTTTTTATAAATTGCAAGGAGTCATCAACTGATTTTGTATAATCGAGCCAGGGGAGCCATTCTCTTAAATATTCACGCGAACGATCAGTTATCGCAAATAGTTCCTCGGCATCCGCTGCATTTAACATTTTTAATGTAATTTCTTCATCAACTTCAACGATAAACATTTTGATCACCTACTAATATAAATTTATCAAAGAAACCTTTCCTAAAGTTTGTTGTTAATAATATATCACTAATAGCTTAAAATGAAAAACTAAATTTTTATACGGTTTTCTTAGAAATGATGTATAATGAATAAAATAGTAAATTGTAAGGAATTAAGGAGAAGTTAATCAAATGTCAGAAGAAAATATTACAAGACTCAATATAAATGATAAAGAAATCATTTTAATTGGTACTGCCCACGTATCCAAACGAAGTGCTGAGCAAGTAAAAGAAGTCATCGAAGCCGAACAACCTGATACAGTTTGTGTTGAACTTGATGAACAACGTTATGATTCGATTATGGATGAAAATCGTTGGCGTAATATGGATATATTTAAAGTGATTAAAGACGGTAAAGCGACCTTTTTGTTAATGAATTTAGCCATATCCTCTTTTCAAAAGCGAATGGCGAAACAGTTTGGCATCCAAGCTGGCCAGGAGATGATTCAAGGGATTGAATCGGCGGAAGAAGTTGGTGCCGAACTTGTTCTAGCCGATCGAAATATCCAAACAACCTTTAGTCGAATTTGGCGCGGGATTGGGCTAAAAGCAAAGGCAATGTTATTAACATCGGTGTTTGCCGGGATTTTTAGTAATGAAACGATCACAGAAGAAGAACTTGAGGAAATGAAAAGTCAAGATATGTTAGATTCGATGTTGCAGGAGTTTACCGAAAACTTCCCATCGTTGAAGGTTCCATTAATCGATGAACGGGATCAATATTTAGCCCAGAAAATAAAAGACGCACCGGGAAAGAAAATTGTCGCTGTTTTAGGTGCTGCCCATGTTCCTGGTATTACGAAGGAAATTCATAAAGAACATGATTTGCAACGGCTCGTCCAAAAGCCACCGAAGTCTAGATGGCCAAAAATTATCGGCTGGTCGATTCCTGTTATCATTATCGGATTGATCTTATTTACCCTTTTAAATAATCCTGCTGCGGGTGTGCAACAAATGATTAGTTGGACGCTCTGGAATGGAACGTTGGCTGCCCTTGGAACGTTAGCAGCTTTTGGTCATCCACTAGCCATTCTTACCGCTTTTTTAGCGGCACCAATAACTTCACTAAATCCATTACTTGCAGCAGGCTGGTTTGCAGGAATTATCCAAGTGTATGTGAGCAAACCTAAGGTGGTCGATTTTGAAGAGTTATCAGAGGATGTATATAGCGTGAAAGGTTTTTGGCAAAACAAAGTAACCCGAGTATTACTCGTTGTTATGCTTGCAAATATTGGAAGTTCCCTAGGGACCTTTATTGGCGGCGCAGATGTTATTCGTTTGTTTTTTGAAAACTTATAACTAATGGAGGATATCCATGGAAGAAATTGCTAGACAACCTTATTATAAAATAGTCAGGCAGCTTTCGAGTATCAAGCAAGAAGATATTAAAGAGATGCGAGAAATTACCCTTTATACAGATCGCGTAACAACAAGACATCGGGAATTTTCCTTAGATGAAGTTCTCGATATGTCTTACCGTAATTTTGGAAAAAAGGGTGGACTTTTATATTTGCATACTCTTCGTGGTGTTTTTTCCTATCATGTCGATGAATCGCCTGAAGAGTTTATCCGGATATTTAAACAACATATAGAATGCAACTAAGAGATATAAGCACTATAATCTAGCATAAAACTGGATCATAGTGCTTTTTTCTATATCTATGGTGATAAAGAAGTTGTCAGCTATCAGAAAAATGGGGGAGTATTTGATGG
>DATGRX010000062.1:0-35472 GCA_035303185.1 Bacillota bacterium
ATGAGGCGTATGATGAGTGAGGTTCCTAAGGCTGATGTTGTTATTACAAACCCTACTCATTACGCTGTTGCAATTACGTATGATGAAGAATTAGCAAGTGCACCCTATATCGTTGCGATGGGTGTTGATCAAGTCGCCCTAAAAATAAAAGAAGTTGCCAAAGCAAATGATGTCATGACTGTTGAAAATCGTGAATTAGCGCGTAATTTATATGATACTTTGGAAATTGGTGATGTTATCCCAGAAGAGTTTTACCAGGCAGTAGCAGAAATTTTAGCTTACGTATATCGAGTAGAAAATAAAGTATAAGTCATAAGGGGAATAGATCATGAAAGCAAGAGATTTATCGATTTTAATAGGAGTTGTATTAATTATTGTCATGTTAGTCATCCCACTTCCTGGATGGCTACTAAGTATTTTAATATTAGTAAATATATCTCTCGCTTTAGTCGTTATTTTAGTATCGATGAATACACAAGAAGCGCTACAATTTTCTATATTCCCTTCATTATTACTATTGCTGACATTGTTTCGTTTAGCATTGAATGTTTCAACGACAAGATCCATTTTAGCTAAAGCTGATGCTGGAGAAGTTGTTGCTACGTTTGGAACATTCGTTATTGGAAATAATCCTTTAGTTGGATTTGTTGTATTCACGATTTTAGTCGTTATTCAGTTTATTGTTATTACAAAGGGTGCGGAGCGAGTATCAGAAGTAGCGGCTCGGTTTACCCTTGATGCAATGCCTGGAAAACAAATGAGTATTGATGCCGATTTAAATGCCGGGCTCATTACTGAAAAAGAAGCTAGAGAGCGAAGGGAAAAAGTAGAAAGAGAAGCTGATTTTTACGGAGCGATGGACGGAGCGAGTAAATTCGTCAAAGGTGACGCGATTGCTGGTATTATTATCGTTTTAGTAAACATTTTATTCGGAATAATTATTGGAATGGTCCAGATGGGTTATTCCTTCCAAGAAGCTGTTCAAACATATACACAGTTAACTGTTGGTGATGGTTTAGTTAGCCAAATTCCAGCCCTTTTAATTGCAACGGCAACCGGCATCGTTGTTACAAGAGTAACAACGACCGGTAATTTAGGTACAGATGTCACCGATCAATTGTTACAATATCCACGTTTATTATTCATTGCAGCTGGAGCTATTTTTTTACTAGGGCTAACACCGATCAATTTCTTTTTAACAACAGTAATTGCTGGACTTTTAGCCTTAAGTGGATATTTATTATTACAACAAACTGAACAGCCCGATGAGATGACTGAAATCGAGGAGGAAGAGGCAGAAAGTGAAGCTTTAAAGTCTCCTGAAAATGTTGTTGAGTTACTAAGTATGGATCCAATCGAATTTGAGTTTGGTTATGCATTAATTCCTCTTGTTGATGCAAGCCAAGGTGGTGATTTACTCGATCGTGTAGTAATGATTAGAAGACAATTAGCCCTTGAGATTGGACTAGTTATTCCTGTCGTTAGAATCAGGGATAATATTCAGCTAAATCCTAATGAATATCGATTAAAAATTAAGGGAAATGAAGTCGCTTTTGGAGAACTTTTAGTCGATCATTATTTAGCAATGACTCCTGATGCAGAAGATGATACGATCGAAGGTATAGAGACTAAGGAACCGGCCTTTGGACTACCTGCTAAATGGATTATTGAAGATGTTAAAGATGAAGCCGAGTTATTAGGGTATACTGTAGTTGATCCACCGTCTGTTGTATCAACTCATTTAACTGAAGTTATTAAGCAACATGCTCATGTACTATTAGGCCGTCAGGAAACACAAGAGCTAGTCGATCATTTAAAAGAAACATATCCTATCTTGGTCGAAGAAGTAACACCAGAGCCTTTAAGTATTGGAGATATTCAAAAAGTGTTAGCTAAGTTGCTCAAAGAAGACGTATCTATTCGAAATTTACCTGTTATTTTTGAAACTCTTGCTGATTACGGTAAAATGACAAACGATACTGACTTGTTAACGGAATATGTACGACAAGCTTTATCGGCTCAAATAACAAAACAATATGTGGATGATGAAAATATGTTGCATGTTATAACTGTATCGAATGAGATAGAAAATTTAATCATTGATAATATACAGCAAACTGAACATGGGGCTTATTTATCATTAGAACCAGACATTCAACAACAAATTATAGAAAATATCCATCAACTAGTTGAACAACACTCAGTTCATCAGGATACGCCTATCATCATATGTTCTCCAGCAGTGCGTATGTATTTAAAACAATTAATAGAAAGATTTTTGCCAAATGTCGTCGTATTATCTTTCAATGAACTTGAAACTTATGTACAAGTTGAAAGTATTGGGGTGGTGAATGTAGCTTGAAAATAAAAAAATATGTCGGGAATACAATGCCGGAAATTATGCTAAAAATTCGAGAAGATTTAGGACCAGATGCCGTTATACTGAAAACGAATGAAATTAAACAAGGTGGATTTTTAGGGTTTTTCCAACGAAAAAAATTAGAAGTTGTAGCTACATTAGATAGTAACCCGATCGATGAAACAATAACAAATGAAAAGAAAAATAGCATATTTAAACCTAGAGTATCAGAAGAAAAAACAGATCAAGCTTTAGTATTGCAGGAGTTGCAGCAACTAAAAAATCTTATCCATTCTCAACATAAAACCGAATTAAATTTAAGTCCAGACTTTTTATTAGTTTACAATTATTTAGTAGAACAAGAAGTTGAAGAAAATCTTGCCTATGAACTTATTGAGACGATAGAACAGGAACATACATCAAATATAAGTTTGCAGGATATCGTAGAACAATTGCGGGCACATATAGCTCATCAATTACAAGAGCTCCCTTCGCAAAAAAGTACTGACAGAGCACAAATTATTCATTTTGTTGGGCCAACTGGTGTCGGCAAGACGACAACATTAGCAAAAATTGCTTCTGATTACATATTAAATAAACAAAAGAAAATAGCCTTTATTACAACGGATACATATCGTATAGCAGCAATTGATCAACTTAAAACATATGCTAAAATCTTACAAGTACCCGTAGAAGTAGCTTACACAAAAGAAGATTATCTTCAAGCAGTAGAGAAATTTTCAATCTATGATTATATTTTCGTAGATACTGCTGGTAGAAATTTTCGAGAACAAACCTTTATCAAAGATTTAGAACAAACAATCAATTTACACGAAAGAACAAAAACATTTTTAGTGCTATCGCTAACAGCTAAACAAAATGATATTCAAGATATATTTAATTGTTTTAAGCCTTTACAAATAGAGCATGTTATTTTCACTAAAGTAGATGAGACGAGACAATTTGGTAGCATATTAAATATTGCTTTGCAACACCGTGTACAAGTTGATTATTTGACGAATGGTCAAGATGTACCAAGTGATATCATCCGCCCAACTGAACAGTATATTTCTGAACTCGTTTTAGGAGATTTTTTCAATGAATGATCAAGCCCTACAATTAAGAATGCAAATTGAACGTAAGAAAAATGACGATGCAAATAAAGCGAAGACGATATCTATCGTAAGTGGTAAAGGCGGTGTAGGTAAATCTAACTTTGCTATTAACTTTGCCCTGCAATTAATTCATTTAAATAAACGAGTTATTATTTTTGATTTAGATATAGGGATGGGAAATATTGATATTTTACTTGGTTTACAAGCTAAAAAAACAGTTATTGATATGCTCGAACAGAAACTATCCATTGAAGAAATTATAGAATATGGGCCTAAGGACTTAGCATACATTGCAGGTGGATCTGGATTAACAAACATATTTACTATGGGCGATGAAAAGGTAAATCTATTTTTACAAGAGTATGAAAAAATTTCACATTTATATGATTATATTTTGTTTGATTTAGGTGCAGGTGTAAGTGAACATGGGTTGTTTTTTACTTTATCAGCAGATGAAACTTTTGTGATTACGACACCTGAGCCAACAGCTATAACAGATGCATATAGTATTGTTAAATATGTAGCATCAAAAGAAGTAAAAATGCCCTTTTATGTCGTGATGAACCGAGTGAAAAAGAAACAAATAGGTGAAGAAATGCTTGAACGTTTTTCAAAAGTCATTAAACAATTTTTACAAATCGATATTTATAAATTAGGTGTTTTACCAATTGATGATATTGTTCGGGATGCAGTCATGAGACAAACACCATATATATTGTTAGATGAGCGAGCACCGATTTCTAAAGCCATGAAAGATCTTGTTATATCTTATATTGACGAAATACCTCCTGAAACAAGTCGTTTAAAACGATCGTTCATTCAACGATTACGACAATTTTTTGTAGGGAGGTAACGTATATGAGGGAAAAAATTCGTGTATTAGTTATAGATGATTCTGCTTTTATGCGCAAAATGATTACTGATATATTATCGTCTGATCATCGAATAACGGTTATTGGAACTGCCCGAAATGGGGAAATTGGTTTAAGAAAAATGAAAGAGTTACAACCGGACGTTATTACTCTTGATGTGGAAATGCCTGTAATGGATGGATTGTCAACCTTGAAAGAAATTATGAATAACCATCCTATTCCAGTTGTCATGATTTCAGGAACTTCCAATCAACATATGAAAAAAACAATTCAAGCGATTTCAAATGGAGCTATTGATTTTGTCGCAAAACCATCTGGTACGATTTCAGTTGACATTAAACGTATTGAGCAAGAGATCATATCTAAAGTAATTACTGCATCTCAAGTCGATATGAATGTTATAACAAAACAAAAGAAATTTACATCGTCAAAATTAACAAGTTTCAACCAAAAAGAGACTCTCATTTGTATTGGAACTTCTACTGGTGGTCCAAAAGCTCTTGAAACGATTTTAAAATCAATACCGAAGGAGCTTCAAGCTTCTATATTGATTGTTCAACATATGCCAGAACAATTTACTAAATCTTTCGCACAACGATTAAATCAAATTGCACATATTCCAGTAAAAGAAGCTAGACATCATGAACAGATTAAAGAAGGTCATGCATACGTTGCCCCTGGAAATTATCATATGCTCGTTCAAAAGAAAGGCAAAGATTTAAAGATCGTCTTATCAAAAGAGGAAAAACAAAAAGGACATCGACCATCTGTAGATGTCTTATTGCAATCTGTTAGTCAGTTAAACGAATGCCAAAAAATAGCCATTATTTTAACAGGAATGGGTAAAGATGGTGCCAAAGGTGTTGTTGAGTTGAAGAAGGCAGACAAACATTCTTTAGTAATAACAGAATCAGAACAAACTGCTCTTATTTATGGAATGCCATCTGCTGCAAAAGAAACTGGTCATGTCAATTATACACTTCCCGTTCATCAAATTAGTGAATTACTTGTAGATATTTTAATTAAATAATTATTTGGGGTGAGTTTATGGATACTACGCAATATTTAGATGTTTTTATCGATGAAAGTACAGAACATTTAGATACATTATATGAACAGTTAGTTGAATTGGAAAACAATCCAAATAGTAAAGAGGTTATTGAAGAGATATTTCGTGCAGCACATACGATTAAAGGAATGTCAGCTACGATGGGTTATGACGATTTAGCTAATCTGACACATCATATTGAAAATACCTTTGATGATATTCGTAATGAAAAGGTTTCTGTAAATGCTCAACTTATCGATCATTTGTTTTTTGCAGTAGATGAGTTAAATAACATCGTAGAAGATATTGCATCTGGAGGAACGGGTGAAAAAGATATCGAAGGAGTAATTAATATATTAAACCAGATGAATGATGAAGAAAAAGATACTGACATTCAAGAAGAAACATCAGATGAAGAACATTATCTTTCTTCAAGTGTATTTCAAGATATAGATGAATTTGAACGAGCAATCTTAGATGAAGCGAGTTCAAGAGATTATACAAGTTTTGAGATTACAGTTACTTTAAGTAAAGATTGTTTACTAAAAGGCGCTCGAGTATTTATGGTTTTTGAAGTACTTGATGATTTAGGAGAAGTAATTAAATCCTTACCAGATGTTTCTGCTTTAGAAGAAGAAGAGTTTGATCATTCATTTACAGTGCTTTTCGTTTCTAAAACAGATGCGACAACGATTAAAGAAAAAATTAAGAAAGTCTCAGAAATAACAAATGTTGATATTCATGAGATTAATTTAGAGATGTTAAAACAGGATGCTAAACAAGAGGAAGAAAAGAAACATACAATAGACTCTCAAAAGAAAGAAAAAAGCTCTGCACCTACAGGAAGGACTCGTATATCAACCCCAAGAAAAACGATTCGTGTAAACATAGAACGCCTCGATATTTTAATGAATTTATTTGAAGAGCTAGTTGTCGATCGAGGTCGCTTAGAGCAAATATCATCGGATTTAAATAACGATGAATTACAGGAAACTGTTGAACGAATGTCTAGAGTTTCTAATGATTTACAAAATATTATATTAAATATGAGAATGGTTCCAATTGATCATGTGTTTAATCGATTCCCTGGAATGATTAGACAACTAGCAAGAGAATTAGATAAAAATGTTACTGTTAATATTACAGGAGCTGAAACAGAACTTGATCGAACGGTTATTGATGAAATAGGTGATCCATTAGTTCATTTAATTCGTAATGCACTTGATCATGGTTTAGAAAGCTCTGAAGAACGATTAGCAAAAGGAAAAGAAGCACAAGGAACAATAGATTTAAAAGCATATCATAGTGGAAATTATGTTTTTATCGAAATATCAGATGATGGCGCAGGAATCGATCGAGAAAAAGTTCTAACAAAAGCAATAGAAAATAACATTATTACTGAAGAACAAATACCAACATTATCAGAAGAACAAATTTATGAACTTATATTAGCAAGTGGCTTTTCCACTTCAGAAGAAATATCAGATGTTTCCGGTCGAGGGGTAGGTTTGGATGTTGTAAAAAATACAATTGAATCATTAGGTGGAAACATTACGATTCATTCAGAAGTTGATCGCGGTACAACTTTTTCTATTCAACTACCGCTTACGTTGTCGATTATATCTGTATTACTTATCGAATTACAGCAAGAAAAGTATGCTATTCCGTTATCATCTATTATCGAAACATCGGTTATTCATAAAAGTGAAATTTTAAGTGCTCATCAGCAAAGAGTAATCGATTTTCGCGGACAAATAATTCCTTTAGTTGATATGCATAAAGTTTTTGATTTACCTGAAAAAGAGGATGATGAATACTATTCAATTGTTATTGTGAAACGTGGTGACAAAATGGCTGGTCTGATCGTAGATTCTTTTATTGGCCAACAAGAAGTCGTCTTGAAATCTCTTGGAAATTATTTAACAAATATCTTTGCGATTTCCGGGGCAACCATTTTAGGAGACGGAGAAGTTGCTTTAATAATTGATAGCAATGCTTTAGTGAAATAAGAATAGGGGGATATGTGATGAATAGAAAAGAAGTACTAGCTGAAGAACAAAAGTTTATTGTTTTTCAGCTAGCAGATGAAGAATATGCAGTTCCCGTTGAACAAGTAGGTTCTATAGAACGGATCTCTTCAATAACTCGAGTACCACAAACAAAATCTTACGTTAAAGGTGTAATTAATTTACGAGGGGTTATTACTCCGTTAATTGATTTACGTATTCGATTTGGTTTAGATGAACAAGAAACAACAGATCGTTCACGGATCATTATTGTTCAAGTAGAAGAAATGGAAGTAGGGCTTATTGTAGATAGTGCAAATGACGTTCTTGATATACCACTCAATCAAATAGAGGAAGCACCGGAGGTCATCGGATCTGTTCATGTAGATTTTATAGACGGAGTAATTAAAGTAGAAGACCGATTACTCGTTTTATTAAATTTACAAAAAGTATTGTCTGATGAAGATATTGAAGATATAAAAAGAATGGAAGAGTAAATGATGAGTGTAGTAACATTATCTAACTTACAAAAAGATGCCTTAAAAGAAATTTGTAATATTGGTGCTGGAAATGCGACCACATCACTATCTCAACTAATGGATAAAAAAATCGTGATGAATGTGCCAAAGGTTAAAGTGATTCCCTTTGATGAAGTGATGCATATGATCGGTGGACCCGAACAAATTGTTGTCGGTATGTATTTTAAAATTCATGGGGAAGCACCGGGCACAGTATATTTTATTTTATCCGTTGAAGAAGCAGAAGCAGTTATTTATGATGTAACAGGTGGTTTAAAAATTGATTTATTAAATAACAGTAGCGAAGAAAGAAAATTAGGTTTGTCTGCGTTGCAAGAGGTTGGAAACATTATTACCGGTTCTTATTTATCAGCACTATCAGATTTTACAAATTTGCTAATGAAATCGTCGATTCCACATTTAGCGATAGATATGGCGGGAGCTATTTTGTCGATAGGATTAATAGAACTTTCCGAACGTTCGGATTATGCAATTGTTATCGATACACAATTAGAAGCAACACGTCAGCAAAATGATATCTCTAGTCAATTTTTCTTTTTACCTGATATTGATACAGTACCAATATTATTTCAATCCTTAGGAATGGACAGTCATGATTGAACCTATAACTTCTGTTCGTGTAGGGATATCAGATTTAAACGTTGTTTCTGCACCTAATCGGATACGTACATCTGGTTTAGGTTCATGTGTCGGTGTTGTCATTTATGATCTATCTAAAAAAGTAGGCGGTCTCGCTCATATTATGCTTCCTGATTCAAATTTAACGAGAGAAAAACAATTTAATCCATATAAGTATGCCGATACAGCTATTCCGATATTACTAGAAAAATTAGAAGATCTAGGTGGAAGAAAATTTGCATTTAAAGCAAAATTGGCAGGAGGAGCACAAATGTTTAACTTTGAAACGGGTTCGAAACTTATGCGTATCGGTTCAAGAAACGTTCAGGCTGTCGAAAATATATTAGTAGATTTAAAAATACCGATTGTTGCTTCAGATGTCGGTGGAAATAGTGGACGAACAATCGAGTTTAATCCAGATGATGGTATGCTCATGATACGAACTGTTAATCAAAGTGAAAAGTATATATGAGTAAGGAGAACATGCAACGATGAGTAAAGATTCTATCCATTTTGAACAGCAGCTTTGGAATACATGGAACCAAACTAAGGATACAAAGGTTGCCGATCAATTAGTCGAACATTATAAACATATTGTGTTTTTTCATGTTGATCGAATAAAATCGACATTACCAAAAAATGTTGATACAGATGATCTCATAAGCTTAGGTTTTATGGGATTATTTGATGCAATTACTAAGTTTGATTTAGATAGGCAATTGAAATTTGAAACGTATGCTTCCTTCCGTGTTCGCGGTGCAATTATTGATGGTTTAAGGAAGGAAGACTGGTTACCAAGAACCCAACGTGAAAAGACAAAGGAAGTTGAAGCGGCTTCTGAGAAATTAAAGCAAAAGTTTCAACGAACTCCAACTTCCTCTGAAATAGCTGAAGAACTAAAGATGGAAACTTCAGATGTAGAAACATTAATGAGGGATTCTTTAGTAGCTAATGTACTTTCTATTGAAGACAAATTAGAAAGTGACGATCATCCAGAAGGTATAAAGTATTCAGTAAACAATATTCATGCTCCTATGCCAGAAAAAGAGTTAATTCATAAAGAATTAATACAAGAATTATCCGAAAGTATAAAACATTTAAATGAAAATGAACAACTCGTTATTAGTTTATTTTACGATGAAGAACTAACGATGACTGAAATTGGAGAAGTGATGAATTTATCAACATCAAGAATATCACAAGTACATAAATCCGCTTTGTTTAAATTAAGGGAGATACTTCAGAAGTTGGCGTGATAAGAGTAGAGAATAATTAAACAATAAATATAATCTCTACTCTTTTCGATGTGAATGTAAAAACTAATTAATAAAAAGAAGGGTGTTTATCATGGAAATAAATAAAATGTTACGTGTAGAAATATCATCCGACATGTTACGAGCGGAATTGTTTTGTACGGAATTGTATGAAGAGAATAAACAGAAAATTACTAAGCAAAATTTACATGAATTTCTTCAAAATAGTCAAATAGTTTTTGGTATTCATCCAGAAGCAGTTGAATTACTTTTATCACATCCTCCAACAACAGACTTTCCAATTGAAATTGCACGTGGCATTCCTGCAGAAGACGGCAAAGATGGAAAAATCAAATATACCTTTGATTTTAGTTCTTCCGTAAAACAAACTGAGGATTGGAATTTTCGTGACGTTATGCGTATTCCTTCTGTTAAGGAAAATGATACTTTAGCAAAACTTACTCCACCAACAGATGGAAAGGACGGGCGAACTGTTACTGATGAGGTTATCCCTGCTAAGCGTGGAAAACCATATCATATAAGACCAGGTAAAAATGTAAAGTTTAATGATTCAGATCAAACATTGTATGCTATACTAGATGGACAAGTAGTGATAAATCAAAACATAATAGAGGTTCAACCCGTCTTTGAAGTTCACGGTGACGTTACGATGGAAACGGGAAATATTGATTTTATCGGTTCAGTTATTATACATGGCGATGTCCCAGCAGGCTTTTCTATTCATGCTGGAGGAGATGTGAAAGTTTACGGAATTGTGGAAGCAGCGACAATTGTTGCGGAAGGATCCATATTTATTGCCGAGGGATTTGCCGGATTACAAAAGGGTAAATTAATAGCAAAAGGTGATATCCATGTCGGTTATATGAATCAAGGCATTGCAAAATCAAACGGTTCTATTTTTGTAGAAAACTCTATTATGCATAGCGAATGTCAAGCAAGTAAAGATATTTACTGTCAATTGGGAAATATTATTGGAGGAAAGGTAGTTGCAAGACGTTTAATTGAAGCAAGAGATATGGGAAATCGATTAAATATAAAAACAAAAATTAAAATTTCACTTGATGAGGAACAATTGGAAGAGGAAGAAAAATTACTTCATAAACAAAAGGAATTAGAAAAAAATATAAATAACCTACAAAAAATAAAAGAAAATTTATTACAACGTGAACAAACTGAACAAATAAAAGAGCTATTATTACGTCAAAAAAGATCATATCAAGCATCTTTGCAAGAACTAGAAGAAGTTGAGTCGAAAATAAAAAAGCTAAATAAACATAGTGATGAAAATGGTAAAATTGTTGTGCATCGTAGTTTACATCCAAACACAAACATAATATTCGGAAAATATGAACAAGTTATTGACAAGGAATACAAATATGTAGAAGTTTACTTGATGAATAAAGAGATTGTTATCCGGCCTAATTAAATGTGTAAGGAGTGATCCGTGATGAGTTGGAAATCGATTGAAATGCAAGTTGCCCTTCCAAGAACACAGGATGTTGGAAAATACCAAGAGCAATTGTCAAAGCAAAATCAACGATTCCAAGAGTCACTTGCACAAAGTCAATTAAGACAACAGCAATTGGAGCGAACACGGCCGAATAGATTTGAAAAAACAAAACAACAAAAAGTAAAAGATGATTCAGAAGATAATCTGTCAAATAAAAAACGAAATGATGATGAACAGCAACAAACAGATGAACAAACATTTAACAAGCAGTTACAACATCCATATTTAGGAAAACAGGTAGATATTACGAGATAGAGGTGAGTATATGACTAGCTTCTTGCTTTTGATTAGTTTTATGATTCATATCATCACGTTAATTGTACTCTTTCAACTTTATCAAAGTTATAAGAATAGTGAACAGGCACAATCCAAACAATTACAATCCTTATTTGAAACTTATTTAGAAGAAATAAAACAAGAAAATGAAAAATTACAATCTTTTGTACGAACACCTAAAAAAATATCGGAAACTAGGATTGATGAAAAAATTAAAACAGGTGATACAGCTGTTAGCCTTCGTTCAAATGACGATGCATATGAAGTTGAAACATCATTAGAGGCACAAATACTCGCCCTTGCTGAACGTGGGTTTGATGTAGACCAAATAGCCAAGAAACTACAATGTGGAAAGACAGAAGCTGAACTCATTTTAAAATTTCATAAAAATAATTGATCTTTTACCTTGCTCATCTGAACACGTTATGATATAGTATTTCTGGTATAATTAGATAAGTAAAAAGATCTAAAAATACACACGTTTAGGGATTTATATATTTGGTGCCTATTCGGTCAATATATAAATATGAACTAAACGGAGGAAAAAACCAAGGAGGAAAGTAAATGTCAGTCATTTCAATGAAACAATTATTAGAAGCAGGAGTTCATTTTGGACATCAAACAAGACGATGGAATCCAAAAATGAAGCCGTACATTTTCACAGAAAGAAACGGTATCTACATTATTGACTTACAGAAAACAGTCAAAAAAGTTAATGAAGCTTATGAGTACGTTCGAGATCTAGCCGCAAATGATGGTAAGATTTTATTCGTTGGTACAAAAAAACAAGCGCAAGAAACCGTCTATGAAGAAGCAACAAGAGCCGGGATGTATTATGTAAAAGAACGATGGCTTGGAGGTACATTGACGAACTTTAAAACAATCCGTAAAAGTATTGGCCGTCTCAAAGAAATTGAAAAAATGGAAGAAGACGGTACGTTTGAAGTACTTCCTAAAAAAGAAGTCGTTACATTATTACGTGAAAAGAACCGCCTTGAGAAATTTTTAGGTGGAATTCGTGACATGAAAGAATTACCGGATGCAATCTTTGTGATTGATCCACGTAAAGAAAGAATTGCTATAGCAGAAGCTAGAAAACTTAATATTCCAATTATAGGAATTGTAGATACAAACTGTGACCCAGATGAAATCGATTATGTCATTCCTGCTAATGACGATGCGATTCGTGCAGTTAGATTACTTACTTCTACAATGGCAGATGCTGTTCTTGAAGGAAAGCAAGGAGAGGAAACAATTGAAGCACAGATGACAGAAACAGAAGACGTTTCTGAACAGGAAGAAGTTGCTGAAACTCCTGCAGAAGATACAGTTGAAGAAGTAGAAGATACAGAAGAAGTAGAGGAAGCTGAAGAAACAGTAAAAGTCGAAGAGACTGAAGAAGAATAAACGGATAAGGTGATAAGGTGTCTAACCATCTATCACCTTTTTTTAAGAAGCAGTTCCGAATTGTTAACACTATTTTTATTTAGGAGGATTATACATGGCTATTACAGCTAAAATGGTAAAAGAATTACGAGAAAAAACTGGTGCAGGAATGATGGATTGTAAAAAAGCACTTGAAGAAACGAATGGAAACATTGAAGAAGCCATTGATTATTTACGTAAACAAGGTGTTTCTCAAGCCGCTAAAAAAGCTGATCGAATTGCAGCTGAAGGCTCTGCTCATATTGAGGTAGCTGGAAATACAGCTGTTTTGTTAGAAGTAAACTGTGAAACAGATTTCGTAACAAAAAATGAGCAATTCCAAACATTATTATCCGATTTAGGAAAGCATCTCGTGACAGAAAAGCCTGAAACTGTAGAAGAAGCTTTAGGACAAAAGTTTAATGGAACAGAAGATACAGTAGAAGATACAATTAATAGCGCAATCGCAACAATTGGAGAGAAAATCTCACTTCGTCGCTTTGCACTTTTAACAAAATCAGA
The DNA here is from genome assembly GCA_035303185.1 of Bacillota bacterium. Classification (GTDB taxonomy): domain Bacteria; phylum Bacillota; class Bacilli; order Bacillales; family Amphibacillaceae; genus CALAMD01. The sequence continues at coordinate 13,565 of DATGRX010000062.1, forward strand.
CGATGATGCTTTTGGTGCCTATTTACACATGGAAGGCCGTATTGGTGCTTTAACACTTTTAGAAGGAACAAACGATGATGACATCGCTAGAGATGTGGCTATGCATGTGGCAGCTTTAAATCCAAAGTATGTTTCTCGTGATGATGTTCCTGAAGAGGAAGTCAATCGTGAAAAGGAAATTTTAGAAACCCAAGCTTTACAAGAAGGAAAGCCTGAGCATATTGTAGAAAAAATTGTAGAAGGAAGACTCGGCAGATTTTACGAAGAAAATTGCTTGCTTGAGCAAGAATTCGTTAAAGATCCAGATGTAACAGTAGAAAAGTTTGTCGAACAAAATAATGCAACTGTAAAAGAAGCAATTCGCTATGAAGTCGGCGAAGGTATGGAAAAACGTGAAGAGGACTTTGCAGAAGAAGTTATGAGTCAAATGAAAAATCAATAAATCTACAAGTAGGGAACAAAGTGATTTGTTCCCTATTTCTGGATACATACAATGATTACGAATTTTGGAGGTAAACATGTCGACAGCAAAATACCGTAGAATTGTATTAAAACTTAGTGGTGAAGCTTTAAGTGGTGAAGCTGGATATGGTATCGATCCAATTGTCATGAAATCCATTGCAAAACAAGTTAAAGAAATTTCTGAGCTAAATGTAGAAATTGCCGTTGTCGTTGGTGGCGGAAATATTTGGCGTGGTCAAGTCGGTAGTGAAGTAGGTATGGACCGGGCAACAGCTGATTACATGGGAATGTTAGCAACAGTGATGAATTCACTAGCTTTGCAAGATAGTTTAGAAATGATGGGAATTCAAACTCGTGTACAAACCTCTATCGAAATGAGACAAGTTGCCGAACCATACATACGTAGAAGAGCCATCCGTCATTTAGAAAAGGGTCGTGTTGTTATTTTTGCAGCTGGTACAGGAAACCCATATTTTTCAACGGACACAACTGCAGCTTTACGGGCAGCGGAAATTGAGGCGGACGTCATCTTAATGGCGAAAAATAATGTTGATGGTGTTTACACAGATGATCCAAAAATTAATAAAGATGCTAAAAAGTATGATCATTTATCATATATGGATATGCTCAATGAAGGATTAGGTGTAATGGATTCAACAGCTTCATCCCTTTGCATGGATAATGACATATCACTAATTGTATTTTCTATTTCAGAAGAAGGTAATATTAAACGAGTAGTACTTGGAGAAGAAATTGGAACGATAATAAGGGGGAAATAATCATGATCGCAAGTACGATAAAAGAAATGCGTGAAAAGATGGATCAATCTGTTCAAGCATTTACAAGAAATATTGCAACTGTAAGAGCAGGAAGAGCGAATCCAAATTTACTAGATAATGTTTTTGTTGAATATTATGGGACAAATACTCCTCTAAATCAATTGGCGAATGTTACAGCACCTGAGGCAAGATTACTCGTCATTACTCCCTTTGATAAGACAGCCCTTGCTGATATCGAAAAAGCCATATTAAAAGCAGACTTAGGTCTTACACCGTCAAATGATGGAGATATTATTCGTATTAGTATTCCAGCACTTACTGAAGAAAGACGTAAAGAATTAGTTCGTGTTGTTGGTAAGTACACAGAAGAAGCAAAAATTCAAATTAGAAATCATCGGCGTGATGCAAATGATGCACTGCGAAAAGCAGAAAAAGATGGAGATTTGACTGAAGATGAGCTTCGAAATGGCGAAAATCAAGTTCAAAATGAAACAGATAGTTATACAGAGAAAATTGATGAACTCGCTAATGAAAAAGAAGAAGAGATTATGGAAGTATAATTATTCAATATAAGAAAATTTAATTTCTAGGCAAGGACTTATTCATTATATTGTTCCTTGCCTTTTTTATATTTCTTTATCTCACATATAGTGATATAATTAGTAGGCATATAAACATATTGTTATAAAACCGAGTTTTGGAGGACTACTATGTCAATGAAGTTTCCTTTTCTAAATAAACAAAATAGAAATGAAAAAATTAAGACACCAACACATGTAGCTATTATTATGGACGGTAACGGAAGGTGGGCAAAAAAACGTGGCCTTCCTCGGGTAGCTGGGCATAAAAAAGGAATGGATGTCGTTAAAGAAACAGTAAAAATGGCTATTAAATGCCACGTGAAAATTTTAACGTTATATGCTTTTTCAACGGAAAATTGGAAACGACCAAAAGCAGAAGTTGATTTTTTAATGAGATTACCAAATGAGTTTTTAGATGTTTTTTTACCGGACTTGATTAAAAATAATGTTCGTATAGATACGATTGGAAATACGAATATTTTGCCAGAACATACTCAAAAAGCGATTGCATATGCAAAGGAAAAAACAAAGCAAAATAATGGATTATTATTAAACTTTGCGATTAACTATGGAAGTCGAAATGAAATTATTGAAGCGACAAAAAGTATTATGAACGATATAAAAGCAGAAAAAATATCTCCTGAAAATATTGATGAAAATATATTTTCAGAGTATTTATATACGAATAATTTGTCTGATCCAGATCTTCTGATTCGTACGAGTGGCGAACAACGATTAAGCAATTTTTTGTTATGGCAACTCGCATATACAGAATTTTGGTTTACAGATGTGTATTGGCCAGATTTTTCTGGTGAATTATTTAAACAAGCGATCGATGAATATAAACAAAGACAGAGACGTTATGGAGGAATATAAGGTGGTCAACGATGGTTAAACGAATAATTACAGCAATAATCGCATTACTCATTTTTATACCAATTACTGTTTATGGTGGATTACCTTTTTTTATGTTAACGTTTGTAATGGGAACGATAGGAATGATTGAGCTTTTGCGAGCAATAAACGGTATAAAGTTTTTGATACCATCTGTAATTTCTTTGTTTGCTACATGGCTTATCTTACTATCTGCTCAGGATTACATATTTACATTTCTTAAATTAGATTTTAAAATTACTTTTATTGGTTTAATGGTACTCCTATTAACATACACTGTATGTAGTGAAAACAAATTTTCCTTTGAACAAGCAGGAACTTTTATATTAGGTACGATGTATGTTGCTATTGGCTTTTACTTTTTTATTTATATGCGTGAAGTTGGTTTATCCTATTTATTATTCACTTTATTTATCATATGGGCGACAGATTCAGGCGCATATTTTTCAGGGAATTTATTTGGGAGTAAAAAATTATGGCCATCAATTAGTCCGAATAAAACGGTAGAAGGAGCAATCGGTGGATTAATAATTGCTATAATTACCGGAATCATTTTTCAGATCGTTGCTCCTTTTGACATGCCTTTTATATTGTTATTAGGTTATACTATCCTTATTTCAATTGCGGGACAAATGGGTGATTTAGTTGCATCTGCCTTAAAGCGTCATTTCGCTGTAGATGACTTTGGTCAACTTTTACCAGGTCACGGCGGTATAATCGACCGATTTGATAGTTTATTATTTGTTTTACCAATCTTATATGTATTAAACTTTATATAAGGTAAAGACAAGAAGGAGTGTGCTCTAAGTGAATGCCGTTATTGCGTTTATTTTTATGTTTGGTCTACTCGTATTTGTTCATGAGTTTGGCCATTTAATTTTTGCAAAACGAGCGGGAATGCTTGTAAGAGAATTCGCAATAGGTTTTGGACCTAAAATCCTTTCATTTTATAAAAATGAAACTCATTATACGATTCGATTACTTCCTATCGGTGGATATGTCCGAGTGGCTGGTGAAGATCCTGAAATTATAGAACTTAGGCCTGGCCATCATGTCGGTCTTGAGTTTAATTCTGATAGTGAAGTTGAGAAAATTATTGTTAATAATAAATCGAAACATCCAAATGCTCGAGTTATCGAAGTTGAACGTGTTGATTTAAATCATGATTTAATCATCGAAGGTTATGAATTAGATAAAATGGATGAGAAATTATCTTTTCAAGTTCATGAAAAAGCGCTTTTTGTCATGGATGAACGTGAAACACAAATCGCACCTTATGATCGACAATTTGCTTCAAAAACCGTTGGACAACGAGCGATGCAACTTTTTGCAGGTCCGATGATGAATATCCTTTTAGCAGCCCTTTTATTTATGTTATTAGGTGTTATGCAAGGTGTTCCCGAAGATCGAGCAATTATAGGAAGTACAGAGCCTGGCTCACCTGCTGCTGAAGCCGGAATCATGGAAGGCGATGAAATTGTGGAAGTTGACGGAACCCCGATAGATGAATGGGAAGCATTTACGATTATGATTGCAGAACACCCAAATGAAGAGCTTCAATTAAAAATAAAAAGAGATGAAGAAATTATTCCGATGGCAGTAACACCTGCTGAAATAGAAGTTGAAGGTGAAACGATTGGACAGTTAGGTGTTCGGCTAGCCTTTGAAAAATCGGTCTCAAAATCTTTATTGTACGGATTTGAACAAACCTATGAAATTACAAAATTAATTATAGTAAATTTAGTCATGTTAGTGACTGGACAGTACTCTATTGATATGCTTGGTGGACCAGTAATGATTTATGATGTAACCGATCAAGCAGTTAGCTTAGGAATTGAGACGTTTATTATGTGGACGGCGATGTTGAGTGTAAATTTAGGAATCATTAATCTCGTTCCTTTACCAGCATTAGATGGTGGGCGTCTATTATTCGTGGGAATTGAAGCAATTCGCGGAAAACCGATTGATCCACAAAAAGAAGGAATGGTACATTTTATCGGATTTGCATTGCTTATGTTACTTATGATTATTGTCACTTGGAACGACATTCAACGATTGTTTATGTGATAAATTAAAAGGTATGTAAAGTCTCATTGTGTTAAAGCAATGAGACTTTATCTTACAAACTACACTTCCCAAGCGAAAAAGAGGTGGAATCGATGTCTTTATCTAAACAGAAGAAAATGAATGTTTTACTTGAACAAATTCAATTAAATGATATAAAGTGTCAAACTTATTTTGATGAAAGTACGATTGAAAAATTAGAAGTATTTACTAAAAGTAAACGATGGCATTTTCACATAAAATTAAAAGATGTACTTCCAATTAAAATTTATAAAACTTTTATCGAACATATACATAATTCATTTAACAATATTGCGAAGACTGAAGTGTCGCTATATATTGATGACCCTACTTTTGATGAAAAATTAATTAGTGATTACTGGCAGTATTTTTTATCAACCTATGCCCAAATACCCCCGGGAATAAATGGGGAAGTTTTACAACAAACTCCCGAAATAAATGGGCAGCAAATTATCATTCGTGTAAACAATAAACCGCAGTCTGCCTCATTAAAAAAGCATTTAGAAGGTGATTTCCGCACATTTTGTAAACGTGTAGGATTACCTATTATGAACATTGAAACTAAAGTCGAAACAAACAATGATGACATTGAGAACTTTAGAAAACAACAAGCTAACGAAGATAAATTAATTGCAGAAAAAATTGCTAGAAATGAAAAGAAACGAAGGAAAAACTATAAAAAACAAGAAGAAATGTTCGTCATTGGCTACAAAATCAATGATGAATCAATTGCGATGGAACATATATTAGAAGAAGAACATCGAAAAACTATTCAAGGTTATGTATTTGATGTAGAAACGATTAAACTTCGTTCAGGTAGGAGTTTACTTATTTTAAAAGTAACAGACTACACAGATTCCTTAGAAGTAAAGCTATTTTCTCGAAATGATGAAGATGAAGCAATGTTTGAAAAGGCAACCTCTGGGATGTGGATTAAAGCCCGAGGGCGTATCCAAACCGATATGTATTCTAATCAGCTCGTCATGATGGCGAATGATATTAACGAAATTGATGTTCAACTAAGAACAGATCAAGCAAAAGAAGGTGAACGTAGAGTAGAATTGCATGCCCATACAACATTGAGTCAATTAGATGCTGTTGTCTCACCAACAGATTTAATTGCACAGGCAGCTAAATGGGGTCATGATGCAATAGCGATTACTGATCATTCTGTCGTTCAGTCATTCCCTGAGGCATTTGCGGCAAGTGAGAAGTATGATATGAAAGTTATCTATGGAATGGAAGCAAATCTTGTCGATGATGGAGTACCCATTGCCTATAACACAAAAGATATTTATTTAGAAGAAAGCACATTTGTTGTTTTTGATGTTGAAACAACAGGTCTTTCAGCTGTCTATGATACGATTATTGAAATTGCGGGAGTTAAAATACATCGTGGAGAAGTGATTGATAAATTTGAATCCTTTGCAAATCCTCATCGTCCATTACCGAAAGTGATTACAGATATCACAGGTATTACGGATGACATGCTCGTAGATGCTCCAGAGGTAGATGATGTCCTTAAACGATTTTATGAATGGATAGGTGACGATGTATTAGTTGCCCATAATGCAAGTTTTGATATGGGCTTTTTAAATAACGGTTTACAAAGGATTAATATTGATCCATTAACAAATGCAGTTATCGATACTCTAGAATTAGCACGATTTTTATATCCGGAATTAGGTAATCACCGCTTGAACACCCTTTGTGATCATTTAGATGTTGAATTAGTTCAGCACCATAGAGCGATTTATGATGCGGAAGCAACTGGTTATTTGTTTTGGAAGTTTCTTCAAGAATTAAAAGAAAAAAATATTATTAATCATTTAGAACTAAACAATCATATTGGAGAAGGTAATGCCTATCAGCATGCAAGACCGTATCATTGTACAATTCTTGTTAAAAATGAAATAGGTTTAAAAAATTTATATAAGTTAGTGTCAGAATCCCATATTAATTATTTTTACCGTACACCGCGTATTCCTAGATCGCTTTTACAAGAGCACAGGGAAGGTTTACTTATCGGCTCTGCCTGTGATGAAGGCGAACTTTTTGAAACGATGTTACAAAAATCTGTTCAAGAAGCAGAAGAAGTTGCCCAATTTTATGATTTTATCGAGATCCATCCACCTGAAGTATATATTGGATTAATTGAGAGGGATATCGTACAAAATGAAGCACAAATTTTAGATGTTTTAAATAATTTAACAAAGTTAGGTGAACGATTGAATAAGCCTGTCGTAGCAACTGGAAATGTTCATCATTTAGAAGAACATGAGAAACTATACCGAAAAATATTAATTGCATCACAAAAAGGAAACCCACTAAATCGTCAAACATTGCCGAACACACCTTTCTATACAACAGATGAGATGATTGAAAAGTTTCAGTTTTTAGGTGAAAAACTAGCTCACCAAGTTGTCGTTACAAATACTCAAGCGATAAATAAACAAATTGAATCTGTTCGACCGCTTAAAAAAGACTTATATACACCACATATTCCAGGTGCAGAAGAAGAAGTGAAAGAACTTGTTTATAAAAATGCTCAGGAATTGTACGGTGAAGATTTACCAGAAATCGTTGAAAAACGATTAGAAAAAGAGCTTAATAGTATTATTGGTCACGGTTTTTCTGTTATTTATTTAATCTCCCATAAATTAGTTAAGCGCTCTTTAAATGATGGCTATTTAGTCGGTTCCAGAGGTTCAGTCGGTTCGTCCTTAGTAGCAACTTTAACCGACATTACTGAAGTAAATCCGCTACCGCCCCATTATGTATGTGAAAGTTGTCAATACGTCGAATTTATTTCGGATGGAAGCTATGCAAGTGGGTTTGATTTACCGGATAAACATTGTGAAAATTGTAATATACCATTGATGAAGGACGGACAAGATATTCCGTTTGAAACTTTTTTAGGTTTTGAAGGAGATAAAGTACCTGATATTGATTTAAACTTTTCTGGGGAATATCAACCGAATGCCCATAATTATACGAGGGAATTGTTTGGAGAAGATAAGGTGTTTCGTGCGGGAACAATCGGAACGATCGCTGAGAGAACGGCTTATGGATATGTAAGAGGATATGCATCTGATTTTGATATTCATTACCGTAATGCTGAAATTGATCGCCTCGTGCAAGGGTGTTCTGGTGTCAAGCGCACAACAGGTCAACATCCGGGCGGGATTATTGTTGTACCAGAAGATAAAGAAATATTCGATTTTACTCCTATTCAATATCCCGCAGACGATAGGGAAAGTGAATGGAAAACAACTCATTTTGACTTCCATTCGATTGAGGATAATTTATTAAAACTTGATATACTCGGACATGATGATCCGACGGTCATTCGAATGTTACAAGATTTAACAGGTATTGATCCTCAGTCAATTCCGATTGATGATGAAAAGGTTATGCAGCTTTTTTCAGGTACTGAATCGATTGGTGTTGATCCAGAACGCATCCTTTGTCAAACCGGGACATTAGGTGTTCCAGAATTCGGAACACAATTTGTCAGGCAAATGTTAGAGCAAACGAAACCTAGTTCTTTTGCAGAACTCGTTATTATCTCTGGATTATCTCACGGAACAGATGTTTGGCTTGGAAATGCCCAGGACTTAATTAATGATGGAATTTGTGAATTGTCAGAGGTTATTGGATGTCGTGATGATATTATGGTTTATTTAATGCAAAAAGGATTAGATGCATCTTTAGCGTTTACGATTATGGAATCTGTTCGAAGGGGAAGAGGGCTTAAGCCTGATTGGATAGAAGAGATGAAAAAACATAATGTGCCAAATTGGTACATCGAATCCTGTGAAAAGATTAAATATATGTTCCCAAAAGCACACGCAGCCGCTTATGTATTAATGGCTGTAAGGATTGCTTATTTCAAAGTTTATTATCCAATTGAGTTTTACGCAGCATATTTTTCCGTCAGAGCCCGAGATTTTGAATTAGATACAATGGTTCAAGGAAAAGATGCTTTAAGAGAACGTGTTATTGAAATAAGAAATAAAGGAAATGATGCAACACCGAAGGAAAAGAATCTATTAACGGTACTAAAAGTTGCTCTAGAGATGACAGAACGTGGTTTTACATTCCAAAAAGTCGATTTATATCGATCCCATGCAACAGAATTCATCGTCGATGGAGATACTCTTATTCCTCCTTTCCACTCAGTAGACGGTTTAGGAACAAATGCTGCAAAAAATATTGTGAAAGCAAGGGAACAAGGAGAGTTTCTATCAAAACAAGATTTACGAGAACGAAGTCGAATATCTAAAACCGTTCTTGAATATTTAGATCAACACGGTTGCTTAGAAGGAATGGCTGAAGAAAATCAATTGTCTTTATTTTAACAAGAAAACATTGCATGATTTGCCATGATATGTTATAGTTTTAGTGGCATGTAACAGTGTACGATTGGGAGTGGGGCAAACCCACTCTTTTTTACAAAAAACTTCTCTGATGCCCCTTGCCTAAACGGCGGGGGTTTTATATTGAATAAAGTTGTATATATTTTTATGAAGAAACCTAATCCTAAGTAATCATGAAGTAAAGGAGGATTTATATGGGTAAATCTGTAAGAGAAAGAACTGAAGAACTATTGCAGCCAATACTTGATGAAATGTCATTAGAACTTTTTGATTTACAGTATGTTAAGCAAGGTCCTGAATGGTATTTAAAGATTTTCGTTGATAAAAAAGAAGGTGGAATTACCATCGACGAATGTGGCTTACTTTCAAATGAGTTAAGTGAAAAATTAGATGAAGAAGATTTTATTCCAGGAACATATTTTTTAGAAGTTTCATCTCCAGGTGTTGAAAGACCAATTTCAACAAAAGAAGATTTTAAAAACAGTGTAGGTAAACATGTCTACATGACGCTTTATGCACCTGTTAACGGTGAAAAAGTTTATGAAGGATTGTTAAAGCAATTTGAAAATGATATAGCCACAATCGAGTATCAAGTATTGTCAAAAAAGAAAACGGCAGAAATACCATTTAAAAAAATAGCAAATGCTCGTTTAGCGGTAGCATTATAAAGGAGGACGGATAAACGTGAGCAATAAAATGTTCGAGGCGATGCATTATTTAGAGAAAGAAAAAGGTATCGACCAAGAAGTTTTAGTTGAAACATTAGAAGCAGCTTTAATTTCAGCATATAAACGAAACTTCAAATCAGCCTCAAATGTTCGAGTAGATATCAACGTAGAAGAAGGAAAAATGGATATTTATGCTCGAAAAACAGTAGTCAAGGAAGTTGAATCTGAACAAGAGGAAATTTCCCTTGAAGAAGCAAAAGAAATAGACCCGAATTATGAAATTGATGATATTATTGAAGTAGAAGTAACACCTAAAAATTTTGGGAGAATTGCCGCACAAGCAGCAAAACAAGTAGTCACACAACGAGTTCGTGAAGCAGAACGTTCTGCTATATATGAAGAGTATATCGATCATGAAGAAGATGTCATTACTGGTATTATTCAACGAAAGGATCGAAATACAGTTTTTGTTGATTTAGGAAAGATCGAGGCAAGGCTTTCTGAAAATGATCAGATGCCAAGTGAAACGTATGATATACATGATCGGATTAAAGTTTATGTTACAAAAGTTGAAAAGGGCAATCGCGATCCACGCATTTTTATTTCTCGAACACATCCGGGATTATTAAAACGATTATTTGAAATGGAAGTTCCAGAAATTTATGATGGTATTGTTGAAATTAAATCTATTGCCAGAGAGGCTGGCGATCGTTCAAAAGTATCTGTTTATGCTGAAGATGAAAACGTTGATCCAGTTGGATCCTGTGTTGGTCAAGGTGGACAACGAGTTCAAGCGATCGTTGATGAATTACAAGGAGAAAAAATCGATATTATCGAATGGTCTGATGATCCAGTCATTTATGTATCAAATGCGTTAAGTCCAGCTAAAGTGATTAAAGTTCTTGTAAACGAAGCAGAAAAGGAAACGACTGTTATCGTTCCCGACTATCAGCTTTCACTAGCTATCGGTAAACGGGGACAAAATGCTCGTTTAGCTGCTCGATTAACCGGTTGGAAAATCGATATCAAAAGTGAAACTGATGCAAAAGAAGAAGGTTTATTAGAGAAATTAGAAACTGAAGAAATAGAAGATTTATTTCAAGAAGAAGATTTAGAACCTGAAATTGAGGAAGAAGACGATTTTCTATTCGAATAGAGGAGTGATTTCATATGGTACGAAAAAGAAGAGTACCTCTTCGAAAATGTATCGTCACAAAAGAAATGAAACCTAAAGAAGAACTTATTCGAATTGTCCGGACGAGGGATAAGGAAGTTTTTGTTGATCCAACGGGGAAGAAAAATGGTCGTGGTGCATATATTTCTAAAGATAAAGATGTTATTGAGCGAGCCATCCAATTGAAAGTTCTAGAAGATGAATTTAAATTAACGATCGATGATTCAGTTTATGAAAGCTTAAAAGAAATGGTAGAGAATTAAAAATGAATAAAATGTATTTAAACACATTAGGATTAGCTTATCGGGCGAATAAATGCTTAGATGGAGAAGAATTAGTCATTCAATCCATTCAAAGTAAACAAGCCCAATTAATCATTTTAGCATCAGATATAGGGAGCCGATCGAAAAAGACAATTAAAGATAAGTGTAACTTTTATAAAGTTCCGTATGTGTTTGCGGAGGATCGAGATACATTAGGCCATGCGATCGGTAAAACAGGTAGAGTGGCTCTTTCTATTATAGATAAAGGTTTTGCAGAAAATCTTAAGAGCTATTTTACGTGAATTTTTTCGGAGGTGAACAGATGAGTAACATGCGAGTTTATGAATATGCAAGAGAACACGATTTAACAAGTCGCGAGGTTTTACAGTATTTAGAAGAGTTAAATATTGAAATTACAAATCATATGGCAACAATTGATAGTGATATTCAAAAACAACTAGATGATATGATTTATGGAGAAGCAGATACTGAAGATGTTCAAGTAGATAAAGTAGCGCAAGAACAAGAAGAATTAACACAAGTTCATGAGGAGGTAGAGATTGCAGAGGAAATAGAAGAAGAACAGGAAAAATCCTCAGAAAATGTCCTAACTTATACAGAACCAATTACAGTCGAAGAATTGGCAGAGAAACTAGAGAAAGATGTAGCAGAAATTATTAAAAATTTAATGTTTTTAGGAGTTATGGCTACAAAGAATCAAAACTTAGATGATACTGCTGTAGAATTAATTTGTGAAGAGTATGGGTATACAGCACAAAAAGAGGAAATATTTGATGAAACTGATTTATATAAATATATTTCTGAAGATAAAAGTGAAAATTTAGTTGAAAGGCCATCTGTCGTGACGATTATGGGTCACGTTGATCACGGAAAAACGACTTTACTTGATGCTATTCGAAAGACAAAAGTGACTGAAGGAGAAGCTGGAGGTATCACACAACATATCGGAGCATACCAAATTGAAACAAGTGGGAAGAAAATTACCTTTTTAGATACGCCAGGTCACGAAGCTTTTACAAGTATGAGATCCCGAGGGGCACAAGTAACAGACATAGCCATTTTAGTCGTTGCAGCTGATGATGGTGTTATGCCACAGACGGTCGAAGCAATTAACCACGCAAAAGAAGCGGGTGTTCCAATTATCGTAGCTGTTAACAAAATGGATTTAGAAGAGGCAAATCCTGATAGAGTCATGCAGGAACTAACAGAATATGAATTAGTCGCCGAGGATTGGGGTGGCGATACAATTTTTGTTCAAATGTCAGCTCGACAAGGTGACGGAATTGATGATCTGCTCGAAATGATCTTACTCGTTGCTGAAATGGAAGAGTTAAAGGCAAATCCGAACAAAGAAGCTTTCGGAACTGTTATTGATGCTGAATTAGATCGAGGTCGCGGGTCTGTTGCAAGCTTGCTTATCCAAAATGGAACGCTACGAATCGGTGATCCGCTTGTCATCGGAAATACGTATGGAAAGGTCCGTGCAATGGTTAACGATCTCGGGCAGCGAATTGAGGAAGCAGGTCCGTCAACACCAGTAGAAATTACTGGTTTAAACGATGTTCCTGAAGCCGGGGATCAATTCCTTGTATTTGCGGAAGAAAGAAAAGCTCGACAAATTGGAATGGCACGTGAAAGACAGCAAATTGAAGAAGAACGAAGTGAAAAGTCAAGAATTAGCCTTGATGATTTGTTCGAGCAAATTAAACAGGGTGACATGAAAGAGATTAAGATTATCATTAAAGCAGATGTCCGTGGTTCAGCGGAAGCTTTGGCCTCCTCACTTCAAAAAATTGAAGTTGAAAATGTCAAGGTTCAGATTATCCATATAGGAGTTGGAGCAATTACGGAATCGGACATTATTTTAGCCTCTGCTTCAAATGCAATTGTTATTGGATTTAACGTACGACCGGATGTAAATGCACAAAAAGCAGCTCAATCAGAGGGTGTAGATGTTCGACTACATCGTGTCATTTATCAAGCCATTGAAGAAGTTGAAGCAGCCATGAAAGGATTACTTGATCCAGAATATGAGGAAAAAGTAATTGGCCAAGCTGAAGTAAGAGAGACGTTCCATGTTTCTCGAATTGGAACAATTGCTGGTTGCTATGTAACTGACGGTAAAATCCAGCGTGATGCCGGTATACGTCTCATACGTAATGGAGTTGTACAGCATGAAGGTGAAATTTTAGATCTTAAGCGATTCCAAGATGACGTAAGAGAGGTCACTCAAAATTACGAATGTGGTATAACTATTAAAGATTACAATGATATTAAAGAAGGAGATATCATTGAGGCCTTCATCATGGAGGAAATTGAACGCGTATGATTGTATATGCAGAAGTAGAGTGTTTATTATATGAAGGAGACTCCCTTAAAAATAAACGCTCTCTTATTAAACGTATTGTTCATAAAATTAGAAATGAACTAAACGTTTCTATAGCAGAAATTGACTATCAAAATCTTTGGCGAAGGATAAAATTTGGTATTGTTACGATTTCAAATGAAAAAGTCCACGCTGAAAAAATGATTCAACAAACATTAGAAATAATCGATTCCTTCCCAGAATTGGAACGGACGATTACACATGTTGAACAAATTTAATCTCTCGCTTATAAGAGGTGACAATAATCATGAGTAATGTTAGGGCAAATCGAGTTGCTGAACAAATTAAACAGGAATTAGGAGATATTTTAACAACTAAGGTTAAAGATCCGAGAATTGGATTTGTCACCGTTACTGAAGTAGAAGTAACTGGCGATTTGCAACAAGCGACTATTTTTGTAACGGTTTTAGGTGATGAAAAAAAGAAGGATGACACATTAATAGGGCTATCTCAAGCAAAAGGATTTATTCGAACAGAGATAGGCCAACGAATTCGTCTTAGAAAAACACCTGAAATTTATTTTAAATATGACGAAGCTTTTGAGCATGGTAGTCGTATTGAATCCATTTTACGTGATTTAAACGAGGAATAAATGAATAAGTCTGATCTAAAATATAGATCAGACTTTTCCTGATGATAAAATAAATGGAGGATAAAGATGAATGGAATATTACCATTATGGAAACCAAGAGGCTTAACATCTCATGACTGTGTTCAAAAGGTGCGAAAGATTTTTCAAACGAGAAAAATCGGTCATACAGGGACTTTAGATCCTGAAGTTGAAGGTGTGCTCGTTTTATGTATCGGTGAGGCAACAAAATTAGTCCAGTATTTAACGAAGGTAAAAAAGACATATATTGCACAGTGTACATTAGGTCAAGCGACAGAAACTGAAGACCAAACAGGAAAGATTATCGAAGAAGTTAAGATAAACTCCTTTCCAAGTGAAAATGAGTTAATAGACGTTTTAAACAGTTTTAAAGGTCGTGTGACACAAATTCCGCCAATGTATTCTGCTGTTCGTGTTCGTGGCAAACGTTTGTATGAATATGCAAGAAATAATGAATATATAGAAAGACCGAAGCGAATGGTCGACATTTATGAAATAGATTTATTAAAATTAAATCCAGAAAATAATTCATTCTCCTTTAAAACAACATGTTCAGCAGGGACTTTTATTCGAACACTATGTGTCGATATCGGAAAAAAATTAGGGTTTCCAGCACATATGTCATATCTTGTTCGAACAGAATCAAGTAATTTTACTAAAGATGAAGCTTTCACTTTTGCCGATTTAGAAAAAGCAAAAAACAATGATACATTAGCTCAACTTCTTTATTCAAAAACGCGAGCATTAGTTCATTTTGATGAAATACAAATCGATGAGCAAACGAGGCAGAAAGTTATTCACGGGCAAAAGCTACCGAAACCGAAGCACGAAATAAAGACAGAGCCATTTAAATTAATGCATAATAAGAAAGTTGTTGCTTTGTATAAATTTGATCAAAAGGACCCAAGTAAGATCAGACCAGAACGTGTCTTTAACACGTAAAAAGTAGGTGAGTACGATGAAAACTTTTCACTTAACCCATCCACATAAGTTACTATCAGAAAAACTACCGAAGACTGCGGCATCCATTGGATTTTTTGACGGCATTCATAAAGGGCATCAAAAAGTCATCCAAACAGCAATCGATTATGCGAAAAAGCATGAAATGGAAAGTGCAGTAATTACATTTCACCCACATCCTTCAGCAATTTTACAGCCAAATAGAAGTGAAGTGAAATATATTACTCCATTAAAACAAAAACAAGAAATTTTACAGCGTATGGATGTTGATCGTTTGTATGTCATCACCTTTAATCATGAACTTTCCTCATTAACGCCACAGGAGTTTATTGAGGAATTCATTGTCGGGCTACATATTCATCATCTTGTAGCTGGCTTTGACTTCACCTTTGGGCATAAAGGTGCAGGGAATATGGAAAATATCGGCTCGATGACGAATAATCGTTTTACATATACGACAGTCCAAAAGGTAAAAAATAGTAAAGAAAAGGTAAGTTCAACGAAAATAAGAAAGTTATTAAAAGAAGGCAATATCCCTAAAGTTAATCATTTATTAGGAAGACGATTAACGACTAGTGGAAAAGTTATCGGTGGAGAAAGGCGTGGCAGAGATTTAGGATTTCCTACGGCAAATGTTTCGATTGACTCCGATACAATGTTACCTAAAAAAGGAATATATGCTGTAAAAGCAATTTATAAAAATATCACATATGAAGCAATAGCAAGTCTTGGTGTGAATCCAACATTTACGCCTGATAGTAATGATCTGAAATTAGAAGTGCATATATTAGATTTCGAAAAAGAAATTTATGGGGAAGAAATTACACTTGAATGGTATAAATTTATTAGAGATGAGGAAAACTTCCCATCAGTAGATGATTTAATTAGGGCAATGGAAAAGGATGAAAAAGAAGTTCGAAAACTTTTTCAAACAACTTCTTAAAATACTTGATTTTACTTGCAAAAGGCTTATAAAAAAGGTAGTATTGTCAATGTGAACCATCTCGTGGCAATTCGATTCTCCGACGTATTGCTAGGAGATTGGGGATGAATGATTATTAGGAGGTGAGCCGGAAATGGCTATTTCAAAAGAACGTAAACAAGAAATTATTGAAGAATTTAAAACTCATGAGAATGATACAGGTTCAACTGAAGTTCAAATTGCTGTTTTAACAGAACAGATTAACGTTTTAAATGAACATTTACGAACTCATAAACGTGATCATCATTCACGTCGTGGATTATTTAAAATGGTAGGACGTCGAAGAAACTTGCTAAACTATTTACGTAAAAATGACGTTGCAAGTTATCGTGAACTTATTCAAAAATTAGGATTACGTCGTTAAACAGCCAAAAGCAGGAGAAATCCTGCTTTTTTTGTATGATTTAAACAATATATATCGCAATATAGATAAGTCTATTATATGATTAAAGAAGAGGTCAGTTTGAAAGGAGTACATATATTTATGTGGACAAAAGAAAAGAAAGTTTTCACAACAGAGGTTGCTGGCAAACCCTTTTCGATTGAAATTGGAGAAGTTGCCAAGCAATCAAATGGAGCATGTATGGTTCATTACGGAGACACTTCCGTGTTGTCAACAGCTACAGCATCCGATGAACCAAAGGATTTACCATTTTTTCCGCTTACTGTAAATTATGAAGAAAGACTTTATGCAGTAGGAAAAATCCCTGGTGGATTTATCAAGCGTGAAGGACGTCCAAGTGAGAAGGCTGTTTTAGCATCTCGTCTCATCGATCGTCCACTTCGGCCATTATTTCCCGACGGATTTAGAAATGAAGTACAGATCATTGGTACAGTTATGAGTGTTGATCAAGATTGTTCCTCTGAAATTGCAGCAATGATCGGTTCTTCGATAGCTTTAAGTATTTCTGATATACCCTTTGACGGTCCTATCGCTGGGGTAAATGTCGGACTAGTTGATGGTGAATTTATTATCAATCCTACGGTTGAAGAGCAAGAGAAAAGTGAACTATTTTTAACTGTAGCAGGAACAAAAGATGCTGTTAATATGGTTGAAGCAGAAGCAAATGAAGTTTCCGAAGATACCGTTCTAGATGCAATTATGTTTGGGCATGAAGAAATCGTTCGTTTAGTTGAATTTCAAGAAGAAATTGTTTCTGAAGTTGGTAGAGAAAAGCGAGAAGTTGAACTTTTCACAATGGATGAAGATTTAGTTAAGAAACTTGAA
Organism: Bacillota bacterium; assembly: GCA_035303185.1. GTDB lineage: Bacteria > Bacillota > Bacilli > Bacillales > Amphibacillaceae > CALAMD01. The sequence continues at coordinate 31,037 of DATGRX010000062.1, forward strand.
CAAGAAGTTGCCGAAGATATAACAGCTGCTATTCAGGTAAAAGATAAGCATGCTCGTGAAAAAGCATTAGAAAATGTTAAAGAAGAAACGTTAAACAAGTATGAAGATGAAGAAGATGAAGAATTTACTAAACAAGTCGATACGATTTTAGACCATTTAATTAAAGAAGAAGTTCGACAATTAATATTACGTGAAAAGGTGCGGGCCGATGGGAGGCAAGAAGATGAAATTCGACCTTTATCATCCAGGGTTGGATTACTTCCAAGAGCTCACGGTTCAGGATTATTTACCCGTGGACAAACTCAAGCATTAAGTGTTTGTACATTAGGTGCTTTAGGAGATGTTCAAATATTAGATGGTCTTGATTTAGAAGAGGAAAAACGATTTATGCATCATTACAATTTCCCCCATTATAGTGTTGGGGAGACAGGTCCGATGAGAGCACCAGGTAGAAGAGAAATCGGTCATGGGGCACTTGGAGAAAAAGCTCTTGAAAAAGTAATACCTGCTGAAGAAGATTTCCCATATACGATACGTTTAGTTTCAGAAGTACTTGAATCTAACGGTTCATCTTCCCAAGCAAGTATTTGTGCAGGTACATTAGCTTTAATGGATGCTGGTGTGCCAATTAAAGCACCGGTTGCAGGAATAGCAATGGGACTTGTTAGCGAAGAGGACAATTATACAATTTTATCAGATATTTTAGGAATGGAAGATGCTTTAGGAGATATGGACTTTAAGGTAGCCGGAACTCCAAATGGAATTACAGCTTTACAGATGGATATAAAAATTGAAGGTCTTGATAAAGAAATTTTAGAAAAATCCCTAGAACAAGCAAAAGTTGGCAGAATGAAAATTATTGATTCCATGTTAGAAGTAATCAAAGAACCAAAAGCAGAGTTATCAGAATATGCACCGAAAATTATAACGATGACAATTGAACCAGAGAAAATTCGTGATGTAATTGGTCCAAGCGGAAAGCAAATTAATGAAATCATTGATCAAACAGGTGTAACGATAGATATAGAACAAGATGGAAGTGTATTTATTTCATCCGTTGATCAAGAGATGAATGAAAAAGCAAAGCAAATTATTGAAGATATCGTTAAAGAAGTAGAAGTTGGTGAAATGTATTTAGGAACAGTGAAAAGAATTGAAAAGTTCGGAGCCTTTGTTGAGATTCTAAAAGGACAAGACGGACTTGTTCATATTTCAGAATTAGACACGAAACATACGAAGCGGGTAGAAGATGTCGTTTCTATAGGCGATGAAATTATGGTAAAGGTAAAAGAAATCGATCGACAAGGCCGTATCAATTTATCACGAAAAGCAGTATTATTAGAGCAAGAAAAAGAGCAAAGAAAATCTTAAAGTAATATATCAATGAAGAAGCTGGGTATCCAGTTTCTTTTTTTATTTTACATACATATCCACTTTAAAATATTCATATTGTTAATTAAGTGGGGTGGATGTATGATGCGAAGATATGAGAAATATATACAAGTTGTCATTTTTATTTTCATTATTTTTATCGCCACAAAATTTGAGTACAATCCATTTCAAACTAACCAAACATCTTTACCTGTTGAGGAAAGCAAAGTAACAAAAGAAAGGGATGAATTATATAAAAAAATAAAAAAGTTCAGTGAAAAAATGAATGAGCCTGCGGAGGATGCATATATTGATCAAGTATGGAAGAAAACACCTGGACGTTCTGGTTTAAAAGTAAATGTAAATGAATCTTATAAAAAAATGAAAAAAGAAAATATTTTTAAAGAAGAATTGCTCGTCGTTGAACAAGTAAAGCCAAAAGTAAATATAGAAGATTTACCTCCAGCCCCAATTTATCGAGGGCATCCAGAAAAAAACATGGTTTCATTTTTAATAAATGTGTCATGGGGAACTGAATATATCGTTGATATTTTACAAACATTAAAAGATGCTAATATTCGGGCAACATTTTTTATTGAGGGAAAATGGGCGGTAAAAAATAAAGATATTGTACAAATGATATTTGAACAAGGACATATTATTGGAAACCATGCATATAGTCACCCGGATATGCAACGAATATCTAAAGAAGATATTTATACAGAAATACATGAAACAAATGAGGTGCTTAAAGCTATTACCGGAAAGGATCCGAAGTGGTTTGCACCACCAAGTGGGAGCTTCAACGATGAAGTTGTCAAAACAGCCCATTCATTGCATATGGAAACTGTACTTTGGACTGTTGACACAATTGATTGGAAAAATCCGTCAACAGACGTTATGTTACACCGTGTATTATCAAAGCTTCATCCGGGAGCTACGATTTTAATGCATCCGACAAAACCCGTATCTTTAGGATTAGAAAAATTAATTTATGAAATTAAACAAAAAAACTATAAAATAGGTACAATCGAAAAATTAATGCAGCCGAATCGTGATTAATATTAGAGATTAATCAAAGAAATGAGGTGTTGATATGTGAGATATAAAGAAATCATAGATAAGGAAATTGTGGATGTAACGACAGGAACAAGACTAGGCATTTTAGGGCAAACCGATTTAGAAATTAATAAGAGAACTGGAAAAATAGAGTCGTTTGTTTTACCAAATTATAAATGGTTTGGTTTCATCAAAGAAGATGGAATTCATAAAATACCCTGGTCTTCTGTTCAAAAAATTGGAAAACATATGATAATGATTCGAGAATGAAAAGATTAATGTGGCCTTTGCTTACATTAATCTTTTTTTATGTTCACTAAAAATGTGCTTTTACATAAACTATAGAGAAATTAAAGAATCTTTTGGAGGGCTTTTTAGTGAAGAAGGAAAAACAAGTATTTATCATTGGTGGAGATGCCCGTTACATTGAACTTATCCGTCAATTGCAATCATTAAAAGATATTCGTTTAACGTTAATAGGTTTTGATCAATTAGAGCAAAGTTTTACATCATTAAAACAAAGTAATATTGAAGATATCGATCCTGACATAGTAGATGTTGTTATTTTACCTATTACAGGTACAGATGAGAAGGGGAGCGTTGAGGTCGTTTTTTCGAATCAACAAATACAACTATCGAAAGAGTGGTTTAATAAATTAAAACCATCTGCAAAGATTTTCACAGGGATTACTAGTAAATATTTACAAGAGGTTACAAATGCCGCCAATATAAAACTATTTCCTTTACTAAATCGGGATGATATCGCTATTTATAATTCCATTCCAACAGCTGAAGGAACGATTATGAAAGCAATGGAATATACAGATTATACGATACATTCCTCTTACGTAACGGTAGTAGGATTTGGAAGAGTCGGCCATACTGTTGCTCGAACATTTTATGCTTTAGGGGCAAATGTTTCTGTAAGTGCACGAAATAAAAAGGATTTAGCACGGATTACTGAAATGGGATTACAAGCAATTCCTTTACATGAATTAAAACAAAATGTATCTACTTGTGATATCTTAATAAATACAGTACCAGCCCCGGTAATTACTAAACAGGAAATAGAACAACTCCCTACCCATTGTTTAATTATAGACTTAGCCTCAAAACCGGGTGGAACAGATTTTTCTTATGCAAAAAAACGCGGTATTCATGCTATTTTATCAAAAAGTTTACCAGGTATTGTTGCTCCTAAAACAGCTGGGAAAATATTAGCGGACGTCATTATAAAATTAATGTAAAGGATAGGTGTTTATATGAAAAAATTTAACATAGCTATCGTTGGCGCAACTGGTTTAGTCGGCGAAAAAATTTGTGAGTTGTTAGAGAATCGAAGCTTTCCTTATAACAATTTAACATTACTCGCATCAAAAAGATCGAAAGGCAAACAAGTAAATATTGGTAAACGAACCTATGTCATCGAACAATTAACAAAGGATAGCTTCCATAATACTGATATCGCATTTTTTTCTGCTGGTTCCGAAGTATCGAAGGAGTATGTTCATGATGCATTAGAAGCCGGGGCAGTCGTTATCGATAATACAAGTGCATTTCGCATGGAAAAAGACATTCCTTTAATCGTCCCGGAAGTTAATCGAGAAATGCTAAAAGTAGATAAAGGAATTATCGCGAATCCTAACTGTTCAACTATTCAAATGGTAATGGCGTTGGAGAAGATTAGAAAGCATTTTGGGATTCAACGTATTATCGCATCTACGTATCAATCAGTCTCAGGTGCAGGACGAAAAAGTATGCAAACATTAAAAAAGCAAATGACATCTAACAGTGACAATACTGATGAGTTTTCTCAAGATCAACAATTTGCTTACAATGTCATCCCGAAAATCGATGAATTTACGCATGACGGATATACCGGAGAAGAATTGAAAATGATCGAAGAGACGAAAAAAATATTCAATGATAAAGAGATTTCAATTAGCGCAACATGTGTACGGGTGCCAGTGCTTACTTCTCATAGTGAAAGCATTTATGTAGAAACT
>DATGRX010000063.1:0-7522 GCA_035303185.1 Bacillota bacterium
GTCCTTAATTTCAGCTGTTATCTCTTCTGTTAGTTCTTTTCCTTCTGCCATCACTACAAATAAAGGAACAATTGAACCGCCATCCTTCACCGGAATATCGACGATTAAACTATCTGCTATATCTGAGATTTGATCGACAGCACGATAAATTTCACTTGTGCCGATACGAATTCCGCCACGATTGATAGTTGCATCAGACCGACCATAAATAACGCAGGTTCCGCGTTCGGTTACTTTTAAAAAGTCGCCATGGCGCCAAATATTTGGGAAAACATCGAAGTAACTTTCATGTAATCGACTTCCATCTTCATCATTCCAAAAATATATTGGCATTGTCGGAAGTGGTTCAGTAATGACGAGTTCACCAATATCGCCGATAAGTGGCTTTCCATCATCGGAATAACTTTCAACTTTCGCACCTAGTCCTCGGCTTTGTAGTTCCCCAGCATGTACTGGTTTTGTTGGTGAGCCTAAAATAAAGGCCGTGCAAACATCGGTCCCACCACTAATCGAAGCGATCCATAAATCTTGCTTTACGTGCTCATAACACCATTTAAATCCCTCGGGCGGAAGGGGAGAACCCGTTGAACCTATGCAACGCAAGTTTTCTAAGTTGTATGTTTTAGCCGGGTGTTGTTCATTTTTTAAACAATTCATTAAATAGCTAGCACTTGTGCCAAAAACGGTCATTTTTGTTTGTTCAGCAAATTCCCACATTTTATCGATATGTGGATAAATTGGACTGCCATCATATAAAATGATGGAGCTTTTCGTTAAAAGGGCTCCAACGACAAAATTCCACATCATCCACCCAGTTGTCGTATACCAGAAAAATCGATCTTTTTTTGTTAAATCGTGATGGAAAGTAAGCGCTTTAAAATGCTCAAGCAAAATACCACCTTGACTATGGACGATCGGCTTTGGGACTCCCGTCGTGCCAGAAGAAAATAAGATCCAAAGGGGGTCATTAAATTCTACGTATTCATAAGTTAATTCATGGTGCTTTTCTCGAATAGCCTTTTCGTAAAGCATTGGATTTCTAAAGCCATCAACCCTTGGATTTTCAGATAAAAAGGGAATCACAATTGTTGCTTCAAGGGTTGGTAATTCCGCTTGGATATCTTCGATTGTATCTGTTCGATCAAAAGCCTTTCCACCATAAGTGTATCCATCAACAGTAATCATTACTTTCGGTTCAATCTGTTTAAAGCGATCGATAACACTTTGTGTACCAAAGTCTGGAGAGGCACTTGACCAAATGGCCCCTAAGCTAGCAGTGGCTAAAAAGGCGACAATCGTTTCATAAATGTTTGCAGTGTAAGCAACGACTCTATCTCCTTTTTCTACACCTAAATTTTGTAATGTTTTTTGGAAGGCTGCTGTTTCTTCATACAATCGATCCCAAGTAATTTCCGCTAACTCTCTTGATTCAGAAGCATGGATAATCGCTGGTCGTTTATCTGTCTTGTTTCGGAAAATATGTTCCGTGTAATTAAGTGTTGCACCGGTGAACCATTGTGCACCAGGCATTTTTCGCTCAGTTAATATGTGTTCATAATGAGTTTTACTTTGAATATCAAAATATTGCCAGATCGTTTCCCAAAAATCTTCGATATGTGTGACAGACCACTCCCATAATTCTTGTTCATTATGGAAATGAAGATTTTTGTTCGCTTGTAAGTAGTGTAAAAAGGCATGTATCTCGGAGTTTTTTACGGTTTCATCTGAAGGTTCCCAAAGTAAAGTACCTTCTTGAATCGTATCCATACGTTCTCCTCACTTTCTTGCATTGTTTAATGACATGTATGAAGATATGCAAATTATATTATAACATAAAAAAACCAGGCCATTAAAATGACCTGGTTTTTGTTCAGAAGCCTTTGTGTTATTCTGCCAATTTATCCGCATAGGCTTTTACGTAAGTCGGCATGTCTGATGGACGGCGGCTTGAAATCACATGTCCGTCTACGACTGTTTCTTCATCGACCCAATCCGCACCTGCATTCACCATATCATCTTTAATCGCTGGTGTACTTGTTACTTTTCGTCCTTTAACGACTCCTGCTGAAGCGAGCACCCAGCCCCCATGACAAATTTGGCCAAGGGGTTTTTCGTCTTTGTCCATATCACGGATAATATCTAGAACTTCTTCATAACGACGGATGCGATCTGGTGCCCAGCCCCCTGGGACGAGAATACCGTCATAATCCTTCGGGTCTATATCTGAATATGCATAATCTGTTGTCGCTGGAATACCAGCTTGTCCGTTATACGTTTCGTTCGCTTTGGGACCAGCGATGTGCACAGTTGCTCCTTCTTCTTGTAACCTAAAAATCGGATACCATAATTCAAGATCATTGTACTCTTCATCGACAACGGTTAATACTTTTTTATCTTGTAAGCGCATATTTAATCCCTCCAAAATTTATTGTATATATAGTTTATCAAAGCCTTCTCTAATTGTACAACGAGAAAATTACTCTACCTTTATATAACGAATGTGTATCATGGCAAACATTAGGAACAGAATTGTTAAAAGGATACTTGCTGGAATACCTTGATACCAGAAGGATATGTTTTGCATGTACATAAAGTCTGTTGTTAAAAAGTAGCGAAAAGGATTTATCCATGTGACAATATCTACTTTTGTGACTAACGGAATAAGTGCTCCAAAAACAGTAATGATCGTTACAACAAATAAGGTGAGCAATGTTTGTTTCATAAATAGACTAATGAGTAAATAAAGGGAAATAATGACTAAAGCAAAAAAGATACTAACGATAATAACGTTACTAATATATTTGGCTATGTTTATTGCTTGCAATTGTTCATTAATATTAATGAAGATCGGGTATTCAAAACTGCCATCATGGCCAAAAAATGTAGGTATGATATATGTTGTCAGTAAAATAACTGCTAAAGTGATTACATAAGCAATTACAGCAGCGAAAAATTTTGCTATGATAATATTTGCACGCTTAATCGGCTGGGTAAATTGGAATAAAATCTTTCGTGTTTCAAATTCATGGGCTAACAGCTCACTAATAAGAATAAGTATAATAATAAATCCACCGTATTTGACGAATAAATCGATTACTTGCTTGAAAAAATTAGGCACAGCTAGGCTATAATCGATATATTCTGGAGGAATGTCTCTTTGTAAATATTCTTCATTTTTTTGGATTCGAAAAGACCTTTCTGCGCTTGAAAGTGGGTGCTCATCCTCATCCTCTTGCTCAAAATAAATGTCTAACGATTCGATATAGTCGGTTTCATTTTCGAGAATTTCACGCCAATCACCTTCTTTTACAAAGCCCGACCGCCATATTAAAGCCGCTTGTAAGGATGGTTCATTTGCCTTGATAAGTTCTTCTGTCTGCTTATGACCTGGATTTTCTAATAAATAACCTTCATAAGCATAAATTTTATCTCGATGAAATTTAATCAGAGAGGAAATTTCTTCATCCTTTTGTTCGAAAGCATAATCCTGTAAAAGGTAATTTCTCGCAAATAAAGTAGAAATGGCACTAATAAGTAAAGCTAAGGTAATGAGAAATTTCTTAGAAAATATGAGGTTTTTTAATTCAAACATAAAATGTCTCATATTTATTCGGTCCCTTCAAACAGTTCTCGATATCTTCGCTCGGCTCCAACCCGTTCATGTTCAATATCTGTAATCGTAATATTTTGTTCATTTAAGGTAGCAATCGCAGTTTGGATTTCCATTTCCGTATCGACAAAATGAATCGCCTCTTGATCATGCACAGAAAAGGGTAATTCTTTGTCTGAGAGCACTTGTTTAGCTTTTTCGATGTCATTAACTTGAATGTAATATTCTTTGGCTACAAAATCCTCTAGGGATTCCTCTAAGACTTCGCCATCTTTCATAAAATAAATATTGTTTGTTAATCGATCAATTTCAGCTAAATTATGAGAAGAAACAATAATTGTTGCTCCCTCTTCGGCAAGTTCCAATAAAATATTTCGCATATTAATCGCACTTGTTGGGTCAAGACCATTTAAGGGTTCATCTAACAGTAAAAGCTTCGGATCATTTAATATCGCTAATGCGAGTAAAAGATGTTGTTTCATTCCAAGGGAAAAGCTATTTACTCGTTGTTTTAAATAGCTTACCATACCAACTCGTTCAACGACTTCTGTAATTTTTGATTTCGGTAAGTTTTGTACGTCACAAACGAATTTCAAATGATCGTGGGCTGTTAAATTTCCGTATAAAATGCGATTATCTTGTAAATAGGCCATTTCTGTAAAAATAGAAGGATCTGTATGACTTTTTCCGAGTAGTTCAATTGTCCCTTTATTGATTGCAATTAAATTTGTCATACAGTTAAATAGAGTCGTTTTTCCAGACCCATTTGGGCCAACGAGGGCGACAATTTTTGGTTTTTTAATCTCGATATTGACACCTTTTAAAACCTCGTTCTTTCGGTAACTCTTCTTTAAGTTACGGACAGAAACAATCATATCGATACTCCTTTCAATTCTTTCTTGCTAAAAAGTATGTTCCACTAAGTAATAAAGCACTTGATATAGCTAACGTAATCAAACCATTTTGCCAATTCATTCGAAAATTGTCTTCAAGGGCTGCCATTTCTAAGGAAACAATGTCGTAAACTTGGAAGTAATGAAAGGGATTAAAAGCTGCCCAACTTGAATCTGCGGAACTACTAAAAATGGTTCCAATGATAATAATGATAAATGTGATACCAATCGCAATTGTCAGCCGTTTCGTCAGGAGTGAAGCAAGTAGTAAAATCGAATAGCAAAAAAGTAAAACCATTAAAAATAGCAGACTAGCTATCCCAATAAATGAAAGTAACGGCATAAACATAAACTCTTCTTCTGGTTGATAAATTAAAATTGGATAATTCCAGCTTCCTAAATCATCAAAAACAACTCCTAATAGTAGGGAGAAAAAGCTAAGATCTAAAAAGACTACAACGGTACTTACAATTAATGTTAAAAACTTACTTATATAAATTTTTCCGCGTGTTAATGGTTGGGTAAATAAAAAGTTAGCTGGTCCGTAAGCTCCAATGCCTTCTTTTGTCACGATATCGGCAAATAAAAACAAGAAAAATCCTATGCCAAGCATGCTAAAAAAATAACTTAGAAACTTATAAAGAAAGTAAAAGGCATTTGTTGAAAACTTATTACTATAACGGGAAATCGATTCTTCTATTTCTGGTGAATCATGTTGTCTATCATAAATTGTCATCGTGCCGAAAATGTTATAGGGCAGAATTGGTTTAATATCGTGTTCCTTTAGCCAAACCATTTGATGGTACGTGACTCTTTCTGAGAAGTCTGTTGGCCATTTAACCATGTTTCGGAAGGGGTAGTAGGGGTCTTCTAACTCTTCAATCCGCTCTTTATCTTTTTCGATGTCAAGACTGTAAAGGGTTTGCCAGTCTTGCTCCTGTAAGGCAAGTAGCTCTGTTTCTTCTTCCTTTAATTGTTGTTGTAAAAATGCTAACTGCTCCTGCACTTCATGATCTTCTTCTAAAGAAGGGTCCTCTTCGATTTGTTTTTCTAAATCTCTTATATGTTCATGTTCAAGCATAGCAGTCGTTTCCTCAAGGATTTCCATGCGATCCTCTATCGTTTCAGCCTGTGTATGGCTGTAGATAAAAAAGGTACCGATCGCTAACAAAAGCAATAACAATAAAATCATACTATATCTAGAACGGATTATTTTTTTTATTTCGAATAAAAGCAGCTTACCCAAGGATCCACACTCCTTTCAGATAACTATTTTTTTAAGAATACCACACTTATAAATAATAGACAATTCAAAAAAGATTGAAATTTAAAGCGTCTCATTATAAACTAGAAAAAATTACTATAATATTGGAGGTGTAAATGTGTTACGAAAATCCCTTTTATTGTTACTAGCTTTACTGCTGCTCGGTTGTGCAACAGATAGTGATCACATGAATAATGTTCAAAATAACAATAATGGTGACGAAGAAACGGAAGTAAGAAAAATCCCACCCTCCTTTCAAATTATACGTGAAGGTGATAAAGATATGTCCGGAAACGATCAAGTGGGAGCAATTATGGACAAACGTTGTACAAAGGAAGAGGGGGAAGAAACTTGCATGGAGCCGAGCAATCCTTTTGAACTGTTAGAAGAATTTCCATCTTTACGAGTAAGAACCGGTGGAGAGATAAGGGCTGTATTAGCGTATTCTGGTGATCTTTCCGGCGAAATGATGCCTTATCCAAATACGGTCACCTTTGTTAAACTTAAGGATCAAGAGGATGAGGGAGAAAAGTATGTCATTGAAGATTTTGGTAAAGGTGACCAATTAACGTATACAATGCCTGAAGAAGAAGGGAACTATCATTTTTTAATTCATTGTGATTGGACAGAGGAAGAGCAGGCCGAGGCTTATTATGCGTTTAAAGCAATCGTCCGGGATGAATGATTATTTTTCGTTCATAAAAATAAAATTCTTGCTTATACATTAAAAAGTAAAGCAAGAGGGTGATCAAATGACGAAAAAGATTAGAGTCGGTATCGTCGGCTATGGTCAATTAGGCAAAGGTGTTGAAAGGGAGTTGCAAAATCAGCAAGACTTCCAGTTAATCGCTATTTTTACCCGACGAGAACCCAAACAAATAACTCGCCAATTTTCTGAAACTCGATTAGAACGCTTTGAAGATATTTCTAAATATCAAAAGGAAATTCATGTGATGATTTTATGCGGAAATTCTAAAAAGGATCTATGGGAGCAAACCGTACACGTTCATAAGTGGTTTCCAACCGTTGATAGTTTTGATGTCCATCAAGATATTCCCACATATTTTGAAAAGGTGAAAAAGTCTGCGTTGAGAGCTAGAACATTAAGTACAATATCTATTGGTTGGGATCCTGGCCTGTTTTCCCTTCATAGAATGTTAGGTGAAGCACTTTTTCCAGAAGGAGAAATTTTCTCTTTTTGGGGAAAAGGGTATAGCCAAGGACATTCAGCAGCAGTTCGAAGGATTCCAGGGGTTCGAGATGCTGTTCAATATACACTTCCCTCTAAGGGGGCGATCGAGCAAATAAGACGAGGTGAAAAAATAACGGTAGCCCAACAGGATTTTCACAAGCGAGTATGCTATGTCGCTCTTGAAGCAGGAGTTGATAAGCACGAGATTGAACGAGCGATTAAAACGATGCCCCATTATTTCGCTCCCTATGAAACGATTGTCCATTTTGTTTCCCAAACAACTTTGCAAAAAAATCATCAATCGCTCAGCCATGGAGGCCACGTCTTCGCTAGATCCGAAGATGGCACCTTCTTAGAACTCACTTTAGCTGCTAACAGTAACCCAACCTTTACCGCAACCGTATTAATCGCTTATGCCCGAGCGACTTTTCGAATGTATCAATTAGGGGAAAAAGGAGCAAGGACAATATTTGACATCCCACCTAAGTTATTAGCTATCGATACAAACGAAATGTTGCGAAAAAGACTGCTATAAAGATGAGCTACTTTTCGGCTCTAAAAAA
>DATGRX010000064.1:0-79590 GCA_035303185.1 Bacillota bacterium
AGATTTCTCATAATTACATGATTCATATTATTCAAGATGTAGATAGGAGAAAGGTTGTGAGTGAAGAAAGCTGTTTACATTATTTTTTTACAAAACATAACCCAGAAAGTAAATTAAGCCATTTAATTACATGAAATAACATTAGTTATTGACATGTATCTTTAGTTTATGGTAATATACTTATGTTATTGGACGTAGCACCAACATGCTACAACCGCACAGAATAGGTTATAAAAACTCAAGATGAGTACCTATGATGGCGAGTCTGAGTTTTAGGAGGTGCAAATATGTACGCAATTATTGAAACAGGTGGCAAACAAGTAAAGGTAACTGAAGGCGAGGAAGTCTTTGTAGAAAAACTTGATGTAGAAGCTGATGAAACAGTTACTTTTGACAAAGTTCTTTTTGTCGGTGGTTCTGAAACAAAAGTTGGCGCACCATATGTAGATGGTGCATCTGTTTCTGCTAAAGTAGTTGGACATGGTAAAGGTAAAAAAATTACTGTTTTTAAATATAAGCCTAAGAAAAACTACAGCAGAAAACAAGGTCATCGTCAGCCATATACGAAGTTAGTTATCGAAAGTATTTCTGTATAAGGAAATGAGACAATGGTTATTGTAAATGTATGTAAAAAGGGAAATGAAATTGAAGAAATTACAATTTCCGGTCATGCAGAAAGTGGACCAGCTGGATATGACCTTGTATGTGCAGGTGTCTCTGCGGTCTCTTTTGGTGCAATCAATGCTGTTTATCGGCTAGCAAATGTGAAGTTGATCATAGAGCAGCGTAAAGAAGGTGGATACTTACACATTTCATTTCCTGAAGGTCTCACACAAAGTCAGTGGGAAAAAGCTCAATTACAATTAAGAAGTATGATTGTCTCATTACAAACAATAGAAGAGCAGTATAGCGATTATATACAAGTGAAAATTACGTAGGAGGTGCATAAGGATGCTCCGTTTAGATTTACAGTATTTTGCGCAGAAAAAAGGTGGCGGGAGTTCAAGAAACGGTCGTGACTCTCAATCTAAGCGTTTAGGTCAGAAAGAAGGGGACGGAAAGTTCGTAACAGGTGGGTCTATTCTTTTTAGACAGAGAGGCACAACAATTTATCCAGGACTAAATGTAGGCATGGGTAAAGATCATACACTTTTTGCTAAAATTGATGGGATTGTAAAATATGAACGCCAAGGAAAGAAGCGAACACGTGTAAGTGTTTATCCAGTCGCACAAGAAGCATAAATATATTTTAAAACTCCAATTCATAAAATTGGAGTTTTTTTATGGATTTTTATCAATTATTTCCCTTTATTATGATATACTTTTTTCGAGGGAGTTGTGAATAACGTGAAACGTGAAGTGGATTTACATTTTTTGCAACATTATCGACATGATTTAATGAATGAACTACAAATTATTTTAGGCTTTTTACAAATGAATAATGAAGAACAAGTGAACAATAAATTAAATGAAGTATTAACCCAATTAGAGTGTGAAAGAAAATTACTTGCACTATATATGCCTAAATTTGCTTATTGGATACTTATGTTTAACCATATGAATAGCGAATTTAATCTTAAATATAATATCAATATTGAAACACCTTTAAAAAAATTCGATGAACAGTTAACAAATGATTGTAAACAATTTTTTGATATCGTTTATAAATATGTCGATATAGCAAAAACTCACTCTTTCACGGTAAGTCTCAAACCTAGTTCAAAAGATATCTTTAAAGTATCTTTTGAAATAAATCACTTATTACAAGATAAAGAATTTCAAGCAATATGTCACAATAAATTACAGGTTCGTAATTTAAATTTTGAACATAAAGAACAACTTATTTGTGAGTGGACATATCGATAATGTAGCTCTGACATGGAGGTGAGCTCATTGTTTGTTGATCAAGTAAATATTAATGCAAAATCAGGAACAGGGGGAAATGGTAAAGTAGCGTTTCGTCGTGAAAAATATGTTCCAATGGGTGGGCCTGCTGGAGGCGATGGTGGACGAGGCGGGGATGTTATTTTTAAAGTAGATGAAGGACTATCTACGTTAATGGATTTTCGCTATAATCGCCATTTTCGAGCGGATAATGGTGAAGACGGTATGAGTAAAAATAAACACGGAAAAGATGCCGAAGATTTATATATATATGTTCCTCCAGGCACAACTATTCTTGATGAAGATACTGGCCATGTTTTGGCAGATTTAATAGAACATGATGAAGAAAAGGTTGTTATAAAGGGAGGTCGCGGTGGCAGAGGAAATACTCGTTTCACGAGTGCAAAAAATACCGCTCCACATTTTGCTGAAAATGGTGAGCCAGGAGAAGAGCGAAATTTACGTCTAGAATTAAAACTTATTGCTGATGTAGGATTAGTAGGATTTCCTAATGTTGGTAAGTCCACTTTACTTTCTGTCGTTAGTGCAGCAAAGCCTAAAATTGCAAATTATCATTTCACAACATTAGCGCCGAATCTAGGTGTCATTGAAACAGGAGATCATCGTAGTTTTGTTATGGCTGATTTACCTGGTTTAATTGAAGGTGCTCATGAAGGAGTTGGACTCGGGCATCAATTTTTACGCCATGCTGAACGAACAAGACTTTTGTTACATGTCATTGATATGGCGGGAATTGAAGGAAGAGATCCATATGAAGATTACGTCAAAATTAATACTGAAATAGAAAAGTATGATGAAAACATTGTACAACGCCCACAAATAGTCGTTGCTAATAAAATGGACATGCTAGGGGCGGAAGAAAACTTAAAACAATTTAAAGAGCAAGTAGAAGTTCCAGTTTATCCAATTTCAGCGGTTACAAAATCTGGAATAGAAGAACTTTTATACGCAACAGTAGATTTATTAGAAGACATACCAAAACAATCCTTTATTGAGCGCGATGAAGAAATTGTTGTTTATGAGCATGAAGTTGAAGAGCCGTTTACTATATCACGAGCAGATGATGGAGCATATATCGTTTCAGGTGACGATGTAGAAAAGTTATTTAAGATGACTGATTTTAATCAATCTGAAGCGGTGCAGCGTTTCGCTCGTCAAATAAGGCACATGGGTATTGATGATGCTTTAAGAGAACGAGGAATTCGTGATGGAGATATTGTCCGCATCTTAGATTTTGAATTTGAGTTTATTGATTAGTATTAGCCTAGGATCTTTTCAACTTTTCTTTTTTTACGCATACAGTAATAAAGAAGAACATTTTACGTATGCGAAAAGAAAGGAGTTTTTTCTGTTGAAGATCCATATCGTACAAAAAGGTGATACTTTGTGGGATATTGCTGAAAAACATCACGTAGATTTTGATGAGTTACAAGAAGTTAATTCACATTTATCAAGTCCAGATATGCTTATGCCGGGGATGAAAGTAATGATTCCATCTACTTCTCAAAAACTTACAAAAGAGGAAAAAGATAAAGATTTAACAATTAAACCTTTAAAGATAAAAGAGGACGATCATCAAGTCAAAAAAGATGTATCATTTTCTCAGCCAGAATTAGCATCAATGAAATTACCGGTAATGCCTAGTGAACAAAAGGTCAAAGAAAAAAGCACACAAAAACAATCATTAAAAGAGAAATTATATAATGAAAAGGATACAAATATGTACCCACAAGCTCAAATGTCTTATGAAGAACAACCTAATTATCAATATCCAGTCGTTCCATATTGCTGTTGCTATTATATGCACCATTATTCTCATATGAATACACATAATCGAAAAGAACAAGCATATGAACAGCCGAGATATGTTGGTCATCTTCCAGGTATTTATCATTATCCACAAACCCAACAAAGACCGATATCAGATGTACCGACATTTCCAATGTATCATGAGCCATATAAATATACTGCCCATCCAATGAGTGAACCATCAAAGGAATAGAAAAGACATGATATCGAGAGACGAAAATCATCGTCTCTTTTTTTCTTTCATGTTATGATAAAGAAAAGAGATATGAAAGGAAGTACGAGCGATGAAAACTGAAATTGAACAAATTGTGACATGGCTTAGAAAAAAAGTTTCTAGTGCTCATGCAAAAGGATTGCTCGTCGGTGTTAGTGGTGGGCTTGATTCGGCCGTTGTTGCTCACTTAATTCAAAGGGCATATCCGGAAAATTCTCTAGGTGTGATTATGCCACTTCAAACGAGTAAAGAAGATGTAGCTGATGCACAATCTGTCATTGAAAGTAGTCAAATTCAATCGATGACAATTGATTTAACCGAAACACATAACATACTTTATGGAACGATTCAGGATAATTTAAAAGCGACAAATACCCTAAATGAAAATATGGATCAGTTAGCCGATGCAAATTTACGGGCACGTCTTCGCATGAGTACACTATATACATTAGCCGCTAATTACAATTATTTAGTTACAGGAACAGATAATAAATCCGAATGGTATACAGGGTACTTTACAAAATATGGTGATGGTGGGGTTGACCTTCAGCCGATTATTGAATTTACGAAAACAGAAACTGTTCAACTAGCCAAACTATTAGGTGTCCCAGAAGCAATCATTTCGAAAAAACCTAGTGCTGATTTATGGAAGGGACAAACAGATGAACAGGAAATGGGTACAACTTATGAATATATTGATGCTTATTTAGACGGTAAACATGTACCTAAACATGATGAAATACTTATTAAAAATATGCATAAACGAACAAATCATAAACGAAATTTACCACCTAAATTTAAACGAAATTAATTACCTAAAATTAACTGTTTAAAAAGTCTCCTTTCTTCAAAAAGTATTCCTAAAGGAGGCTTTTTTATGCGATTAATCATTTATATTTTCATGTTATTTTTACTTATTGGATGTAATCAATCAGAAACGGAATCACAAGAACCCATATCGCCTGATCAAGTTCGATATGATAAGGAGATTGAAAGGGACGATTCCAATAATCATCCACTTAGACAATATACTGAGAGTGAAGAGAAGGGAATTAGTGAGTACGGGACAAAACGTGAGATCTTTCGTACGGATGAGGCATTACGTGTTACTCAATTATTATCAGAAAGAGATGATGTGAGACATGCACATGTAGCAACCTCTGATACACAAGTCGTCGCCTTCGTGCTGTTAAAAGATTATGAGGATCACCATATCGCAAAGACTTTAGAAGAAGAGGTTAAAACAATTGTTCCTGACAAGGATATTTATATTTACACAGATAAGAACCATTACAACCGTATCGAAGATTTAAAGTCATCGATGAAACCACGCCAAATTGGTAAAGACTTACAACGTTTTTTTGAAAAATATTTAAACCTTGATATTAAAGATTAACCTTTGATTTCAAAGGTTTTTCTTTTTTTTCTTCGGGTATTAATTTATAATAAAATTACATGCAAATTTATGTAATTGGAGTGGAGAACGATGGCAGGACATTCAAAGTGGAGTAACATAAAGCGAAGAAAAGCAGCTCAAGACAAAAAGCGTGGGAAAATTTTTGCAAGACATTCTAAAAGTATATATACCGCTGCTAAAGAAGGTGGCGGGGATCCAGATATGAATCCTGGATTACGCCTAGCTATAGAAAAGGCTAGAGATGATAACATGCCAAATGATAATATAGAACGTGCGATTCAAAAAGCAACAGGTACATTAGATGGAGCAAAATTTGAAGAATTTATTTATGAAGGATATGGTCCTGGCGGGATAGCTGTTATAGTAGAAGTCGTTACTGACAATAGAAACCGTGCTGCAGCTGAAGTAAGACACGCCTTTAGTAAAAATGATGGTAATTTAGGAGAAAGTGGTAGTGTATCTTTTATGTTTGATCGTAAAGGATACTTTGCCATATTAAATCAGGACGATATTGATGAAGATGAATTAACGTTAGTTGCTATTGATGCGGGAGCAGATGATATTGAAACGAGTGAAGAAGTCATCGAAATATTTTCTGCTCCGCAGGATTTTCATCAAGTCAATCAGACATTAATTAAAGCAGGATATGAAATTGAAGAAGCGGAATTAACATATCTCCCCCATAATTACATACAAATTGAAGCTGATTTAGAAAGAAAAATGCTCGATTTAATTGATATGTTAGAAGATGAAGAAGATGTACAAGGGATTCATCACAATTTAGAAATTAGTGAATAACAAACATTCTTCCATTCCTAAATTTAATAGGAATGGAAGTTTTCATTTCATTCATTGCTACACGATGAATATGGTATGATTATGTTACGTTACATAAAGGAGCTAAGAACGATGATTGCATTTATTCGTGGAACATTAGTCGATATTACAGAAACCCATGTTTTTGTCGATGTTCAAGGAGTCGGTTATCAAATTGAATGTGCGAACCCGTACGTATTTCAACAGGAAATGAATAAAGAAGTTTTTATATATACATACCATCACGTACGTGAAGATAGCCAAACATTGTATGGATTTAAAACAGAAGATGAAAAACAATTATTTGAAAAGTTAATTTCCGTTTCTGGGATTGGTCCAAAAAGTGGATTAAATATTCAAGGTACTGTCCAAGTAAATGATTTTATTTCAGCAGTAGAGCGTGAAGATGAAAAGTATTTAATGCAGTTCCCTGGAATCGGTAAAAAAACATCCCGACAAATTATTTTAGATTTAAAAGGGAAGTTAACAGATTTAGCAACAACTATCGAAATTGATGGCGCTTCAGAAACAGAAGTTGAAAAGATAAAAGAGTTAGAAGAAGCAAAGGCGGCACTAAAAGCGTTAGGATACGTTGATCGGGAAATTCAAGCTATTGTTCCACAACTACGGAAAAGTAAAGAGGCAAACACAGATGATTTAGTAAGAAAAGCATTGTCTCTTTTAATGAAAAATTAACTTGAATGAGGGATCATTATGGATGATAGAATTGTTGAAGGTGAATTACAAGAAGATGAAGAGGAACTTGAACTTAGTCTACGACCCTTATATTTAAGTCAATATATTGGGCAAGATATAGTAAAGGAAAATTTAAGTATATTTATCGAAGCGGCTCAAATGAGAAATGAGCCTCTTGATCACGTATTGCTATATGGCCCACCTGGGTTAGGTAAAACAACCCTTGCGGCTATAATCGCCAATGAAATGGGGGTTCAGTTCCGTTCAACATCAGGTCCAGCTATTGAACGGGCAGGAGATTTAGCAGCTATCCTTTCATCCCTTGAGCCAGGAGATGTCTTATTTATTGATGAAATTCATCGCCTACCTCATTCAGTAGAAGAAGTGTTATATCCAGCGATGGAAGATTTCTTTTTAGATATAGTAATTGGAACAGGCCCAAGTGCTCGATCTGTTACGATAGACTTACCACCTTTTACATTGGTAGGGGCAACAACTAGGGCAGGTTTACTAACAGCACCACTTCGGGACCGTTTTGGTGTACATACGAGATTAGACTTTTATGAAATTAAGGATTTACGGAATATTATTCAAAGAACAGCTGAAATTTTTAATACAAAAATATCGGATGATGCAGCCCTTGAGGTAGCGAGAAGATCCCGGGGAACTCCTCGGATTGCCAATCGGTTATTAAAAAGGATTCGTGATATATCTCAAGTAAAAGGGGAAAAGGAAATTTCCCTTGAAACATCCAATGTTGCGCTAACAATGTTACAAGTTGATAATGAAGGACTTGATCATATTGATCATAAAATTTTAAAAACAATTATTGAAGGATTTAATGGTGGCCCAGTCGGTTTAGATACGATTGCTGCTTCGATAGGAGAGGAATCTCAGACGATTGAAGACGTTTATGAGCCATTTTTACTTCAAGCTGGATTTATTCAGAGAACCCCTAGAGGAAGAATGGTTACACAGAAAACTTATGAACATTTTGGTATTAAGGAAGATGAGTAACAATGAATATTGGAAAAGTGTTTATGATTTTAGGAATTGTTTTTTTAATCATAGGAGCCCTTTGGACATTTATCGGGAAATTACCTGGTGATATTCATATTAAAAAAGGGAACTTTTCCTTTTATTTTCCAATCATGACCTCGATTGTTGTTAGTATTATTTTATCAATTATACTATATGTCATTGGGAAAATAAGGTAATTTTAATGAGGGAAGAATGATGTATGAAAATAGATGAGTTTAATTTCCATTTACCAGAACAATTAATTGCTCAAACGCCACTAGAAAAGCGCACAGCATCTAAAATGTTAGTCGTTAATAAATCAAATAATACATTTACTCATGATACGTTTACAAATTTAACAAGCTATTTGCAAAAGGGAGATTGTATCGTCTTTAACGATACGAAAGTTATACCAGCCCGTCTTTATGGAGTTAAAAAAGATACTGGTGCCAATATTGAAATATTATTACTTCAAGAAATTAAAGAAAATCGCTGGGAAGCTTTAGCAAGACCAGCAAAAAAAGTCCCAGTTGGAACGGAACTTATTTTTGGAGAAGGTTTATTAAAAGCAACATGTGTCGAACATGGAGAACAAGGTATACGTATCTTTGATTTAACGTATGAAGGTATTTTGTATGAAGTTTTAGATAAAATTGGTGAAATGCCACTTCCACCCTATATTAAAGAGAGATTAGAAGATCGTGAGCGTTATCAAACGATTTATGCTAAACATGAGGGTTCTGCTGCTGCACCGACAGCAGGATTACATTTCACAGAACAATATGTAGAACAACTACGGGAAATCGGTATCCATGTCGCATATGTGACTTTACATGTTGGATTAGGTACATTTAGACCTGTTACAGTCGATAACGTAGTAGAACACGATATGCATGCAGAATATTATGAAATAAGTGAAAAGACAGCAGAGCGATTAAATCAAGTTAAAGCAAGGGGGGGGCGCATTTTTTCCGTTGGTACTACTGTAACGAGAGCATTAGAAGCAAATATGAAAAAGTATGATTTGTATACAGCCGAAAAAGATTGGACAAATATTTTTATATATCCACCTTATAAATTTAAAGCCATTGATGGAATGCTTACGAATTTTCACTTACCAAAATCAACATTATTAATGTTAGTAAGTGCCTTTGCTTCAAAAGAATTAATTTTTAAAGCATACAAAGAGGCGATTCAACAAAATTATCGATTTTTTAGTTTCGGAGATTGTATGCTCATTTTATCATGAAAAAGGAAGGATCGTTCATGCCAATTACTTACGAATTAATTAAAACATGTAAACAATCGGGTGCACGTTTAGGGAAAGTGCATACACCTCACGGTACATTTGAAACACCAATGTTTATGCCTGTTGGAACATTAGCAACCGTGAAATCTATGAGCCCGGAAGATTTAAAGGAAATGGATGCCCAAATTATTTTATCAAATACGTATCATTTATGGCTGAGACCTGGGGAAGACATTGTGAAAGAAGCTGGAGGGCTTCATGAATTTATGAACTGGGATCGGCCAATTTTAACGGATTCCGGTGGTTTTCAAGTATTTAGTTTAAGTGATATGCGGGAAATTACAGAAGAGGGTGTGCATTTTAGAAACCATATTAGCGGGGAAAAGTTGTTTTTCTCACCAGAAAAAGCGATGCAAATCCAAAATGATCTCGGACCAGATATTATGATGGTTTTAGATGAGTGTCCACCGTACCCAGCTTCCCATGATTACATGAAACAGTCAGTTGAAAGAACATCCCGGTGGGCAGAGAGGTGTTTAGAAGCGCATCAAAGAAAAGATGAACAAGCTTTATTTGGTATCGTCCAAGGTGGAGAGTACGAAGATTTACGAAAACAAAGTGCACAAGATTTAATTTCGTTAGATTTTCCAGGATATGCGATTGGCGGTTTATCTGTTGGAGAACCTAAGGAAGTAATGAACAAAGTTTTAGAATTTACTACTCCTTTATTACCGGACGATAAACCACGTTATCTAATGGGGGTAGGTTCTCCAGCCTCTTTAATTGATGGCGTCATAAGGCATATAGATATGTTTGATTGTGTTTTACCAACACGGATTGCCCGAAATGGAACATGTATGACATCAAATGGCCGATTAGTCGTAAGAAATGCAAAATATGCCCGGGACTTCAGCCCAATTGATGAAAACTGTGACTGTTACACGTGTAGCAATTACTCAAGAGCATATATTCGCCATTTAATTCATACAAATGAAATACTCGGATTCAGACTTACCACTTATCATAATTTGTATTTTCTGTTAAACTTAATGAAGCAAGTACGATCAGCCATTCAAGAAGATCGCTTACTTGATTTTAAGGAAGCATTTTTTGAACA
Organism: Bacillota bacterium; assembly: GCA_035303185.1. Lineage (GTDB taxonomy): Bacteria > Bacillota > Bacilli > Bacillales > Amphibacillaceae > CALAMD01. Next base: position 10,244 of record DATGRX010000064.1, read on the forward strand.
GTACGGATTAAATGATCCGAATGCAAAAAGTTTTTAGAAAGGAGGAATTGACATGCAGGATGGTTCAATTCTAAGCTTAATCATTCCTTTAGTTTTAATGTTTGCTGTCTTTTACTTTCTTTTAATACGTCCACAACAAAAACGTCAACGTGAAGTAAAGGAGATGCAAGATGCCTTACAAAAAGGAGATAACATTGTAACTATTGGTGGTATGCATGGGAAAATTCATGCGATGGATGAAGATACGATCGTAATTACTACTGATGATGGAGTAAAACTTACATATGATCGGACTTCAGTGAGAGAAGTAGTGAATCAAGAATCGTAAAAAAATAGTACGAGCTATATCATTAGCTCGTACTATTTTTATAAATTTTTAGTCGTAAACATATTAACCCCTAATATGCCTCCTAAAAGAGATAATAAAATGAAGCCTATATGCACGATAATTTGTTCGTAGGTAAAACCTTTATCAAATCCAAGAAATTGAATGAGGAAAATGCCTATAGAAAAGGTAAAACCTGTGAGTAACCCAATCATCCAACCATTTTCCTTATTTTTAACGCCGGCAAATATACCACCTAAAAATAAAGCAATAAAACTTAACGTTAGTGTTACCCACGAATAGTTACTTTCATTGATTGAAGTATATTTCATAAGAAGGGCTAACATAAAACTACTAACAAAAATAAATAATACAATAAAAAGTAATCCGGAAAACAATGAAATTACAAAATTTCTGTTCAATATCTTCACTTCCTTTAAATTATCATTACTCCATTGTATGTTTTCATATAAAATAATATCATTATACTTTTATATATTTATTATCTGGTATAAAAAAGGGTACTCTTAAGCTTTCTTGACATTTCATAAACTTAAATGTAAAGTTATAGCAAAATAAGTTGTCTAATCTTATTTCCTTATTTTAAAATTGTGTAAGCGTAAACATGTTTTATTTTCCTTTCTTATCTCTTATATTTGGACATAATTTTCTTTTTCATTTATAAATAGAAACAATTTCCTCATAGGAAAACACTTGAAGACTGCGAAGTTTTTCTTTATGATAGTTATGGTTTACTTTAAAAAATAATCTTAATAGAGGTGGTGTATTCATAAAAAGCTGGGAAAAGAAGTTTTATTTCATTTATTTGAAAAAATAGTTTAGAACAATTTTTAATCAAAGTGTGAAATAATTAGAAGGAAAAAAATGAAAAGATTTTCGGTAATTGCCTCAATGCTAATGCTTGTATTATTTTTAGCTGCATGTGGATCAGATGATGGAGATTCCGAAACATTAGTTATGGGATTTGTTCCTTCACAAGATTCTGAAAACATTGCAAGTACAGTAGAACCTTTGGAGGAAAAGCTTGCTGAAGAGCTAGGTATGGAAGTAAAAGGTGAAGTAATGACAAGTTATAACGCTTTGGTAGAAGCAATGGGAGCGAATCAGGTACAAATTGGTTTCATTCCTGCATTTGGTTACGTCTTAGCTAATGAACAGTATGACGTAGAAGTCGTTCTAAAATCTATGCGTGACGGCGAAGGTTCCTATAAAGCACAATATTTAGTTCGAGAGGATTCAGGAATTGATAGTTTAGAAGATTTAGAAGATACTATTTGGGCTTTTCCTGATAAAGGTTCTACAGCCGGATACTTATTCCCAGCACAACATATGATGGATACCTTCGGTTTTGAATCAGCTTCTGAATTAGAAACAGACTTTTTTGATAATGTCATAGAAGCTGGTGGACATGATACAGCAGCAATAGCTGTTTATGAAGGTGATGCTGATGTGGCTACAACCTTTGATGATGTTCGGGACACGTTAGAAGGCGATTATCCTGATATATTTGATGAATTAAAGGTTATTGACTATACGGATGAAATTCCTAATGATACGATTTCTTTAACAAAAGAAGTAGATGACGAATTAAGAGAAAAAATCATTGAAGCGTTTTTATCCTTTAATGATGATGAAGAAATGATTCAAGTAATGAATGACGTTTATAATTGGGATGGTATAGCTGAAGCTGAAGATTCAGAATATGACGTCGTTAAAGAAACATACCAAGAGTTTAAAGATGATATTAGTCTCGATTAAATAAATGTTTAAAACTATATATTTATTATGTACAAGGAGCAGATTTCTGCTCCTCTTCATTCCTTAAAATACTTAAGTCATAATGAAGGAGATAATTATGATTGAATTTAAAGATGTAAGTCTTACGTATCCAAACGGAACGGAAGCATTAAAAAACATCAATTTAACAATTGAAGATGGTGAATTTGTAGTTATCGTTGGTTTGTCTGGTGCAGGGAAATCGACTTTAATTAAAAGTATTAATCGTCTCGCAACCCCGACATCTGGTTCATTACTTGTTGATGGTGAGGATATACTTTCCGTAAAAGGCGCGAAATTGCGGCAACTTCGTACTAATATTGGGATGATTTTTCAAAATTATAATCTCGTAAATCGCTCTAGTGTATTACGGAATGTTTTAGCTGGTCGTCTTGGCCATACAGGGGTTTTACGCTCAATTTTAAACTTATATCCCAAAGAAGATATAGGATTAGCTTATGAAAGTTTAAAACGAGTAAACTTAGGAGATAAATTGTATAATCGAGCAGATGAGTTAAGTGGTGGGCAGCAACAACGAGTAAGTATTGCACGCGTACTAACGCAAGAGCCATCTTATGTTTTAGCTGATGAACCGGTAGCTGCTCTTGATCCTCCGACATCCCATCAAGTGATGACATATTTAAAAAAGATTAATAAAGAAGATAAAATAACGACAATTGTTAATCTTCATTATATCGATATGGCCCAAGAATATGCTGATCGAATTATTGGGATGAGGGACGGGGAGGTTGTATTTGACGGCCCTGTTTCTGAAGTTGATGAAAAGACGTTTGAACAAATATATGGCCGCTCGATCCGTGAGGATGACTTAATCGGGGAGAGTGACGAATTTGACCAATAATAAAAAACTAGAGTTGGACAATAAGGGAGTACCATCTGTATATCCTGCAAAAGTGAAGAGACAAATATCCATTATCTTTTTAGTCATTCTTGCATTCTATCTCTTTAGTATGTACTGGACACAAAAGGATATGGTCGGTGGTTTTGACAACGCACTTAGTAATATGTATCAAGTGATTAAAAAGTTCTTTCCACCTAAATTAAAAATTATCCCTGCTGTATGGGGACCAATGTCTCAAACAATACAAATGGCTATTATTTCTACAACAATTGCTACAATTATTACTATTCCATTAGCTTTACTCGGAGCTAGAAATATATCAACGATAAAACCAATTTATTATGTAACGAGAATATTTTTAAATGTTATGCGGACAATCCCTGATCTCGTATTGGCAGTCGTATTTGTTGGGATTCTTGGTGTCGGTGTTTTACCAGGTATTTTAGCTTTAATTGTTTTTTCTGTAGGAATTTTAGTAAAGCTTATTAGTGAAACGATTGAGGCTGTTGATATGAATCCATTAGAGGCCATAAGAGCGTCAGGTGGAAGTGCAATTCAAACTATAACTTATGGTTTAGTTCCGCAAGTATTACCACAATTTACATCCTTTGCATTATATGTATTTGAGATAAATGTGCGGGCTTCTGTTGTCTTAGGGCTTGTAGGTGCCGGTGGTATCGGTCAAATTTTAGATCGTGAATTAGGTTTTTACAATTACCCGGAAGCAATGGCGATTATTGTACTCATATTTATCGTCGTTATTATCATTGAATACATTAGTGGTAAATTAAGGGAGGCGCTCATTTAATGGAAAATTATGAATTACCTCCAAAAAAGAAAACTCCTTTTAAAACAAAATTTAAAAGAATATTTATAACAATTATTGTAATTGCGATCTATATTTGGACATTTTTAGGAATTGATATCGATTGGGCTAGAGCTTTTGACCGGTTAATTAATAATTTTATGACCGTTATTCCCAGATTGTTTCAACCGGCATGGGGTTCTGCTGGAGAAGTTGGATTAAAATTACTTGAGACAATTTTTATCGCTTTTGCTGGAACATTGATGGCATCGATTTTAGCTATTCCATTAGGGTTTATCGCAGCGAGGAATATGACAAATACATTTATTGCAACGCTCGGAAAATGGCTTTTATCTGCAAATCGAGCTTTTCCAGAATTGATTTTAGCTATTTTATTCGTTGTTGCTGTTGGAACGAATGCCTTTGCAGGGGTTTTAGCGATTGCCATACACTCAACGGGAATGTTAGGTAAGTTATATTCAGAAGTATTAGAATCGATTGATATGGAAGTTGTTGAAGCAATGGAAGCAAATGGTGCAAATAAAGTACAAGTGCTATTTTATGCTGTACTTCCCCAAGTTATTCCAGAATTTCTATCCTATGCGATTTATCGATTTGAAATTGACATCCGTGCTTCATCAGTGTTAGGAATTGTTGGTGCTGGTGGTATTGGAACGATGATTATGTTTGCTTCGATGAATCGAAATTGGAATGAAATGGGTCTCATCTTGTTAGGAATTATTTTATTAGTTATCGTTATTGATACAATTTCTACAAGAATCCGGAGAAAAATTGTTTAACTACTTAAATAGCACTAAGTTATGTTATGGATTATAATGTTACGTGAAAGGACATAGACTATTGAAGAAACAGACAGATTCATTAAAAATCTTATTTACAAGTGATATCCACGGAACAGCATTACCGAAATTATACGGCACAAATGAAAAAGCAAATATTGGACTTGTAAAATATACTACTATCGTTAAGCAATATAGAGAGAAATACAAAAATGTGTTAGTCCTTGATAATGGAGATTTAATTCAAGGAACGCCTCTTATGACACATTATATGAAGAAACATCGGGATAAACCAAACCCGATGATTGATTTAATGAATCATATTGAACTAGATGCTGCTGTTTTTGGTAATCATGAGTTTAATTACGGTTTACAAACTCTTGAAGCTGCTGTTCATCAATCTAACTTTCCGTGGTTATCAGCAAATATCCTAGATGAAAAAAGTAAGAAGCCATATTTTGGAAAGCCTTATATAATTAAGCAATTATCTAGTGGTCTAAAAGTAGCAATCGTCGGCGTGACAACACATTACATTCCAAATTGGGAGTCACCACAACATATCGAAGGATTACATTTTGCCGATAGTTTTGATACATTAAAAAAATGGGTAGAATATATCCGAGAAACAAAACAACCTGATTTATTAATTGCCTTATATCACGGCGGTTTCGAGCGAGATCTTGAAACTGGTGAACCTACTGAAACATTAACTGGTGAAAATCAGGGGTATAAAATATGTCAAGAGATCGAAGGTATCGACATATTATTGACAGGACATCAACATAGAAAACTAGTAGAAAAAGTACATGACGTATTAGTACTTCAACCAGGTAAAGATTTAACAGTTTATGGAGAAGTTGATGTACATTTTCAAAAGCTAGACAATGAATGGAAAATTGAGGAAAAACGGGCACATCTTCGAGACTTATCTAAAAGAAAATCAGATGAGCATGCAGTAAAACTTGTAGAAGATTTAGAGGCATCTACCCAAAAATGGTTAGATGAACCTTTAGGGACAATAGAAGGTAATATGGAAATTACCGATCCATTTCAAGTTAGATTAGAAAAACATCCTTTCATTCAATTTGTTCAACAAGTCCAAATGGATGCAACGGGTGCAGATATTTCTACAACGGCGCTATTCAATAACGATATGAAAGGCTTTACTAAACATGTCACAATGCGTGAAGTCGTCTCTAACTATATGTATCCAAACACTTTAGTCGTTTTAGAATTGACAAAAGATGATATCATTGCTGCACTAGAAAAAAGTGCTGAATATTTTTCATTAAATGAACACGGGGAAATTATTGTTAATCCATCATTTGTATCACCAAAAGTTAGACATTATGATTATGATATGTGGGAAGGTATTGAATACTCTATAAATGTGTCAAAACCAGTCGGAAATCGAGTGGAAAGAGTTACTTATCAAGGAAAACCATTACAAGCTTCTGAGACATATCATGTTGTTTTAAGTAATTATCGAGCAAATGGTGCCGGTGGTTTTGATATGTATAAAAATAAACCGATTGTTCAGGAAGTACAAGTAGAGATGACTGAACTAATTCGAGCTTATTTTGAAAATAACCCTGTTGTACGAGCCAAATATACGAAAAATTTTACGATAACATCATAAATTTATAATTGAAATAATAAAAAACGATCTTATCCCTTAATATTGGGAAAGATCGTTTTTTAGTCTATTAATGGAGTATTAATTAAACCAATCTTTTATGATCGGAATTTGTTTAAGTTCCTTTCGGGAAATAATGTTTAGTAAAAAAAGAAGAACAATATAAATAATAAAAAGAATTAATAAGGAAATGCTTAAAGAAATGAAGGTCTCATTGCGAACATATAAATTATACGTAAATGTACTAGCAAACCATGTTAGTACTAAAAGTAATGCTAATTGCATGATATCATTTACTTTCATAAAAAATTGAATCGTTTTTTTCAAGGTGACATAATGTAAAATCGTAATTAAGAGTACACCAACAATCATTCCAATGACAACACCATTCATTTGAAAATTAGGATGAGAACCAAGCATAAATATAATAGTTAATTTAACAATATTTCCGATAAAGCTATTCCACATTGCTAATTGCGCTAAATCAAGCGCTTGTAAAGATGCTTGCATTGGAGTTTGAATGTAAAGTAAAATAAAAAATGGAGCCATAAGAGTTAAAAATGGGCTCCCGTTACTACTTCCATATATATAAGTTAAAATTGGTGTGGCATATTTTGTGAGAGTAACTGTGGCAATAGCACCAGAAGCTAAAGAAATTCGTATTGTTTGTTGAATTCGTTTAATCGTTTCACTTCTATTGTTTACAGCTTCTGCATCAGAAATAGCTGGTACAATTGCGATAGATAAGGAATTTGTAATAAATGTTGGTAAAAAGAGTAAAGGTAACACATAACCCATTAATTCGCCATATTGCTTAGTAATTAAAAGGGTAGAGACTCCAGCTATTGCTAAACTTTGTGTAACTAGGATAGGTTCAATAAAACTTGATATTGAATTAATCAATCGACTTCCTGTACTCGGTAATGCAATTGAAAATAAACTTTTCATTGTTTGTTTACTTCTTTTAATCGTTGCAAACATTTTTGTACGAACAGTAAATAACTTGTTTCCTTTAAATTTTGTATATAAGTATAAAAATGAACTTAATTCTCCAAAAAAGACACTTAGCATGGCGGCGGCTGCAGCAAATTGTACACCGTAAGGTAAAAATATTCGAACAAAAAAGATGACCAGAATAACTCGTACGACTTGTTCAATAATGAGTGCATAGCTTTGTGGTTTCATATTATGCATACCTTGAAAATATCCCTTAATGACTGAAGAAAATGCGATGAATGGAATCATTGGAAGCATGGCAAGTAAGGGATATATTGTGCGAGGATCGGTAAGTAATCGTGTTGTTATAAATGAACTAAATAAAAATAAAGTAGACGTAAAAATAATGGATGTTAATCCGATAATGAAACAAGACAAACGAATAATTTTTTTAATTTCTTCTTTATCATTTTTTGCGTTTGCCTCGGCAACCCGTTTTGAAATGGCTACTGGAAGCCCTACTTGTGTTAACGTCATGATTAAAAAAAGGGAAGGAATCACCATCATATAAAGCCCAACACCTTCTTCACCCATGAGTCTAGCCATGACTAAACGATTTAAAAAGCCGAGAAATCTCGTAATCATACCAGCAATCATTAAAATAAATGCACCTTGAAGAAATGTTTGTCTTGTCATTTGTGTGACCTACCTTCTCAAAAATTTAAATTTCATATACAATGATATATATGCAAATACATCGTCCAAGCATGACAAGTAATAAATGAGGGGGAAAAACCATGGCAAAAAAGACGGTGGAGGAATGGAGACCATACGTTCAAGAAGTATTAGAAAGTAAGACAAAAGAGTTTCATTCTTTAGGATATAGCCGAGTTACGCCTGATGAACTTTGGCATTGTTTAATACATAATGTATGGAATGGAAATCCAAAATTGAGACTTCATGCAATTGTTAGAGATATTTTTAAATTAAAAACGCAGGTGTTTATGAATTATTTAACGATGAAAGCATATCAAGATGATGATCTACTTGAATCTATAGAAGCATTGACGCAGGAAGAATCATCATGAGTTGTGATTGTAAAGGGAGGCCATTTAGAGTATGAAGAAGCATAGAGGTAAAATTATAGCCTTTTTTATTATTGTATTAATGTTTGCTGGCGTTATTAGTACAACAGTTACAGGTATTAGTAAAAAAATAAATTTAGGATTAGATTTACAAGGTGGATTTGAAGTTTTATATGAAATCGAACCGGTTGATGAGAGTCAAGAGGTTAATCAACGATTGATGGAATCAACCGTACAAACCTTATACGATCGCGTAGACAGGTTAGGGATTAGTGAAGCGAACATTTCAACAGAAGGAGAAAACCAAATAAGAGTTCAACTAGCTGGAGTTGAAGATCAAACAGAAGCTCGGGAAATGTTAGCTACTTCTGCAAGGCTTTCCTTTCGTGATGTTCATGATGAGGAGCATTTAGATGGTTCAGATGTACGTGAAGGTAGTGCAAAGCAAGATTTTAATCCAGAAACAAATGAACCTGTTGTAACATTAGAATTAAAAGATGCGAATAAGTTTGGGGAAGTAACAGAAACAATTAGTCGAATGGGTTCACCTAATAATTTACTTGTTATTTGGATGGATTTTCAAGAGGGAGATTCCTTTGAAGAAGAAATTACAAAAGAAGACCCTAAGTTTGTTTCTGCACCATCTGTTGATCGAAGGTTAAATACAGATCGTGTTGAAATACGAGGAAACTTTACGATTGAATCGGCTCAACATTTAGCAGATATCATTAACTCAGGATCTCTTCCAGTTCATATGGATGAACTATATTCAACATCTGTTGGAGCACAATTTGGAGAAAAAGCATTAAATCAAACTGTATTTGCCGGAATGATTGGTGTAGCACTTATCTTTGTTTATATGATTTTCGTTTATCGTCTCCCAGGGTTAATTGCATCGATTAATTTAGGAATATATATATATTTAATATTACTTATTTTCCAATTAATGAAAGGTGTTTTAACATTACCAGGAATCGCTGCTCTTATCCTAGGGGTCGGTATGGCTGTTGATGCAAACGTGATCACCTTTGAACGAATTAAGGAAGAAATTAAATCAGGTAAGTCAATTAGAGCTTCATTTAGTTCCGGAGGAAAAAATGCTTTAGTTACTATTTTAGATGCTAATATTACGACAATGTTAGCAGCAGTCGTCTTGTTTTACTTTGGAACAAGTAGTGTTAAAGGTTTTGCAACAATGCTTATCGTAAGTATTTTAGTGAGCTTTTTAACAGCTGTTTATGGAACAAGACTGCTTTTAGGTCTTTGGATTAACACCGACTTTTTAAAGAAACGATTTTCATGGTTTGGCGTTAAAGAGGAAGATATCCAAGATATTGCGGATACGACCTTTAGAGAACCAACTTTTGCTAGAAGGAAATTGCAAATTGTTCCCCATCAAAAGAAAATCTTTACTTTTACGACAATCGTTCTTATTGTCGGTGCATTGTCGTTAACGATATTTAAATTAAATCCAGGTATTGATTTTACAAGTGGTTCTAGAATTGAGGTTTTAGCAGATGAAACATTATCAGCAGAAGAAGTTCAAGAAGATCTAGAGGCGCTAGATTTAGAACCCCAGTCTGTCGTTTTATCAGGAGAAGATAATGAATTAGCAATTACTCGATATGACACAGTTTTATCAAAAGAACAAGTTGCAGAAATTAATGAGTTTTTCTCAGATAAATATGGTTATGAACCTAGTGTAAGTGTAGTTTCTCCAATTGTTGGTCAGAAATTAGTAAAAGATGCGATTTACGCTTTAGCAATTGCAGCGATTGGTATGATTATATATGTAACATTTCGGTTTGAGTTTTTCTTCGGAATTACGGCAATACTTACATTGTTACATGATGTATTTTTCATGCTCGTTATTTTTAGCTTTACCCGAATAGAGTTTGACGTAACTATTGTTGCCGCTATTTTAACTATCGTTGGATATTCGATTAATAATACGATTGTAATATTTGACCGGATAAGAGAGAACATACGATTAGAAGGCCAAGTGAGATCGTATAAAAAGTTAGCAAAAATTGTAAATCGTAGTGTTTTACAATCTTTAACCCGAAGTATAAACACGACAGTTACAACATTAGTTGCTGTTTTATCTTTCTTAATTTTAGGTGCGCAAGCAATCGCATCCTTTGCCATTGCCCTTGTTGTAGGCTTAGTCGCAGGACTTTATTCTTCTGTATTCTTAGCGTCACAACTATGGTTAGTCTGGAGAGGAAAACGAATTAAAGAAAAACCTCTAGACTTCCGTAAGAAAAAACGTGTAGAAGGACCACAAGTATAAAGTTTATTCGTAAGCATTCCTTACATGAACAAGGAATGCTTACTTTTATTATACAAAAATGAAGGAGCTGATCCATTTGAGAGGACAAACATACGTTATTTTAACAATTATATTTATTATCATCATTGCCGTATTTGCCGTATTAAATATTGAATCTGTTGAAGTAACATATTTCTTTTGGAAGGTTAAATCACCTTTAATTTTAATTATTTTATTTTCGGTTTTATTAGGGGTCATTGTGACTACTTCCGTCAGTATGTTTAAATATATTCAACTTCGAAGAAAAAATAGAGAGTTAAAACAAGAAATAGTTCAACTAGAAAGCATTTTATCTAAACATGATCTACTAGAAAAAGAAGATAAAAATAAGAGTAGTTAACTCATTGCAGGCTTCACCTTCCTCTAGTATAATAGAATAGTCAGGAGTGAAGTCATGTTACGAAGTAGAGCTACATGGAAATTTTCATCGACTGAAGAAGATGAGATTACTGATATTAATGATATTTTACAACAATTATTTAAACAGCGTGGATTATATACAAAAGAAGATATTGAAAACTTTTTATCGCCAAAGCTTGATCAATTGCAATCACCTGCAGACCTAGCAATGATTGATCAAGCAGTTAAACGTGTAAAAAATGCTATTATGAATGATGAGAAAATATTAATTTATGGAGATTATGATGCGGATGGTGTTACATCGACTACTTTACTTTTAAAAACAATTCAAGAATTAGAAGGTCATTGCACATTTTACATTCCAAATCGTTTTGAAGAAGGGTATGGATTAAATGAAGATGCTATTTATAAGGCTAAGGATAAGGGTGTCAGTTTAATAATAACAGTTGACACGGGAATTACATCTTTTGATGAAGTAAACCTTGCACGAGATTTAAACATTGATATGATTATAACGGATCATCATGATATTCAAGAAAAACATCCAGATGCTTTAGCTGTCATACATCCAGAATTATCCCCGAACTATTCGTTTAAACAGTTAGCCGGTGTTGGTATCGCTTTTAAATTTGCAGAACATTTATTAGGATACTTTCCAAAACAATACTTAGATTTAGTTGCCATAGGTACAATTGCTGATTTGGTACCACTAGTTGGTGAAAATCGGATACTTTCTTATTATGGATTAAAACAATTAGAAGAAACAGAAAATATAGGATTAAAAACTTTGAAAAAACAATGTAACATATCGGGGGTTGTATCTGAAGAAGATGTTGGTTTTCGTATCGGCCCACGTATAAATGCGGTCGGTAGAATATCAGATGCTGAGTTAGCTGTACAATTGTTATTGAGTGAAGATGAAATAGAAGCAAAACAAATCGTCAAACAAATTGAGCAGTTAAATAATAAGAGACAGCAGCTCGTACAAGAAATTGTAGAAGAAGCTGAAAATATGGTAGTAGACTTACAAGATAGAGAAGTTATTTTTTTAGCCAATGAAAACTGGCATGAAGGTGTTTTAGGAATTGTAGCTTCAAGATTAGCTAAAAAATATTACCGTCCAACTTTTATCTTTACAGTAAATGAAACAACAGGTGAGTTAAAGGGCTCAGCAAGAAGTATACCATCCTTTGATTTGTTTTCTCATTGTATGGAGATTAGACATTTATTTACTAGTTTCGGTGGACATTCCCAAGCAGCAGGGATGACATTGCAAGTTAAACATCAAGAGGATGTTATTCAGTTTTTAAATGCTCGTCTAGCAGCCTTAAATAAAATAGATTTAGAAGAAACGATAGAGATTAGTCATTCAATTTCATTAGCACATTTAACAGAGTCTTTCGTTGAACAAGTAGAAAAGCTAGCACCCTTCGGTATGGAAAATCCAAAACCAATTTTTCATATAAAAGATACACCCCAAGAAATAAATCAAATTGGTCGAAATAAGAATCATCTAAAACTTCAATACGTTACAAATGGTGAACGCTTTGATGCAATCGGTTTTAATTTTGGCCATCTTTACAAACAAATTGCTCCAAATACACCTATATCTATTGTAGGTGAGTTAGGGATTAATGAATGGAATGGCTTTAAAACTGTACAAATGATTATGGAGGATATCGCAATCTACGAATGGCAATTGTTTGATCACCGAGGAAAAGCAATTGATTCTTTAAACAGTCTTATTAATGGTGAGGATTCTTATATTATCATAGCAAAGGATACCGAACAATTTTCAAATATAGATAATGTGTTAACATATGATGAAGCTTTGTCTTTAGAACACTCAATAAAACAGTTGTTTATTTTTGATTTACCTGAAAAACTAATACGGTTACAAAACATCATAAAAAGGTTTAAACCTGAGCAAATACACGCATGCTTTCAACTAGGAAATAGTTTATATTTACAAGCATTTCCTACAAGGGACCAATTTAAATGGCTATATACGTATGTATATACTGAAAAAAGTTTTGACTTTAAATCAAAAATACCAAAGATTATGAAACATAAAAATTGGTCGAAAGATTTCATTATATTTATGCTCCATGTATTTCATGATTTAGGATTTATTACGTCTGAAAGTGGAATGATTAAATATATACCGAATCCTGAAAAACGGCCATTACATGAATCTACCGTTTTCAAGGAAAGAAAAGAAAAAATCGAAATAGAGAAGGCACTATACTTTTCGACTTACAAACAATTAAAACAGTTATTCAATACATGGATATGTGAAACTACTGAGGAGGAAACTACTAATGGATTATAAAAAACACATAAAAATTGTACAAGATTTTCCAAAGGAAGGAATAGAATTTAAAGATATTACTCCATTAATGGATAATGGAAAGGCCTTTCGATCTGCTGTAAATGAAATTGTAGATTATGCGAAAGATAAGGAAGTCGATGTCATTGTCGGTCCAGAGGCGAGAGGATTTATTATCGGATGTCCAGTGGCATATGCTTTAGAAATTGGCTTTATACCTGTTCGTAAAAAAGGAAAATTACCAAGAGAAGTTATCGAAATCGATTATGGTCTTGAGTATGGGGAAAATGTTCTCGCTATCCACAAGGATGCAGTAAAGCCAGGACAAAGAGTGTTAATAACAGATGATTTACTAGCTACAGGTGGAACAATTGAAGCGACAATTAAATTAGTCGAGGAACTAGGTGGAATTGTTGTGGGCTGTGCCTTCTTAATTGAGTTATCGTATTTAAATGGGATAGATAAGTTAGAGGGCTATGATGTTCTTACATTAATGAGCTTTGAGTAATTAATGAACATTAGTAATAACAGGTCTGACATATTTTTGTCAGACCTGTTATTATATAAAGTATGTCAAAAGTGTTAATTACTTTACATTTCCAAATAAATTTTTAATACTGATTAAAATAGCTAAAATTATTTCACTAATGAAAAAACGAAAGAAACAAGGTGATTTTATGCCAAACCGGGACATAAAGACGATTGAACAAGTTATGAAACACGCTAAAACATATTTATTAGAAGAAGATATATTATTTATTCAAGAAGCCTATGATTATGCGGCAGAAGCCCATGCAAAACAATTTCGCAAATCTGGGGAACCTTATATTGTTCATCCGATTCAAGTTGCGAGCATATTAGTAGATTTAGAATTAGATCCAAGCACGATTGCCGGTGGTTTTCTTCATGATGTCGTAGAAGATACTGACATAACGATCGAACAGATCGAGGAAACATTTGGTGAAGAAGTGGCTATGTTAGTAGATGGCGTCACGAAATTAGGGCAGATTAAATATAAATCAAAAGAAGCACAACAAGCGGAAAATCATCGGAAAATGTTTGTCGCTATGGCAAAAGACATTCGAGTGATTTTAATTAAATTAGCCGATCGATTGCATAATATGAGGACGTTAGAATATTTACCAGCAGATAAACAAAGAAGAATCTCTAATGAGACGCTTGAAATTTTTGCCCCACTAGCTCATCGGTTAGGAATTTCCACGATGAAGTGGGAGTTAGAAGACACATCTTTACGATATTTAAATCCAAAAGAATATTATCATATCGTGCGCACGATGCGACAGAAACGAACAGAACGTGAAGCTTATATTGAAGATGTCATTAAAGAAATAAATACAGAATTAGATAAAGTTAATATAGAAAGTACAATTTCTGGCCGACCTAAGCATATTTATAGTATTTACCAAAAAATGAGTGAGCAGGATAAAAGCTTTGATGAAATTTACGATTTGTTAGCTGTTCGAGTTCTCGTTGATAGTATAAAAGATTGTTATGCTGTTCTTGGAATTATCCATACATGTTGGAAACCGATGCCCGGCAGGTTTAAAGATTATATTGCGATGCCAAAACCAAATCTATATCAATCTTTACACACAACAGTGATGGGTCCAGGGGGAGATCCATTAGAGGTTCAGATACGTACAAATAAAATGCATGAAATCGCTGAGTACGGAATTGCTGCTCATTGGGCGTATAAAGAAGGTAAGTCGGCAAGCAATCAATCCTTTGAGGAAAAACTAACTTGGTTTAGGGAAATTTTAGAATGGCAGCAAGAAGCTCATGATGCAGAGGAATTTATGGAATCATTAAAAACAGACTTATTCTCAGATATGGTTTATGTATTTACCCCAAGGGGAGATGTTATTGAACTTCCGGCAGGTTCTGTTCCAATTGACTTTGCTTATCGCATTCATACAGAAATTGGCAATCAAACGGTCGGAGCAAAGGTAAACGGGAAAATTAAACCGCTTGATTATAAACTTCAAACCGGGGATATTGTTGAAGTTGTAACTTCTAAACAATCCTACGGTCCATCACAGGATTGGCTTAAAATCACTCGTTCTTCAAAAGCGAAAAATAAAATAAAACAGTTCTTTAAAAAGCAAAGAAGAGAAGAAAATATTATTAAAGGAAGAGAAGCTGTAGAACGAGAAATTATAGCATTAGGTTATAAAACAAAAGATGTTTTAATAGAGGAAAACTTGGAAAGAGTGTTCAAAAAGTTTAATTTTACAAGTGAAGATGATATGTATGCAGCGGTTGGGTATCAAGGAATTACTGCTTCTTTAATTGCAACTAGACTAACTGATCCTTTAAGAGATCAAGAAGAAGAAGATGAATTATCTGCAACTTTAGATCAATTAAAATCAGAAACGATTAGCCAAAGACGTCCATCACAGCAAAGTGCTACAGGTGTTGAAGTAGCAGGTATTGATAATTTACTCGTTCGTTTAGCAAAATGTTGTAATCCTGTACCGGGGGATGAAATTATCGGATTTATCACAAGAGGCCGTGGTGTTTCTGTTCATCAAAAACAGTGTCCGAATATACAATCAGAAGATAGACAAGAACGATTACTAAAGGTTTATTGGCAAGATCAACGAAATGCTGTAAAACAGTATTATGTTAAACTTGAAATTACTGGTTTTGATCGTAACGGATTACTTAATGATGTTTTACAGGCTGTAAACGAAATGGGTACAAATATTACGAAAGTGAATGGCAGTGCAGATGAAAACAATATTGCCAATATCCAATTAAATATTTTAATTCATAATAAAAACCATTTACAAAAAGTAGTTCATCGTGTTAAACAAGTAGAAGACATATATACAGTAAAAAGAGTATTGAGCTAAACATAAAGGAGAGATTTAACAGTGAGAGTAGTCATTCAACGATCAAACAAAGCGCATGTCACTGTAGATGAAGAAGTAATTGGTTCAATTGATCATGGGCTTGTTGTTCTTTTAGGTGTCACTCATGATGACACAGAAGAAGATATTGATTATTTAGTAAATAAAATTGTTAATTTACGAATCTTTGAAGATGAAGAAGGAAAAATGAACTTATCTTTAAAAGATGTTAAGGGAAATATTTTATCTATTTCACAATTTACTTTATATGCGGACACAAGTCGAGGGAGAAGACCAAGTTTTGTCGATGCTGCCAAGCCAGATCAAGCCCTTGATTTGTATGAAAGATTTAATAAACGAATTGAAGAAGAAGGGGTTCATGTAGAAACTGGGGAATTTGGTCAAATGATGAATGTTTCTTTAGTCAATCATGGCCCGACTACTATTATTATTGATAGTAAAGATAAATGAGATAGATGCCTCGTATAAGGCTCTATCTCATTTTTATTCCTTTCTAAAATAATCAACAAGTCCAGCAATGATACCTTTGACTAACTTCTCTTGATACTCATTTGATTGTAACAATTTTTCCTCTTCTACATTTGATAAAAACCCTAATTCCATTAAAATAGCTCGATTATGATTGTGCCGTAAAACTTGTAAATTTTCATATGACACATCGCGATCATTGGCATTCGTTGCTAAAATTGTTTGCCTTTGAACAGACTTTGCTAATTTTTTGTCATTTTCATCATAATAAAAAGTGCTAATTCCTTTTGCGGAAGGGAAATCGGGAAAACTGTTATAATGAATACTAATAAATAAATCTGGATTAATTAAATTAGACATACTCACACGGCTACCTAATCGAATGTACTCATCGTGTTCTCTCGTCATAATAACGTTTACCCCAAGTTCTGTTAAGATATCTTTTAATTTTTTAGCTGTTATTAAAGCAAAATCCTTTTCATACCGCTCACTAACACTAATTGCACCAACATCATAACCACCATGACCAGGATCAATTATAATCGTCTTATTACGTAAAACATGTTCCTCGTTATTTTGTTCAATAAAACTTTGATGAATATAACCTGTATCATCATTAATCTCTATTTTAAACCAGTCCTCTTCAGTCGTTAAAACGGGTAATTGTTCACCTTTATTAACAAATGTTAATATGTCATAATTTGTTGAAGGACCTTTTCGAATATGTGTTTGGTCAGTATGGACAGTAATATATTGCTCCGTTTCTGAGATTTCCTTTTTGCTCTCTTCTTTAGATAAAACATCGACATATTCTTTTAAAACCCAGCCAGATTGTTTACCTAGATCAATTTTTAGCCAGTCATTATCAGATTCGATGAAAGGATATTGTTCATTCGAGTGAACTTTTTTAATTACATGAAATTCTGTACTAGGACCTTCACGGACATTAACATTGTCTACCAAAATTTCGACATCTTTTGATTGAGCAATGGCAAGACTAGATGTTATAAAGATTAATGTAGTTATGAGCAAAATAACTGTTTTATGTATTTTCACTTCGTTCCTCCTAGAAACTTATCTTTTTAATTTTATACAATTATAACAAAAAGTTATAAAAAACGACATTGATTCCATCATATATGTCATACTTGACTTTATGGCGCTAAATCATTATGATTGTTATTACTAAAAGCTCTATATGAAAGTTGATGATCGAAAAAGTAGCTAACACTCATCTGTACAGAGATAAAATGTCCTGGCTGAAAACATTTTACATGATGAATTAGTGAAAGACGTTCGGGAGACTCTTTATTGAATGTAAGATAGTAAATAAAGACGTTTGACAGACGTTATACTGTTTTAAGGTGAACATGATTTGTTTTATGTTAACTAGGGTGGCAACGCGAGTATCTCTCGTCCCTTATTTGGGATGAGAGTTTTTTTATTTTTAAATTTAATAAGGAGGTTCTGCTGATGAATTTTAACACACCTAGAGGGACGGTCGACATTTATTCGTCTGAAGCAAAGAAATGGCAATATATTGAAAATAAGTTACGTAATATTAGTGACAAATTTAACTATGAGGAAATACGGACACCGATGTTTGAGCATACGGAAATTTATCAACGGGGTGTTGGCGATTCAACAGATATCGTCCAAAAAGAAATGTATACATTTTATGATCGAGGAGGGAGAAGTTTAACCCTTCGTCCAGAAGGAACAGCAGGAGTCGTTCGAGCCTTCGTTCAAAATAAAATGTACGGGGATGCAAACCAGCCAGTAAAACTATACTATTTTCAAGAAATGTTTCGTTATGAACGACCGGAACAAGGAAGAATGCGCCAGTTACACCAATTTGGTGTAGAAGTTTTAGGTAGTGAAGATCCAGCAGTTGATGCGGAAGTTATTTCTTTAGCGATGTTTGCTTACGAAGAACTTGGCTTAACAGATGAGATAAAATTAGTCATCAATAGTTTAGGTGATCGAGAAAGTAGGGAAAAACATAGGGAAGCTTTAGTAAAACATTTTACAACTTATCAAGATGAGTTGTGCGGTGATTGTCAAATGAGACTTAAGCAAAATCCAATGAGAATTTTAGATTGTAAAGTGGATGCAGATCATGAAGCAATGAAAAAGGCTCCTTCTATTTTAGATTATTTAAATGATTCATCTAAACAATACTTTCAAGATGTAAAAGCCCATTTAGATCGTATTGGGGTGGAATATGTAGTTGATGCTAACCTAGTTAGAGGGCTTGATTATTATAATCATACTGCTTTTGAAATTATGTTGGATAAAGAAGGTTATGGGGCTGCAACTACTTTACTTGGTGGTGGGCGTTACGATGGTTTAACCTCTGAATTAGGTGGACCAGATGTACCAGGAGTCGGTTTTGGTATGGGAATTGAGCGATTACTTATGGCTTTAGATGCCGTTGATATTCAATTACCCGCTGATGAAGGAATAGATTGCTACGTTGTAACGATAGGAGAAAATGCAAATAATGAAGCGGTTCGTCTCGTTTACCAGCTACGCCGAGCAGGTTTAAAAGTTGAAAAAGACTATTTAAAAAGACAAATGAGAGCACAATTAAGAGCAGCTAATCGCTTGCAAGCTCATTTTACAGTAATTATCGGGGATAATGAATTAGAAAAGGAAATCGTTAATGTAAGAAATATGCAAACAGGTGAACAAGAAGAAGTTTCCTTTTTAGAACTCAAAAACTATTTATTAACCTATTGTAAGGAGGAATAAAAATGCATCAACGTGCTTTAGCTACACAAATTGATGAATCGAATGTCAATGAAACAGTATTATTAAAAGGATGGGTACAAAGAAGACGAGACTTAGGTGGTTTAATTTTTATAGATTTACGTGATCGATCTGGTGTCATCCAAGTCATTTTTAATCCAGATCACTCTAAAGAAGCGTTAAACATTGCTGATACTGTTAGAAATGAATATGTGATTGAAGTTACGGGTAACGTTATTAAACGTTCGCCTGAAAATATTAATCAAGCAATGGATACTGGAAAAATTGAAGTCTTAGCTTCGGAAATAACTATTATTAATAGGGCAAAAACACCACCTTTTGTGATTGAAGAAGAAACTGATGTATCTGAAGATTTACGGCTTAAATACCGATATATTGATTTAAGACGTCGTTCCTTTCAAAAGACTTTTTACATTCGTCATCAAATTACCCAAGCGATACGTAATTATTTAAATGAAAATGATTTTTTAGAAATGGAGACACCAATTTTAACGAAAAGTACTCCTGAAGGTGCTAGGGATTATTTAGTCCCAAGTAGAGTACATACAGGTAGCTTTTATGCGCTTCCACAGTCCCCACAACTATTTAAGCAAATGATTATGATGTCAGGCTTTGAGAAGTATTATCAAATTGCCCGTTGTTTTAGAGATGAGGATTTACGTGCAGATAGGCAACCGGAATTTACACAACTGGATATAGAAACTTCTTTTATGACAACAGAAGAAATTATGGAATTAACAGAAGGATTAATGGCTTCCATCATGAAGGAGATAAAAGATATTGATGTGGAGCGACCCTTTAAACGAATGACTTATGAAGAAGCGATGCACCGATATGGTTCAGATAAGCCAGATACAAGATTTGGCATGGAGTTAATCCACATTAATGAAGTTGTTGAAAGTAGCGAGTTTAAAGTCTTTAGTGGAACAATTGCTTCTGGTGGTAGTGTGGCATTACTGAATGTAAAAGGTGCAGCAGATAAGTATTCAAGACGAAATATTGATGATTTAACAAAATTCGTAGAAGTGTATGGAGCGAAAGGATTAGCATGGGTTAAAGTTGACGCAGATGAATTTACAGGGCCAATTGCTAAATTTATTAATGAAGAAGAGCAGCAAGGGATCCGTAAAAAAGCTCAAGTAGAGGATGGAGATTTATTACTTTTCGTTGCAGACAAACAAGAAGTTGTCTATAGTAGCTTGGGAGCATTACGCTTAAAATTAGGAAAAGAATTACAACTTATTAATGAAAAGAAATTTAATTTCCTTTGGATCACTGACTGGCCATTATTTGAATACGATGATGAATTAGGAAGATATGTATCCATGCACCATCCGTTTACTCGCCCTTTCGAAGAGCATATTTCTCTTATCAACGAAGAGCCCAATAAAGTAAAAGCTCATGCCTATGACTTAGTCTTAAATGGTTTTGAACTTGGTGGAGGATCCTTAAGAATATATAAGCGTGAATTACAAGAAAAAATCTTAGATAAATTAGGATTTACAAAAGAAGAAGCTGAAGATCAATTTGGCTTTTTATTAGAAGCCCTTGAATATGGGGCACCCCCGCATGGTGGAATTGCTTTTGGTTTAGATCGCATGGTAATGATTTTAGCAGAACAAAGTAATATCAGGGACACAATTTTATTTCCAAAAACAGCTTCTGCTACGGATTTATTAACAGATGCTCCAAGTAAAGTAGATGAAGAACAGCTTGAAGAGTTATCATTACAATTAGAACAAAAAAACGGTGTGGAGGACAAACAGACATAGTATATTTTTCCAAAATATGAAGAATGTATAAATTGAAATTAGTTTTGTTGTATGATACTATCTAGATAGATAAAGAAACAATCCTGATGTGTTCGTTCTAGAAATATCGTTTTGACCGAACACCTATATACAAGGGAGCCTGCCGTTTCCATATGGCTTACATGCCTACGGATAAGACGGGGACGTAAAAAGTATGGAACAAGGCACCCACCTGCCGAGAGCGGGTTCAAAACTAAGGTATAGGACGGCACTATCGGGATTGTACATAAAAAAACCTGTTCAAATGAACAGGTTTTTTCTAATTTAAATTTTGAATGATTTTTTGAAGATTACCGTTTTTATCCATGGTAAAACTAGGGGATTCTGTCATTTTACTATCATCAAAAACGGTCATCTTTCTTGCTCTTTCCATAATTTGAATAAAGGTTTCATAATCTTCTTTTATTGTTGTAAATTGCTTTTCTGTTTCATCTAATTTATTTTGTAATTGTTCGATTTCTTCTTTTAAAGATTTATTTTCCTTTTCTAGTCGTTTGATCGCTAGTTTTGCTTGTTGATTCGCTTGTGTATCTTCATCTAACTGTTGTAAAAATGTAATTACTCGTTGTAATGTTATATGTTCAGATAATGATTCGTTTTCAACATTGCTAACAGTGGATGTTTTCGTTTTTGTTGCTTTTGCAAGGGAACGTTTTCTTTCTTTTCGTTGGCGTTTAGCAAGTTCCATAGCCTCGACATAATCGCCCCTAACTTCAGCATTCCATCTAAAACCGCAAGCAGCAGAGGTACGGTTCAATTGATCGCCAACTTCTTCAAAGGCTTTTAACTGAGTGCTACCTTCTCTAACGTGACGTAAAACTGTTTCAGCTAAAAGTAAATCATCTTCATGTGACCAAGCATCTTGACGTACTTTTGCCATAATTCCATCAACTCCCTTATAAATTTCGAACTGGATGTAATCTACATATCTTGTAACTTAAATAGTAAAGTTCGATTTCTATATGACTATTATGCTCGTTTTATAAGGGATTATACGTTACTTTTTCTTTTTATTGATTTGATCATATACTTGTTTTAAAGCTTGCTCAAATTTACCTGTCGAAAGAGGGCGGAAATATTTACTATTCTTTAACGTGTCTGGTAAATATTGTTGGTTGACCCATGCTCCAGGATAATCAAAGGGATACTTATAATTAACGCCTCGACCGATTGACTTAGCACCAGCATAATGGGAATCTTTAATGTGTGCTGGTATGTCACCACTTTTTCCTTGGCGAATATCGGAAAGGGCGGAATCTAGTGCCTTGTATGCTGAGTTTGATTTCGGAGATAAAGCTAATTCTACGACAGAAACTGCTAATGGAATACGAGCTTCCGGAAATCCGATTCTTTCAGCAGCTTCCACGGCTGCAATTGCCCTTGGTCCTGCTTGTGGATTTGCGAGGCCGATATCTTCATAGGCGATGACAATTAATCTACGAGCAATACTGTCTAAATCTCCAGCTTCAATAAGACGACCAAGATAATGAAGTGATGCATTAACATCACTACCACGGATTGACTTTTGAAAGGCAGACAGTACGTCATAATGGGCATCGCCACCTTTATCATGAGAAAAGCTTTTCCTTTGCATACATTCTTCGGCAATGTCTAACGTAATTTCGATGATTCCTTCATTAGTCTCTGCTGTTGATGCAACGGCAAGTTCAATTCCATTTAAAGCTGAACGAAGATCACCGTTTGCACTTAAAGCAAAATGTTTGAGGGCTTCTTCATCGATACTTATTTGTAAATGACCGTAACCATTCACATCGTCTGTTATGGCTCGATTAATTGCTATTTTTATTTCTTCTATACTTAATGGATATAATTCGAATAAATGGCAACGACTACGAAATGCAGGGTTAATCGCATGATATGGATTGCTCGTTGTACACCCTATTAACGTAATTAAATTACTTTCTAAATGTGGAAGAAGGAAGTCTTGTCTTGGTTTATCTAAGCGATGAACTTCATCTAAAATTAAGACTACATTCCCCGACATTTTTGCTTCTTCGACGACGATTTCTAAATCTTTTTTTCGATCTGTAACAGCATTGAGCATGCGTACTTGCAAATCTAAGCTTTTAGCGACGGCATTCGCTAAAGAAGTTTTCCCGGTCCCAGGTGGCCCAAATAAAATCATTGATGATATTTTTTCCGCAGTGACCATTCGGTGTAAAATTTTTCCTTCACCAACTAAATGCCGTTGTCCAATAATTTCTGATATATTTGAAGGTCGCATTCGATAGGCTAAAGGTTCATTTTTCATGAAAATTCTCCCTTTATCTTAATGATTATGTATTTAAGCGTATTATTCATATTCATAAAATGCAAGAAGTAGGGTACTCATGTTATAATCATATACAATGAAAAATAGAAATTCTACGTAAGTATAAGAGGTGGCTTATGAAAATAACTACAAAAGGTCGCTACGGTTTAACAATTATGATTGAACTGACAAGAAATTATGGTAAAAGACATGTACCATTAAAAGAAATTGCGGAAAAACATCAATTATCATTACACTATTTAGAGCAGTTGGCAACGTCACTAAGAAACAATGGTTTAATTAAAAGTGTAAGAGGTGCAGGTGGAGGATACTTATTAACGAAGGAACCAAACAAAATTATTGTTGGTGATATTATTACAGCTTTAGAAGGTCCCATTTTATTTGTAGAGGAAATGAGTAATGAAGAACCTGCCCAAAAAGCGTTATGGAATAAATTGCGTAATGCAGTAAAAGATATTTTAGATACAACGACATTAGAAGACTTATTAGCTATGCATCAAGAAGATAAGCAAGAAAATTACATGTTTTATATTTAAGTTGAAGGAGTTTTATATGTTATGAAAGTCATTTATATGGATCATGCAGCTACTACTCCTATCCGTGAAGAAGTGATTACAAAAATGAAAGAGGCTTATCAAAATATTTTTGGTAATCCCTCAAGTATTCATGCATACGGTAGAGAGGCAAGAAAGTATTTAGATGAAGCGCGTAGAACAATTGCTTCTTATATTGCTGCTGATGAAAGAGAAATTATTTTTACAAGCAGTGGGACAGAAGCAGACAATTTAGCTGTGATAGGAGCAGCTATAGCGAATAAGGAAAAGGGCAATCATATTATTACGACAAAACAAGAACATCATGCTGTTTTACATGCTACCGAATATTTAGAAGAAAATGGTTTTGAAGTGACATATTTACCCGTTTATGAAAGTGGTCGTATTCATGTGAAGGATTTAGAAAAGGCTCTAACAGATGAGACGATTTTAGTATCTATTATGTATGTAAACAATGAAACAGGTGTTATCCAACCGATTGAAGAAATAGGAGAAATTTTACAAGAACATCAAGCACTTTTCCATACAGATGCTGTACAAGCGATAGGACTTTTACCAATTAATGTCGAACAATTACAGGTTGATTTATTAAGTGCTTCTGCACATAAAATAAATGGTCCAAAAGGCTCGGCATTTTTGTATGTAAAAGAAGGAATTCATTTACAGCCTCAGTTTTATGGTGGAGAACAAGAACGAAAAGTGCGAGCGGGTACAGAAAATGTTCCGCAAATTATCGGATTTGAAAAATGTATTTCACTTTTACAAAAGGAAAAGGATAAACAATATGATTCATATACACGTCTAAAAGAAAGATTTTTAACTTCTTTACGAGAAAATGGCATAGATTTTGAAATAAACGGTGATGAGGAGTATACTGTACCTTCTATCGTTAATATAAGTTTTCCTAGAACAGAAGTTGAAATGATGTTGACCAATTTAGATTTAGAAGGCATCGCAGCATCAAGTGGTAGTGCTTGTACGGCCGGATCTATCGAACCTTCCCATGTTCTTGTAGCCATGTATGGTGAAAAGGATGAGCGAACGACTAATTCTATTCGTTTTAGTTTTGGAAAAGGGCAGACCGAAGAAATGATGGAAGAAGCGGCTAAGCGTATCGCAGATATTGTGCGTAGAATAATGAAATAAAGGTGGTGAACGATAATGGAAAATAAAGATATTCGTGTTGTCGTTGGGATGAGTGGCGGTGTTGACTCATCTGTTACGGCATTATTATTAAAAGAACAAGGTTATGATGTTATTGGAATATTTATGAAGAATTGGGATGATACAGACGAATTTGGTGTTTGTACTGCGACGGAAGATTATGAAGACGTGATTCGTGTATGTAATCAAATAGGAATTCCTTATTATGCGGTTAATTTTGAAGAAAAATATTGGAATACTGTATTTACGTACTTTTTAGATGAATACAAAGCAGGTCGTACACCTAATCCAGATGTTATGTGTAACAAAGAAATTAAATTTAAAGCATTTTTAGATCACGCATTACAATTAGGAGCAGATTATGTTGCGACAGGACATTACGCTCAAATTGAAGAACGAGATGGAAAACACTATTTACTCCGTGGAAAAGATCAAAGTAAAGATCAATCTTACTTTTTAAATCAATTAACAGAAGATGTCCTTAAAAAAGTGATGTTTCCCTTAGGCCATATGGAAAAATCAGAGGTTAGAGAAATCGCTAAAAAGCACAATCTAGCAACCGCACATAAAAAAGATAGTACAGGTATTTGTTTTATTGGAAATCGCGACTTTAAAGATTTTATAAGTGATTATTTGCCTGCTCAGCCTGGGGATATGAGGACATTAACAAATGAAAAAGTCGGCACACACGATGGTTTAATGTATTACACAATTGGACAAAGACAAGGCTTAGGTATTGGCGGGCCAGGTGAGCCTTGGTTTGTTGTTGGCAAAAATGTCGAAGAAAACATTTTATACGTTGAACAAGGAGCAGAACATGATAGTTTGTATTCTGACGGAATTATAGCTACAAATGTAAATTGGATTCACGAACAAGAAGAAGAATTTACTTGCACGGCAAAATTTAGATATCGCCAAAAGGATAATAAGGTACGTGTGAAAATTTTATCTGAGGATGAAGTAAAGGTTTATTTTGCTGAACCGATTCGTGCGATTACACCGGGACAAGCGGTCGTTTTTTATGATGGCGAAGTTTGTTTAGGTGGAGGAACGATTGATAAAGTAATTAAAAACAATGAATTTTTAAGTTATGTAGGTTAAATAGGGGCGAACGTATTAATTATGGGAAAATTAGAAAAAGCAGTCCAATTTCTTCAAGACAATGATTATGAAAAAGCTACTAAATTACTCGTTAAATATATTGAAGAACATCCTGAAGATCCGATTGGATATATTAATTTAGGTCAAATTTTTATACGAACAAATAAATATGATGACGCTGAAAAATTACTACAAAAGGCGATTGAATTAGACGATCAAACTCCAACGGCTTATTATGCACTAGGCAATAACTTTTATGAACAGGAAAAGTATACTAAAGCACAAAAACAATATGAAAAAGCAATTCAGATGGGCCTAGAAGATAGTGATGTTTACTATATGTTAGGTTTAACGTTAAATAAACAAGGCAGATTAGTTTTAGCCATACCATATTTATTACGCGCAGTTGAGTTATCACCAGAAGATATCGAAAAACATTTTCAATATGGGCTCACCTTAGCAAAGGCAAATTATATAGAGGAAGCTGAAAAGATTTTCAGGAAAATTATTGAGCTAGACGAAACTCATACAGATGCATTGTTTAATTTAGGTGTCGTTCATTTTAATCGTGGTGAATTACAGACGAGTCTTTCATATTTTAAAAAAACATTATCAATAGATCCGGATCATAATTTAGCTAGAGCTGGCCTGCAAAATGTAGATAACATATTAGAAGAATCTTAATTTTAAAGAGGTATGCATATGGGAAAAGAGATGCAAACACAAGAAGATAGTTATTTCATTGGAGAGCTCCTCTTCGTTATTTTTCAAAACGAACAGGAGCATTTTACCATTGCTAATTTTAAGGTAATCGATACGAATGAAGAGTTCCCGGAAGAGGAAATCGTAGCAAAAGGACACTTCACAAACTTAAATATGAATACTTCTTATGTTTTTTATGGCGAAATTGTTCATCATCCACAATATGGGATGCAATATGACGTTCACGCCTATGAACTTTATATTCCTGATGATCGAACAGGACTAATAAATTATTTATCAAGTGATTTATTTTATGGTGTAGGAAAGAAAACTGCCGAAAGAATTGTTGATAAGTTAGGTACAAAAGCCATTCAAAAAATTATTGAACAACCAAATCTACTAGATGAAATACCACATTTAAATGTTAAAGCTAAGACAAGTTTAGTTGATACACTTATTAAAAATCAAGGTTTTGAAAATATTGTTACAAATTTATCCCAGTACAATATAGGCTTAAAAATGAGTCAAAAGATTTTTGAACAATTTAAGGAAGAAGCGTTTGAATTCATTCAAAATGATCCTTATCAATTTGTTTTTACAATCGAAGGTTTCGGCTTTCAAACAGCCGATCGAATCGCCTTTCATCAAGGTCTTTCACCTGTTCATGAAAATCGAATCGGTGCGGGTTGTATTTACGTTTTACAACAGAGTACGAAAGATGGACACGTGTATATACCTATGAAACAATGTATCCGTTCAGTTTATCAGTTGTTAGACACACAGGAATTAACAGAAAATATGATTAAAGAGCGGTTAAAACAACTAGCCGAAGAAGATTATGTTGTTATTGAAGAGGATCATGTATACTTACCTTCATTATACTATGCCGAACAAGGTGTCATTTTACATTTAGAACGAATGTTGTCTCAAGAAGTGGAAACAGATATACCAAAGACAGATTTGATGAAAATTATTGGTGATATTGAAGAGGAAGAAGAAATTAATTACGACACTGATCAGTTTGAAGCCATTCAAAAAGCTCTCCATGAAAAAATGATGATTTTAACGGGTGGTCCAGGTACTGGGAAAACAACAATCATCAAAGGTATATTAAAAGCTTATGCTAAATTTCATGAATTGCCTTATTACTATGAACAATACAAAGATAAGCAAGATTATCCATTTATTTTAGCTGCTCCAACTGGTCGGGCTGCTAAGCGTCTCGAACAATCAACAGGTCTTCCAGCTACGACGATTCATAGATTACTAGGCTGGAATGGGGAAGACTTATTCGAAAAAAATGAGTATGAACAATTAGAAGGTCAATTTTTAATTATTGATGAATTCTCCATGGTTGATATATGGTTAGCGAACCACTTATTAAAAGCGATCCCTAATGATATGCAAATTTTATTCGTTGGAGATCATGATCAACTTCCTAGTGTCGGTCCTGGTCAGGTTCTTACAGATATGATTCAAAGTGAGCGAATTCCCGTCGTACGTTTAGAAAATGTTTTCCGTCAACAGAAGGGATCAAAAATTATAGAACTAGCCCATGACATAAAAAATGATCAGTTCACTAAAGATGTGCTTGTCAATGATGCGGATTTTAGTTTTATTCCTTGCTTACAACATCAAGTCATCGATGTCATTGAACAAATCTTTCACCACGCAAAAAAGAAAGGCATTAATTTACTAGATATTCAAGTACTAGCTCCGATGTATCGATCAGAAGCTGGGATTAATAAAATAAATGAAAATTTACAACAAATCGTCAATCCAAGACAACATGGAAAAAGGGAAAAGAAAATTTTTGATGTTACGTATCGGATCAATGATAAGGTTATTCAATTAGTTAATCAGCCAGAAGACGGTGTGTCTAATGGGGACATTGGTGAAATTGTTGCGATCTTTGAAAAAAATGAAACAACTGAAAAAAAGGAACAAATTGTCATAAAATTTGACGAAAAAGAAGTCGTCTATTATCGAAGTGATTTTAAAAATTTTATGCATGCCTATTGCATATCGATTCATAAGGCACAGGGAAGTGAATTTCCAATCGTCGTTTTACCTATTGTTTCCCGATATAGCCATATGCTTCGAAAAAATTTAATTTATACAGGTATCACACGAGCTGCATCTACATTAATAATTTGTGGAGAAAAAACAGCTTTAGAACGTGGCATTCAAACAGTCGATACTAACAATAGAAATTCAGCATTGCTACACAAGTTATCAAGAATTGCAAAGCCTTTAGAAAATGATGCTGAAATCTCCCCATATGATTTTTTAGAATAATTAAAGATTGATTCTTATCTTTTAGGAAACAATAGTAACATAGCGAAAGAACTAAAGGAGCTCTTTGTTATGTTACGAAAGTATATGGTAGAAGTGTTTGTTTGGCTCATCATTATTTTAATGTCTTTTTTAACATTATTCATCCTTGTTAAATTATTTCCCTATTATCAAAAGCTCATTCGAAGTATGGGTAAAATCATTTTACCATTTATGATCTCGGGCTTAATTGCTTATTTACTTTATCCAGTTAAAGAAGCAATCAAATCGTTGCGTGTACAAACAAGCTTAGCGATTATTATTATTTATTTGTTTATCATTGGTACAATTGGTTTATTTATCATTCATTCCTTACCAAAATTAATCATTCAAATGCAAGAATTAAATGAACATTTGCCAGAATTATTCCAACAATACGATGATTTTATGACTAAAATATATAATTCAACCGATGTAATGCCAGAACCTATTCATGAACATGTAAATACTTTGTTTCAAAAGATTGAAGCAAAAATTGAGCACTTTTTACAAATTGTCATTGAAAGGTTAACGAATATTTTCGATATAATAGTTGTCATCGCCGTTACCCCGGTTTTAGTTTTTTATATGTTGAAAGATTTTGAGCAAATAAAAGGATTTGTAAAAAAAGTAGTGCCTAAAAAATATCACAAAAGATTTTATTTAATTGCTCGAGCAACGGACGACAGCCTCGGTAATTATATTCGAGGGCAATTTATTGTTTGTTTATTTGTTGGCTTATCAAGTTGGATAGCTTTTGAAATTATAAATCTTAATTATGCTGTCTTTCTTGCTGTTATTATGGGACTAATGAATATTATTCCTTATTTTGGTCCATTATTAGGAACAGTGCCTGCTGTTGCTATTGCTGCCACTCAGTCAAGTGAGCTCATTTTATTTGTAATTATTGCAGCAATTATCGTTCAATTATTGGAAAACAATTTACTATCCCCGTTTATCGTTGGAAAAAGTGTCAATATTCATCCGATTGGAATTATTCTTGCTTTATTAATTGGTGGACAAGTGGCAGGAGTCATTGGAATGGTTGTCGTTGTTCCTTTTGTTACGATATGTCGGAGAATTTATCATGTAATTAAGTATGATAAAGAAAATCCATTGACATATGAATAATCTTTACTTATACTTAATTTTAATAAAACAATACGTTGAAAGTTATGAGTATATGGAACTCCATTTTCAGAGAGGAACTTTCTTAGGCTGGAAAAAGTTCTAAATGAGAGCCATAGAAGCTAAACTGGAGTGCGAAAAAAATTCGCCGGTTTCAAACCGTTACAATGGATAAAGTGATGGCTATGCCATAATTAGGGTGGTACCGCGAATAATCTCGTCCCTGCATATTGCAGAGAGGAGATTTTTTATTTGGACATAATGAAATAAATATTTTGGAGGGATATTGATGAAACACCTTTCATCTACTGAAATACGGAATATGTTTTTGCAATTTTTTAAAGAGAAGGACCATGATGTAGAACCTAGTGCTCCGCTCGTTCCAATTGATGATCCTTCATTACTTTGGATAAACAGTGGAGTAGCTACGTTAAAAAAGTATTTTGATGGTACAATTGTTCCTAAAAATCCCAAAATTACAAATGCTCAAAAAGCTATTCGAACAAATGATATTGAAAATGTTGGTTATACCGCAAGACATCATACTTTTTTTGAAATGTTAGGTAATTTTTCGATAGGGGATTACTTTAAAAAAGAAGCTATTGAATATGCCTGGGAATTTTTAACAAGCGAAAAATGGCTAAACTTTGACAAGGAGCGGTTATCTGTTACAGTTCATCCGGAAGACGATGAAGCCTATGATATTTGGTTAAAAGACATTCAAATTCCAGAGGAGCGCATCATTCGTTTAGAAGAAAACTTTTGGGATATTGGTGAGGGGCCAAGTGGACCAAACACAGAAATCTTCTATGATCGTGGACCGGAATATGGAGATGACCCAAAGGATCCTGAACTTTATCCAGGTGGAGAAAATGAAAGATATTTAGAAGTGTGGAATTTAGTGTTTTCACAATTTAACCATAATCCAGACGGTACATACACACCACTACCAAACAAAAATATTGATACAGGCTTAGGCTTAGAAAGGCTCGTTTCAATTATTCAAGATACACCAACAAATTTTGAAACGGATTTATTCATGCCGATTATAAAACATATTGAAAAGCATACTAATGTTCGCTATGGGGATAATGCTGAGACAGATACAGCATTTAAAGTAATCGCAGATCACATAAGGACAGTTGCTTTTGCTATCGGTGATAAGGCCTTACCGTCCAATGAAGGTAGAGGATATGTTTTAAGAAGATTAATCCGTAGAGCGATTCGGTTTGCAAAGGTTCTAGAAATCGATGAGCCCTTTATGTATGAACTAGTAGATACAGTTGGAAACATCATGAAAGATTATTATCCTGAGGTTACAGAAAATAAGGAGCATATAGCTACAGTCATTAAAAATGAAGAAGAGCGTTTCCATGAAACATTGAATGATGGACTAGCTATGTTAAAACAAATTATAGAAAAAGAAAAAGAAAAAAAGAGTACTGTATTTCCAGGCGAACAAGTATTTAAACTTTATGATACGTATGGATTTCCAAAAGAATTAACAGAAGAATATGTAGCCGAATATGGGTTTACGATCGACCAAGAAGGTTTCGAAAAAGAGATGGAAAAACAGCGAACAAGAGCTCGAAAAGCCCGAGCAGAAGTCCATTCAATGGGTGTTCAAACAACATTATTAAATGAATATGAAGAACAAAGTGAATTTGTTGGTTATCATTCTTTTGAAACAGAAACAAAAATTGTACGGATTATTAAAGATAGTCAATTTGTAGATTTTGCATCTACCGAAGATGAAGTTATTATTATTTTAGAAGCGACACCCTTTTATGCTGAAAGTGGTGGTCAAATTGCAGATACAGGTACTTTATCGACAGCAGATGCAGAAGTTATGATTTCAGATGTAAACAGTGCACCTCATGGACAACATTTGCATTATGGTACGATTACAAGAGGAAATATTAAAGTAGGCGAAACCGTACAGGCGAAAATCAATGAAGAAAATAGAATAGATATTATTAAAAATCACACAGCCACTCACTTATTACATCAAGCTCTAAAAGATGTTTTAGGTGCTCATGTGAATCAAGCGGGTTCTTTCGTCGCAGAAGAACGACTACGGTTTGATTTCTCACACTTCCATGCAGTAACTAATGAAGAATTAGAACAAATCGAACAAAAAGTGAATGAAAAAATTTGGGAGTCGATTTCTTTAAAGATTGAACATATGGAAAAGGAACAAGCAGAGGCGATCGGTGCGATGGCACTATTTGGTGAAAAATATGATGACATCGTCCGGGTCGTTATGATTGATGATTACAGTATTGAATTATGCGGAGGATGCCACGTTGAAAATACTTCTGAAATTGGAATTTTTAAAATTTTATCTGAAACAGGTATCGGTGCTGGAACACGAAGAATCGAGGCCGTTACAGGAAAGTATGCTTATGAATTTATGAATGAAAAAGTGCAAATGTTAGAAGATATATCTAAAGATTTAAATTCAAGCGTTGATCAGGTGAAAAACAGGATAACTGACTTACAACAACAAATCAAACAATTAGAAAAAGAAAACGAATCATTATCAGATCAACTTTCAAATATTGAAGCAAAATCATTGGTTAATCGAACAGAAGAAATTAATGGTATTCAAGTATTAGCGGAACGTGTAAATGTAAGTAACATGAATCAACTGCGTTCAATGTTAGATGAGATGAGAGAAGTTGTCCCATCGGGTATTATATTACTCGCAGCGGAGAATAATAATAAAGTACAGCTCGTGGCAGGTGTTTCTGATGATCTCGTTGAAGAGGGGTACCATGCTGGTAAATTAATTAAACAAGCTGCTGAAATATGTGGTGGCGGCGGTGGTGGTCGACCGAATATGGCTCAAGCCGGTGGAAACAATCCAGAAAAAATTACTGAAGCATTAAATTTCGTTAAAAACTATCTAAAAGAATAATTTTACGATAAATTAATAAATTTCAATATTAATTAAAGATGAAACGTGATAGAATAGACAGTATAAGAAATTATATAAAGTGGGGTGGAACAATGAGTTCTACAGATAAAACAATGAAATTTAACTTTTCAGAAGAACCGTTTGATCAAGATATAAAAGAAATTTTATTTACGGTGCATGGTGCTCTTCGTGAGAAAGGGTACAATCCAATAAATCAAATCGTAGGTTATTTATTATCTGGAGATCCGGCTTACATTCCACGGTATAAAGATGCTCGAAATCTAATCCGTAAAGTCGAACGGGATGAAGTTATAGAAGAGGTAGTCACTTATTATTTACAACAACATAAAGGTGAATAAATGAAAACTTTAGGTTTAGATGTAGGTTCAAAAACAATCGGAGTAGCCGTTAGCGATCCTTTTGGATGGACAGCCCAAGGATTAACAACGATTAGATGGAATGAAGAAAATATTCATTCAGCCGATGATCAATTAGGAGACATTATTGAAGAACACTCCATTAAAAAGATAGTGATCGGACTTCCAAAAAATATGGATGGTTCAATTGGAGAACGCGGCGAAGCATCACAAATCTTTGCAAAACATATCGAATCTACCCATAATATTCCTACGATCCTATGGGATGAACGATTATCTACTGTTGCTGCAGAACAGACGTTGTTAGAAGCTGATGTAAGTAGACAAAAACGGCGAAAAGTGATTGATAAAGTTGCAGCAGTTATGATTTTACAAACGTATTTGGATTCTTTACCAAAGGAGGGCTAACCGATGGGATTTGACGTGGGTGAGAAAATCATCATCCCAGATGAAAATGGAGAAGAACATTTATTTGAAACACTCTTTACTTTTACTGTAGATGAAACAAACCATTCATATATCGCTTTAGTTCCTTTTGAACAAAAAGATGAAGATGAAGTGGAGGTTTATGCATTTCGGTATGAAGAGGGTAGTAAAGATGATGATTTAACATTATATGAAATAGAGTCTGATGAAGAGTGGGAACTCGTAGAAGAAATGCTCCATACAGTCGCCGAAGAAGATGAATTAAACTAAATACAAAAATAAGAGTTGATATCTGAGCAAAGATATCAACTTTTGTTTTGTCAAAGAATAGATTATTTGAAAAGATTTTAGTATAATATATCAGACGATAGGAGGGAGAGAAATGTCAAACGATAAAAAGAATAACTATCGTGAAAATGTCATAAAAAGAAGTGAAGAAGCAAGAGTAGTTAGAAGAATTGTTTTAGTAGCTATTTTATTAATTACACTTATCCTAGCCTATATAGGTTATTCAGCATATAGTTACATTAATTCCTCACTTCAACCTGTAGATCCTAATGATAAAACTCCAATTGAAGTAGAAATACCACTTGGTTCAACATCTTCTTCTATTAGTGAGATCCTTGAGCAAAATGGCATTATTAAAGATGCAAGAATCTTTCGCTTATATACAAAGCTTAAAAATGAATCTGATTTTCAAGCAGGTATGTATGAATTTACGAAAGCAGATAATTTTGATGAAATTATTGAAACATTAAAAAGTGGAAAAGTTGTTTTAGAGCCAGTACATATCGTCACTATTCCAGAAGGCAAATCCATTGAGGAAATTGCCGAATTATATGAAAATAATTTGGAAATTGACAAAGAAGACTTTTTAGATGTTGTCAATGATAAGGAATATATAAATGAATTAATTGATGAATATAGTATTGTTTTAACAGAAGATATATTAGATTCTAATATTCATACACCTTTAGAAGGGTATTTATTCCCAGCTACATATGAATTTTATGAAGAAAATCCTTCTGTAGAAACTGTTGTAGAAGCGATGTTAGATAAAACAGTAGAAGTCGTAAGTAATTATCAAAACGATATTTTAGATAATGAATATTCTGTCCATGAAATATTTACTTTTGCCTCATTACTTGAAAAAGAATCAAGAAATAATGAAGAAAGAAAAATAATTGCAGGTGTATTTTATAATCGATTAGATATCGGTATGCCTTTACAAACAGATCCAACAGTACTTTATGCATTAGGGGAACATAAGGAACGAGTATTATACGAAGATTTAGAAGTCGACTCGCCATATAACACATATATTATTAATACACTACCAGTAGGTCCGATTGCTAATTTTGGCGTTAGTTCTTTAGAAGCAACGATAAATCCAGAGAAAACTGATTATATGTACTTTTTACATGATCATGATGGAAATATTCATTATTCTGAAACAAATGAAGAACATGAACGATTAAAACAAGAATATAGAGACTAACACTTGAAGAAACGAGGGTTTTTAACGATGCAAAATAAGCCTATCGTCATAGGTATCGCTGGAGGAAGTGGAAGTGGAAAAACATCTGTTACATATGAAGTGTGCAAACGTTTTTCAAAAGATTCCATATTAGTAATTGAACAAGATAGTTATTACAAAGATCAAAGTGAGAAAACATTTTCAGAACGTTTGCTTACAAATTATGATCACCCAGATGCCTTTGACAACGAATTGTTAATTAAACAACTAAAACAGCTAATGAATTATGAAACAATATTAAAACCTTCTTATGATTATAAACAACATACGAGATCATCAAAAGTTACAAAGATCGATCCTAAAGATGTTATTATTTTAGAAGGAATACTAATTTTACATGACGAACAATTAATGGATTTAATGGATATTAAAGTATTTATTGATACAGATGCAGATGTAAGGATTATTCGTAGAATTTCAAGAGATATAAAAGAACGAGGCCGGAATTTAGATTCAGTAATCGATCAATATTTAAATTTTGTACGGCCAATGCATTTGCAATTTGTCGAACCATCTAAATATAATGCAGATATTATTATTCCAGAAGGTGGCGAAAACCATGTCGCGATTGATATTATTGCAACAAAAATAGAACAATATATTGAACAACTACAAAAAAATATAAAAAATGTTTGAAATAATTTTCTTTTTCTGTCATAGTTAATTTTACGTGTAACTATAGATACAAAAACAACCAATGTATGTTCACAATAAATATTATTAGTTAAATAAGGGAGTGTACGAAATGACTACAGAAAAAAATTATTACATGACTCAAGAAGGTATGCAGAAACTAGAAGAGGAACTTCATCTTTTAAAAACTGAAAAAAGGCAAGAAATCGTTGAAAGAATTAAAGTTGCGCGTGATTTTGGTGACTTATCCGAGAACTCAGAATACGATTCTGCAAAAGAAGAACAAGCCTTTGTAGAAACTAGAATTGCACAAGTTGAGAAGATGATTAGAAATGCAAAGATAATTGAAAATAATGGTGAAAACCCTTCTGTTGTTTCTTTAGGTAAAACAGTAACCTTTAAAGAATTACCAGATGGAGATGAAGAGTCGTATACAATTGTCGGAAGCGTTGAAGCGAATCCTTTTGAGGGGAAAATTTCAAATGACTCACCGATTGCAAAAAGTTTACTCGGTCATAAAGTAGATGATGAAGTAACAGTAACAACTCCGGGCGGAGACATGCAGGTTAAAATCATTGAAGTTAAATAATAAAAGCGAAGGATTTTCCTTTCGCTTTTTTCTTTTATATTAAAATGCATATTCATACACAAAAGCTCGTATAAATTGAATAATAATGAATTAAGGGATGTATGAAAATGGCGAATTCAAGATTGGACAAGTATAATAAAAGAAGAAAAAACACGCAAATTTTAACAGCCTTAATACTGATAGGACTCGTTTTATTTGTTTTGTTAATTATGTTGTTGATTTTTAAAAATAGAGATGCGAAGGATTTTGTAAAGGAAAACAATAATGGAGAAATTAATAATGAATTCATTGAAGACGAACAGGATCAAAATAACAAAGATGATGATAAATCTGTAACGGAAAATGAACAGTTAGAAAATGATGATGAAACAAATAACGAACTAAATGAAGAAAGCGAAGAAGAACAAATGATCCAAATGTATTCTGATGATGAAAATGTGATTTCAGCATTTTCAAAAAATTGGGATCCTATTGGTACAGAACAAAATGAGCCCCATGAAACGCAATTTAATAAACAATCGACAGATTGGAAAGAGATGGAACAAGCGATGAAAATAGCGACTGAATTAGATGAATTAATCATTTGGTGGCTCGGAAATGATGGAGATCAAAAGGCGGTTGGGACAGTTACCTCAATGGATCAAAAGAAAATATTTAGAGTATATTTGTCATGGATAACAAACGAAGGATGGCAACCAACTAAAGTAGAAGTGTTGCAAGAAAATGATATGCATTCAGACTAAAATGGAGGAGAGAGTAAATAGATGACGATTGGAATTATTGCGGCAATGGATGAAGAAATTGTATATTTGAAAAATAAATTAACGATTACAAATGAAACTAAAATTGCTCAGTCATTATTTATTGAAGGAGAATTAGCAGACAGAAAGGTCGTCCTACTAAAATCTGGTATTGGAAAAGTAAATGCAGCTATGTCAACGACAATATTACATGAAAAATTCAAACCAAATTTAGTCGTTAATACTGGTTCAGCTGGAGGATTGTCTCATCGATTAAGCGTAGGAGATATTGTTATTTCCTCAGAAGTTATTCATCACGATGTAGATGCAACTGTATTTAACTATGAATATGGCCAAGTCCCGGGAATGCCACATACTTATCATGCAAATGAAAGGTTGGTTCATCATGCCAAACAAGTACTGAAAAAATTACAAATAAATGCATCAGTAGGGATGATTGGTACTGGTGATTCCTTTATGAGTGATGACAAATATGTTAAGTATATCAAGGAAAAAATTCCATCTCTAATTGCGGCGGAGATGGAAGCAGCCAGCATCGCTCAAGTATGTTTTCAATATGGCACACCCTTTGTCATTATACGGGCGTTATCAGACATTGCAGGTAAGGATGCAAACATTTCCTTTGATGAATTTCTAGATACAGCTGCAAAAAATTCAACCCGTTTTATCATTGAGTTTGTAAAATCAATGAATAGTTATGATTGAAATCGATGTCTTTCCATCCTGTAATATTCTCTAAAGATCTTCATCAGGGCTCTTTTTTCAATTCTGGATACATAACTCCGGGAAATATTTAGACGTTTCGCAATTTTCTTTTGGGTCATCGTTGGATAATTGTTCAGTCCATATCGATAAACGATGACCTCTTTTTCTCTTTTGTCTAACACATCAAAATATTGTTTCATATTTTCAATTTCCATATTTAGCTGGATATATTCAATAATATCTTGATTTTCAGCTTCTAAAATGTCCATAAAGTTAATTTCATTTCCTTCTTTATCTTGACCAATCGGTTCATAGATGGAAACATCTTTTCTTACCTTTTTTAAATTTCTTAAATGCATTAAAATTTCATTTTCAATACACCTTGCTGCATATGTAGCGAGCTTAGCTTTTCGACTAGGATTATACGTTTCAACACCTTTAATTAATCCAATTGTTCCGATAGAAATTAAATCTTCAGTATCTTCCCCGGTGTTATCGAATTTCTTCACGATATGAGCTACTAAGCGCAAATTATGTTCGATAAGCATGTTTCTCGCGTATTTATCTCCTTCAAGCATTTTTTCAATATATCTTTTCTCTTCTTCTGCTGATAATGGTTGAGGGAAAGCCTTATTTTTTATATAAGAAACAAAAAAGATAAGTTCTTTAACGACAACCGCCAAAGCACTTAATATACTTGACATATAAAGCCACCGCCTTTAAATCTAATTAGGTATTAGCCTATATGGGTCATTTATATGTCTGAAAATTTAATTTGTGTCTGTCCACATAAAAAAATGATGACATTTATGAATTGTCATCATTTCTCATTTTATATTGCTCAAAAGCATCTTCTTGTTTATTAAGAATTGGTTTAACACCACTCATATGTGCAGCACGGGAAAGCATATGTCCTCCAACAGGAGAGGTCAGTACGATAAATAGAATGGCTAATAGTAATTTTCCACTTACGATACCTTTTGCTCCATACAGAAATAAAAACGTAGCGATAAGAATACTCATAACTCCTAAAGTAGGTGATTTCGTTGCTGCATGTAATCGTGTATAGACATCTGGAAATCTTATGATACCTATTGAACTAGAGACGATAAAAAAAGTTCCAATGAGTAATAGTAAGATAATAATGATATACATGATGATATCAATCAATGTCCCGGTCAATGATAACACCCTTCTCCATGTATTTAGCAAAAGCTAACGTTCCAATAAATAATAAAATTCCGATGAGTAA
Source organism: Bacillota bacterium (assembly GCA_035303185.1). Taxonomy (GTDB): domain Bacteria; phylum Bacillota; class Bacilli; order Bacillales; family Amphibacillaceae; genus CALAMD01. The sequence continues at coordinate 49,911 of DATGRX010000064.1, forward strand.
AATAACATCATTTAGCTTTGATGTAACAAGAATAATTGATGTTAATGCAGTAATTGCTAATAAATTCATTCCTAAAGCATCTAAAGCTACTGCTCGATCTGGATTTGTAGGTCCTTTGATAATTTGATAAAGTAATAAAATTAGGGAAAAGGCAATACCGATCATACATATAGCTGTAATAACAGGTAATAGATTTTCTACAAATTCAAGTATTTCTGTCATTTTGTAACCTCCCTAATTGCGGCTTCAAAAGTGTCTTTAATCGAACGAATTTCATCTTCTACACTTTCAACATGCATGGCATGGACAAATATCGTTTTATTATCTTCAGAAATAGCAACAGAAAGTGAACCTGGTGTAAGTGTAATTAAATTAGCTAAAAGGGTTAATTCCCAATTTGACTTAAGTTCGGTAGGATAGGCGAACACTCCTGGTTCAAAACTAGGTTCTTTTTGATAGACAAGCTTAACGATTTCAATGTTTGATAAAATTAACTCTCGTAAAAAAATGATGATGAGCTTGATTATACTATAAACTCGTAGTAAGTATAATTTGCCGGGAATAAATCGCCTGAGTATTGTCAGTAAAAGGGCTCCAATTAAAAAGCCGATTAAAAAGCTATTTAACGTGTATGTTTCACTTAAAAACATCCACATGACAGAAATTAGTAAATGCACGATAATTTGAAAGGCCATATAAATTACTCCTTTAATACGAAGTCGATATAAATATTAGGATCTAATAGGTATTTAGCGATATTTTCAACTGTTGGAAAAACAAATTCTGCACCGATCCCTAAAAATATAGAGAGAGACAGTAAAAAGATAATCGGTCCATAAAAGCCTTTAATTGATTTCTTTTTAAAGGATTTATTTTCTGCCCCCCAAAAGGCATAAATGAAGATTCTCATGACGGAATATAAAATGAGTAGGCTCGTTAATAAGCCAATAATAACAATAAGGATGGCTTCCTTAGTTAAAGCACCTTTTAATAATAGTAATTTACCAATAAAGCCACTAAAAGGTGGGATACCTGCTAAAACAAAGGCAGCAATAAATAGAAGCCAACCTAATAGTGGATACTGATTGATTAATCCACTCATTTTCCGTAGATCAGACGTACCGGCTACATATGCGATAACACCAACAATCATAAACAGTGCAGCTTTTATAATCATATCATGAATTAAATAATAGATAGAGCCGCTAAGGGCATCACCATTAAAGATAGCGATTCCTAATAACATAAATCCAATGGCAGGAATCACATTATACGCAATAATTAACTTAATATTGTTTGTTGAAAGAGCACCAATGACCCCAAAAATAAGTGAAAGTCCAGCAATCCATAAAAACAATGTTGGTGTATAATTTGTTTCGAAAGTAAACATAAGTGAAAATGTACGTAAAATAGAATAAACACCAACCTTCGTTAATAAAGCTCCAAAAAGAGCAGAGACAACAGGATTTGGAACGACATAAGAATTAGGCATCCAGTAGTAAAGAGGGAAAAGCGCTGCTTTTGTTGCAAAAACAAAGAATAATAAAATACTTATCGTTGTTAAAATTCCTTGTTGTTCTGCTTCTTGCACACGCTCAGCTATATGTGCCATATTTACTGTTCCAACGACAGAATATAAAAAAGCTACTGCCGTTACAAAAATAACAGAAGAAAATAGGTTTATGAGCACATACTTTAATGATTCTCGTAATTGAACACGGTCACCGCCAAGTACGATTAGTGCATACGAAGCCATTAATAACACTTCAAAAAAGACGAATAAATTAAATAAGTCTCCAGTTAAAAAGGCCCCGGATACTCCTGAAATTAAAAAGAAAAAGAATGCGTAAAAATAATGTTTCTCCTTCTGTTCACTTAAAGAATGTGGTGCATAAAAGGCGGCTGCTGTTGCAACGATATTCGTTATAAATACAATAACAACAGCTAATGAATCGGCTACAAAAACAATACCATAAGGTGCCGCCCAGCTTCCTGTTTCTAATACAATCGTGCCATCATTTATAACAATCCAAAGTAAATATCCAGAAACGACTAAAGAAACGATGGAAAAGATTTTAGTTACTGTCCTAGAAACTTTATTGTATTTATTTGTAAATGCTAAAATGATTCCAAAAAGTAATGGTAAAATAATTGGTAAAACTACTAGATTACTCATGTTCGTTACCCCTTAACTCTTCCATATTGTCTGTTTTATTTTCTGTTGCTGTACGATAGGCGAGGACTAAGACGACGCTTGTTACTCCAAAACTAATAACTATTGATGTTAAAATCAATGCTTGTGGTAAAGGATCGGTATACTTTGAAATTCCTTCCGTTAATACCGGTGGGGCTCCTCTTTTTAATTTCCCCATCGTTAAAATAAATAAATGCCCAGCATGGGATATCAAACCTGTTCCTATGACAACGCGGAGCAATTGTTTTTGTAATATGTTGTAAACACCAACAGCAAATAAAATTCCAGCTAATATTGAAATGATGATTTCCATTTATTTCGCCTCCTTATTCTTTCGTAAACGAATGAGGCTAAATACAGCTAATCCAGCAATTCCTAATACAGTAATTTCAAAAAGTGTATCAATTCCACGCATATCAACTAATATGACATTAACGACGTTGTGACCACCAGCAATTGTTAAAGATGTTTCTAAAAAGTAATCAGAAATTTTATCAAACCAGTCTGTACTATGAGCAGAAATACCGATAGCCGCCATCAATGCTCCGAAACTAATCGAAATAAATAGGTTAACAGCCTTTGTACTTGGTTTTTCAATTCGCTTTTCTAATTTTGGTAAATGGTAAAACGCTAATAGAAATAGTACAACTGTTGCTGTTTCAATGACTAATTGGGTAAGAGCTAGGTCTGGTGCACGATATAAGACGAATAGCATCGCTACACCATAACCTACGATACCTAATACTAATATGGCTGAAACTTTATGGTTCATAAATAAGGTACCAATGGCTGCAGTAATGATAATAATGATAATTGAAATTTCAAGGATCGTTATTTCAGCTAAATCTTCCGTACTAAACGTAAATCCACCGGTCATAAACATAAAAGCAAAGGTAATAATAGATAATGTTCCGAGAATAATCGCCATATAATTTCTTACAGAGCCTGTCATATGTGTTTGGTTAATTTTCACAGGATAATCGTATAGTCTTTCAACAAACCAATCATATACTCGGTTAAAGCTTGCTTTTCCAGGCAATACATCATACATTTGCTCCCATTTTGGTTTTGTGGCGTAAAGCAGAGCTCCTAGACCAACGACAATTAAAGACATGACAAATGGGGTGGAGAAGCCATGCCAAAACTTTATCGTTTCATAATTTTCAACACCGCTAACAGATGTAGCAGCAAAGGTAATGAGACGATCATTTATCCAATTTGGGAAAAGTCCAATTAATACGACACCAATAGTTAATATGATTGGTGGAATTAACATTCCTAATTTTGCCTCTTTTGGGTCATGAGCTAGTTGATGTTCTTTTCGATTAGAAAATACACCAAATAATAAATACATAGAATAAACAAAAGTAAAAATACTACCGATTACGGCTAAATAAGGAATAACACTTGTTAAAAATGAACTTACACCGTTAAAGGATGGTAATGATAATGACGCATCAAAAAAGAGTTCTTTACTATAGAAACCATTTAAAAATGGTAATGGAATACCTGCCATGGAAAATGTACCTAACATTGCTAATGTAGCAGCAATCGGCATAAATGACATGAGACTTCCAAGCTTTCGAATATCCCTTGTACCCGTTTGAACATCGACAATTCCCGCAACCATAAATAGACCACCTTTAAAGGTAGCATGATTGATAATATGAAAGATTGCTGCGAAAATAGCTATCTCAGTTCCAAAACCGAGCATAGCCATAATCATACCTAATTGACTGATCGTTGAAAAAGCTAAGATTGCTTTTAAATCTGTTTGTCTGACGGCCATATATGAGCCCCAAACGAGTGTTGTAATTCCGACAATCGTAACAATAATAAAGAACCAATCACTATTTGAGAAAATAGGAGATGTTCTTGCAATTAAATAAAGTCCAGCTTTTACCATTGTTGCAGAGTGTAAGTACGCACTAACAGGTGTCGGTGCTTCCATAGCATCTGGCAACCAAATGTGGAAAGGAAATTGGGCAGATTTTGTAAAGGCTCCGATAAAAATTAAGATTAAAATAAGTAAGGCATAATCATTTGATAAAATAATGTCACTTCGTTCCATCATCGTTTGGAAACTTGTCGTTTCAGCTATGATGGAAAGAAAGATTAGTCCACCAAGCATACTCAAACCACCGAAGACAGTAATGAGAAGCGATTTTAGCGCGCCATAACGGGAACGCTCTTTGAAATGCCAATAACCGATTAATAAAAATGAAGAAATGGATGTGAGCTCCCAAAAAGTATAAAGAACAAATATGTTGTCAGATAATACAACACCTAACATTGCTGACATAAAAAGTAACAAATATATATAAAAATGTGTTAAACGTTCTGTTATATCTAAGTAGTAAACTGAATACAAAACAACTAAAGTTCCGATACCGCTTATAAGTAAAACAAATAATAAGCTTAATCCATCTAAAAATAAGTCGAAATTAATATGTAAAGATGGAATCCATTTAAATGTGTATTGTTGATTCGTAAAATCTCGCCCAAAAAAAGTTAGAAAGTAAATGAATATTGAGAATGGAATAAAAAAGATGACGATTCCTGGATGAAATTTATGTTTATATTTTGTAATGAATGGAACAAAAATTGCAAAAATAATAGGTAGTAGTATGGCTAGTAACATTCAAAAGGCCTCCTCTGATGAAACGAACTATAATAAAATTGTATACTACTTCATTATTCCATTGATAATGAGCAATTTCAATTATTTAGAAGTTTATTTTGTTTACAAACCAACTTCTTTTTTGACAGCAAGTCTCTTTTCACGAGTTCTTTTTTTATTAAAGCAATGAATTCGTCACTTAAGTTTAACTCTTTTGCTTTAACATAAGTTTCCATAAGAAGTTTATCACATAAAATATCCAATATACTCACTCCAAAACGCATTTAAAAATGTATATACATAATCTATCACGATTTAAAATTAAGAACAAGATTGAGATATACACGTATAATTGTTTATAACTTGTGTATAACTCTCGAAAAAACATAATGAAACTCAATAAGTAATGAGCTTTGCCTGTGTATAAACTTATCCACATTACAAATTGTTGTAACAATTTGTCGAGAAGTTTTTTACAAAAAGGTCAAAATACCACACGTTCTGACAATATATCTTTTCAATAAAGTGTGTATACGATAAGATAGTTTTATACGAAGATGAAATTATCATACTTATTTGAGGTGTTTATGTTGCTACGTTCATTTTTACCGAATTTATATACGACTGATATTTATCAAATTGACATCAAAGTCTTAAAAGAAAAGGGAATAAAGGGAATTATAACAGATTTAGATAATACATTAGTAGCTTGGGATAAACCGAAGGCTACAAAAAGTGTAGAAGATTGGTTTCAGCAATTAGAGGATTATAATATCAATGTTATTATTATTTCTAACAATAACGAAGACCGAGTAAAGAAATTTTCTCAACCTTTAAATATTCCATATATACATAGTGCACGAAAACCTTTAAGAAAATCCTTTTTACGTGCAGCTGAAAGGATGAATTTACGAACAAATGAAATTGCTGTTATCGGTGATCAAGTACTCACCGATGTTCTTGGTGGAAACCGTGGGGGCTTTTATACGATTTTAGTTGTCCCAATTGTAGAAACGGATGCACCAATCACAAAGTTTAATCGGTTTATTGAACGAAGAATATTAAATTATTTTCGTAAAAGAGGAAAACTTGAAGAGGTGAAGAATTCATGAACAAAGACTTGTATTGTCTAGGTTGTGGTGCAATTATTCAAACAAAAGATAAAGAACAAGCGGGATATGTCCCAGCCTCTGCGTTAAAAACACGGGATGATGTACTCTGTCGACGATGTTTTCGGTTAAAACATTATAATGAAACGGAGGATATCGAATTAACAGCAGATGATTTTCACCAAATGATTAGTGACATCCGCTTAAAAGAAGGAATTATCATTCATATGGTTGATTTATTCGATGTCGAGGGTAGTTTAATTGGAAGTCTCCCGCGAATGATTGGAAATAAAGATATTATTTTAGTTGGTAATAAAATAGATCTTTTACCAAAATCAACAAACAAGAGAAAATTAAGTCAATGGTTACGAAGAACTGCTAATGAAGTCGGAATGAAAGTAAAAGATGTTTGCCTTATTTCCTCAACAAAAGGAATTGGATTAGAAGAATTAAAGTATTTTATTGAAAAGTATCGTGAACGCAAAGATGTGTACATCGTCGGAACAACGAATGTAGGCAAGTCCACGTTAATTAATCGACTGATTCAGGATACTGTTGGGGAAGAAGATGTGATTACAACATCATATTTTCCAGGCACGACGCTTGGTTTTATTGAAATACCATTAGATGATTCCTCATCGTTAATTGATACGCCAGGAATTGTCAATGAAAGACAAATTGTCCATTATGTATCAAATCAAGACTTAAAAAAAATAACACCTAAAAATGAAATTAAACCTAGAACATATCAATTACGAGAAGGCCAAACTTTATTTTTGGGTGGAATTGCAAGATTTGATATTATAAGTGGTGAGGACAATTCATATATATGTTATTTTTCAAATGAATTAAAAATCCATCGAACACCCTTAGATAATGCAGATAAGTTGTATCGTGAACATTTAGGAAAGCTTTTATCACCACCTAATAAAGAAACGATGAAACAATTACCTGAATTTACGAAAAATACATTTAAGATAACAGAAGATTTTACCGATGTTGTCATTCCTGGATTAGGTTGGATAACGATTAAACATGAAGGAGTTACAGTAACCGTCCATTACCCAAAAAGTACGGCTGTTTCTTTACGAGAAGCTTTTACAAAGGATGGTCGATAAAATGTTTCCTTTAGGTCTAATAGGATATCCATTATCCCATTCTTTGTCACCTTGGATACATCAAAGTTTTTTTGAAAAGGTTGATCTGTCAGGTACGTATAAACTGTACGAAATTGAACCAGAGATCTTTTCAGTAAAGTTATCTGAGATAAAGGAAAAAGTAGTCGGTTTTAATGTGACATTACCTTATAAGGAAAAAATAATATCTTATATTGACAAGTTAGATGAGACAGCAACTGGAAGTGGAGCAGTCAATACGGTCGTTAAAAAAGGTTCCGATTGGATTGGTTATAATACAGATGGAATAGGTTATATTCGATCCTTGCTTAATGATTATCCAACATTATTTAATGACAAACAATTACGAGTTTTACTTATTGGTGCTGGTGGAGCAGCTCGGGGTATTTTTCATGCTTTGCTTTTAAATGGGGTAAAAAATATAGATATCACGAACCGCACACTGGAACATGCTGAGCAATTAGTGGAGGACTTTTCATCCACAACAAATATATACTCACTTGATGCGATAAGTAAACATCTTGAGCATTATGATTTAATCATCCAAACAACCTCAGTAGGAATGGCCCCAAAGGATCAAGAGGCAATTATTTGTTTAGATGCAATCAAGAAAACAGCGATCGTTAGTGATATCGTCTATCGTCCACTAGAAACAAACCTTTTAAAAGAGGCGAGGAAACAAGGCGCACATATTCATTATGGACATACGATGTTACTCCATCAAGCAGCTTATGCGTTTGAAATATGGACAGGAAAAACTGTTCCTTTAGGTATGATGGCTAATAAACTCAAAATGAAATTGAAAGGAAGTTAATATGTTAACAGGAAAACAAAAACGATTTTTACGTGCGAAAGCAAATCAAATAAAACCTATTTTTCAAGTTGGCAAATCGGGTGTTAATGAAAATATGACGAAGCAAATTAACGATACATTGGAAAGGCGAGAGTTAATAAAAGTAAGCATTTTGCAAAATTGCTTAGAAGATAAAACAACTGTTGCTGAACAAATCACCGAAGGAACAAATGCTCATATCGTTCAAATCATCGGAAACAATATCGTGTTTTATAAGGAATCCAAAGATCATAAAAAGATTGAATTACCATCATAAAAGGAGTTTCTTATGAAAAAAATTGGTATTTTAGGGGGAGCATTTAATCCACCGCATATTGGTCATTTACTAATTGCAGAATATGTAAGAGATGAATTAATTTTAGACGAAGTTTGGTTTGTTCCAACATATGAGTCTCCACATAAAGAAAACACCACAGTATCTGCTAAACATCGATTAGCAATGTTAAAGTGTGCGATTAAAGATCATCCACACTTTTTTATACATACAATTGAAATTGACCGAAAAGGAAAATCCTATACGATTGATACTATTCGAACATTTACGAAAGATTTTCCAACGTATGAATTTTTCTTTATTATCGGAGCGGATATGGTTGAATACTTACCGAACTGGAAGGATGTTGATGAGTTATTTGAACTCATTACGTTTGTCGGAGTTAAACGCCATGAATTTACGTTGCAAACATCCTATCCAATACTTACGGTCGAAATTCCTAAGATAAATATTTCTTCGACATTAGTTCGTGAACGCCTAAAAAAGAACCGTTCGATTACTTACTTAGTTCCGAACGCTGTGGAAAATTATATTAAGGAGAATCATTTGTATGGACATTAAATATGCGAAAAAAATCATCACTAATGTATTGTCTAAAGACCGCGTTGAACACTCCTTTAGAGTTGCTAAAGTGGCTACTCAATTAGCAAGAAAATACAATGTAAATATAGAAAAAATCGAACTTGCCGCTATTTTACATGATTATGCGAAAAATCATTCAAAAGAAGAATTAAAACGATGGATTTTGCAAAGTTCTTTACCAAAAAATTTACTTTTTTACCATTCCGCAATTTGGCATGGACCGGTAGGGGCTCTAATGTTAAAACAAAAACATGGGATTGTAGATCGAGATGTTTTAAGTGCGATTTATTGTCATACGACTGGTAAAGAACATATGTCAACTTTTGAAAAAATTATTTTTGTAGCAGACTATATTGAACCGATGAGAGATATTCCAGGAGTAGAAAAGGTTCGTGAAGTAGCAACAGAAAATTTAGATCAAGCAGTCTATTTAATTCTTCGTAACACTATTCAATTTTTAATGTCAAAAAAACATACGATTTATCCGAGTACATTTTACGCATATAATGAATTATCTGCAACCGTAGGAAATCAAATGGAGGTTATATAAATCTATGAATAGTAAAAATGTATTGAAATTAGCCGTAAAGGCTTGTGATGATATGAATGCCAAAGATATTACCGCCCTTGATATGGTAGGTTTATCAATTATTACAGATTATTTTTTAATTTGTCATGCAACGAATGAAAGACAAGTAAAGGCAATTGCAAGGGAAATTAAAGATTCCTTTGAAGAAAACGGTGTTCATGTTGATTTCATTGAGGGCTTTGACAGTTCAAGATGGATTGTTATTGATGCAAAGGACGTCATTTGTCATGTGTTTCATGAGGAAGAGCGACGTTATTATAATTTAGAAAGATTATGGGGAGATGCTAGGGAAGTAGACGTAACTCCTCTTAAAGAGGGATAATATGTCTTATCAACATCTTGCTTATATATATGATCTTTTAATGGAACATGCTCCATATGATAAGTGGTATTATTTTACAGAAAAAGTATTTGAGAAGTTTCATAAAAATGTGTCCACAATTGCTGATTTAGGTTGTGGCACGGGTGAAGTGACTCTTAAATTGGCTGATGCAGGTTATCAGCTATATGGAGTCGATTTTTCTGCCGATATGTTAACGAAAGCATCACAAAAAGCTGTTAAACAACGAGTGGACATTCAGTGGATCCAACAGGATATTACCCGACTAACAGGTATATCAAACTTAGATGCTGCTATTAGTTATTGTGATGTTATTAATTATATTCCTTCAGTAGAGGGTTTGAAACAGACATTTTTAAATGTATATCATATGCTAAATCATGAAGGAATATTTATTTTTGATGTCCATGCATTTAACTATGCGATGAATGATTTAATCGGACATACCTTTGCTGATGTTACTGAGGATTATTCATATATATGGTTTTGTGAACCGGGTGAAGAAAAGGGCGACATGCATCATGACTTAACATTTTACATCAGAAATGGAAGTTATTATGAACGATTTGATGAGTATCATTTCCAAAAAGTATACAAAGCAGAGTTTTATAAGCACCTATTACAAAAAGTGGGCTTTTCAAAAATACATATTTATGCTGACTTTTCGTTTAAATTAGCGAAACATATTGAAAGTCCTGAAAGAATATTTTTTATTGCTGAGAAATAAACGTTAAAAAACAACTTTCGAGAAAAACAGCCTATCTTAGGAATCTTTTGCTATGATACATATATAGCAAAAATTTCTGATAGGTGATCGTGATGATTCGAAATATCGTTCGTAAATTTCTACTTCCTATTAGTATTCTTGTTGTATTTATTGTTATTCTTTTTAACCATAATGATAAAATTTTCCCATCTGAACATGATGACAACTTCATTAACAACAATGCTTTCAATCCAGAAGATAATCTTACCGAGGAAAATGCAGTTGATGAACTTATCGTTGTTGATGTAAAGGGAGAAATCGAAAACCCCGGAATCTATGAGGTAGAACATCATTTTCGAGTATATGATGTGATCGAATTAGCAGGTGGTTTTACTGAAAATGCAGGAAGTGATCATGTTAATCTAGCGGAAAAAGTACATGATGAGATGATCATCTTTGTTCCACACGAGGATGATTTGGATATGGAGTTAATTGTAAATAGTCCAGCTAGTATACCGGGTAAAATTAAAGTAAACATTGCAACACAAGAAGAGCTTGAACAATTATCAGGTATTGGACCTGTTAAAGCAAGTGCGATTATTCAATACCGAGAAGAAAACGGATATTTTAATACACCAGAAGATTTATTAAATGTTTCTGGAATTGGTGAAAAAACATTGGAAAATATTAGAGAACAGATTCAAATACCTTAAGTTAGGTGATATAAAATGGATAGAATTTCATGGGATCAATATTTTATGGCTCAAAGTCATTTGTTATCTTTGCGAAGTACGTGTACACGGCTCATGGTAGGTGCAACAATTGTAAGAGATAAGCGTATTATCGCCGGTGGTTACAATGGAAGTGTCTCAGGAAGTGTACACTGTATTGATGAAGGATGTTATATGATTGATGGTCATTGTGTTCGTACTGTTCATGCGGAAGCGAATGCTCTTTTACAATGCTCAAAATTTGGTGTTGCAACAGACGGTGCAGAAATTTATGTCACCCATTTTCCATGCTTACAGTGTTGTAAATTAATTATCCAAAGTGGAATAAAAACGGTTTATTACGCCGAGGATTACCGAAATCATCCTTATGCCATTGAACTTTTTAAAGAAGCAAAGGTAAAGACAAAAAAGATTCCATTAACAGATGTTAGCTTTACAATAAATTAAATTCAAGTTAGGTGATTATATGAAAGGATACTGGCACTTACCAGCTTTTGCTATATTGGGAAGTGCTTTAACAATTATTTTTCAGTCTTATATATTTATCCTTTTCTATGGGCTTTGGGTTGCTTATCTCTTCATAAAAAAACGCATTCAAGCATTTCATCTATTTCTCTCTCTTGTTTTTCTGCTAGTTTTCCTCTTTCACATGCCACAAATAAAAATTCCTGAAGAAAGTCATTGGCTATTACAGGCTGAACAATATACTGGTGTCATTGATTCACCGCCTATTTTCACAGATGATTACATGCGTATAACAATAAAAGAAAATCATTCAAAGGAAAAAATTAATATTCATTATTTTTTGAATGGAGAAAAAGATGATATTGATCTATCTACTATTAAATATGGAGCTACATGTCAAGTAAATAATTCGGTCGAACTTCCTTCTTCGAGTAGTAATCCAGGACAATTTAATTACCAAAAATATTTACTCCAACAAGGAATCTCTTTTGAAACGATACTTTCTTCTATAGAGGATATCAGTTGCCAAGGTAAACACCCTTTAGACATTGTTTATTCTTTTAGAAATTATTTATTACAGTATACATCAGAGTTATTAAGTTATGATACAGCTAGTTGGTTACAAGCGTTAGTTCTAGGAAGTGACGCACATTTACCTAAAGATGTTATTGAATTATTTAATCGTTGGAGCTTATCTCATATTTTAGCTATTTCAGGTTTACATGTTGGATTAGTTACTGGGATATTGTATATGGGGTTAGTAAAATTAAATATAACGACAAAAGAAACCGCACAGTGGCTTATCATTTTCTTTTTACCTATTTATGCTTTACTTGCAGGAGGAGCCCCGTCTGTATGGCGTGCAAGTTTAATGGGACTTGTTTTTTTAGTATTAAGTAAATTTAATATTAAGCATTCTGTAACAGATGTTATTAGTCTTATATTTATTAGTTTAATTGCAATGGATCCATATATTATTTATCATATCGGTTTCCAATTTTCGTTTTTAGTCACTTTCGGGTTATTATTATCGAGAGATTGGCTCTTACACACCTCCTCACCATTTTGGCAACTACTTAAAATAAGCTTCATTTCACAAATGGTCATTACACCGCTTCAAATATATTATTTTTATTACTTTCAACCCCTTTCAATTATTGTTAATAGTCTAATCGTTCCTTACTTTTCCTTATTCGTTATACCTGCTATGTTTTTACTTCTTATTCTTTCCCCGCTATTACCAAAATTTGCTCTTATTTTTGATAAATTCTTTACTTTTATCCATGACATCATTTTGTCGATGATTTACGGGATTGATTATCTTTTCGACTATGCTTGGATCATTGGGAAAATATCCTTAGTAACAATCGTTGTATATTACATCGCATTAAATATGATGATGGCTTATCTTGAAAACAGACGATTCAACCGAGCGTTTTATGTAAGTTTGTTCATTGTCGGATTATTCGTCTTTATTTCACTTCAACCATATCTCTCTGAAAAAGGGAGGGTAACTATGTTAGATATTGGCCAAGGAGATGCATTTGTTATCGAATTACCTTATCGTAAAGGAGTTATTTTAATCGATGCAGGGGCTAGCTTCTCTTTTAAAGACTTCAAACCGAGTGAGAGAGTATATTCACAGATTATACAACCGTATTTTTATTACCGGGGAATAACAGATATAGATGCTATCATTGTTAGTCATGAGGATATTGATCATAACGGAAGTATTCCTTTTATTGTGGAGGATTTTAATGTCGAAAAGTTAGTTGTGAGTGAGCCCTATGAATTAAATAAAAGCGAAAAAGAACTTATAAAAGAGGGGAAGATAAGTATCAAGAGAGTTTCTTATGATGAACAGTTTTTAATCGGTAATCACATCTTTCATGTGTTATCACCAGAGAAAGAATTTCATGACGAAAATGATAATTCCCTCGTTGTTTATACATCCCTTGGGAAGTTAGATTGGTTATTTACTGGTGATATATCAAAAAATGTAGAGAGACAAATTTTAGCAAAAAGTAGAGAGTTAGAGGTTGATGTTTTAAAAGTTGCTCATCATGGTAGTAAAACATCTACAGATAAAAATTTTGTTGACCAAATAAATCCAAAGTATGCTTTTATTTCCGTCGGACGGAACAATTCTTATGGACATCCGTCTAAAGAAGTACTCAAGGCTTTGAAGAAAAGTATTATACTACGAACAGATAAAGACGGTGCTGTTCAGTATAATTTTTATGGTGATCAATATGATATAGAACGTTTTTTACAAAAAAATAAAGAGACTGAATTCAGCCTCTTTAATATGTACCATTATTAATTTAAAACACTAATCACTACACCTATAATGAAGATGACTAGAAAATAAACAAAGCCAATTGTAAAGCCTTTAATGGAATCAACAACGTCATCGTTTTTTGACTGGACATCTTTTTCAAATTCGTTCATATTCGTTCCCTCCTATAACTATATTTATTATAAATCATTTTTAATAAAAATCCAATATTTATTCATGTTTAAAGAAAAAAGTGACAAAAGTTAACAAATATATTTTTCTGACATATGTAAAACATATAACTGTTATCGTTTATCGAAAACCTTCGATAAACGTTCACATAGAAGAGGAAGGAGGTTAATTTCCTTCCTCTATTACTTGCCATTCGATTAACTCCTATTTAAAATTAAATAGAAGATATAGGAGTGAAAAAATGGATTATTTTACATTGTTACAACAAATTAAACAAAACGATATTCCTTCTGTACTATTTTTATATGGGGAAGAAAATTATTTTATTCAGAATGTAAAACGAGAGTTAGAAATTCAGGTTGTTGAAAAGAACAAAGAAAATATATCTACCTATGATTTACTTGAAACACCGATTGATGAAGTGATTACTGATGCTGAGACATTTCCTTTTTTTGGAGAGCGTAAACTTATATTTGCTGAAAACCCTAATTTTGTTCTATCACGTCCCCAGAAGCTTCCCTTTGAACATCATCTGGAATACTTAGAAAGGTATGTCCACTCACCGGTCGATTATACAGTGCTTGTTTTTATAGCACCTTATAACAAAATTGACAAACGAAAAAAAGCGTCACAATTGCTTATGAAAAAAGCTGTATCATTAAAATTTGAACATATAAAGGAAAGAGATATTCATAAATGGATTCATCAATTCGGCAAAATATATAATTTACAATTTGATCAAGAAGCGGTGCAATTTTTAGAGGCAAATGCATCCGTTGACTTACATCTTTTAGAAAATGAAATAAAAAAATTATCTTTATTTTTAGGAGCTGAACGATTTGTTTCTAAACAAGTAGCAGAGCAAATGCTTTCCCAGACGGTGGATAGTTCAGCTCTAGCATTAGTTGATGCTGTTATATCAAGAAATTATGAAGAAGCTTTGAATGTATTTAAAGAATTGTCTTTGCTAAATGAAAGTGCCATCGGATTATTAGCACTACTCGCCCATCAATTCAGACTTATTTTACAAGTGAAATTGTTAAAACAAAAAGGTTATAATGAATATCAAATGCGAAATCAAATTGGAGGACATCCTTATCCCATTAAGTTAGCCTCACAAAGGGAAAGAAACTTTACGACTGACCGCTTACAATCAATTATACATCGATTAGCAGAAACTGATGCGAATATAAAGACTGGAAGGGTGGAAGAAGACATAGCGGTTGAATTATTATTGTATGATTTAATAACGAATGAATAAAACAAAAAAATCTAGATAGGAATATCCTTATCTAGATTTTTTCACTTTTTTTAAGCTATCTCTCGAATTTTTTTCGCTAACTTTCGTTTTTGTCGATTTCCATTATTTCTATGAATAACACCTTTTTGGACAGCCTTGTCAATAGATTGAGAAGCTTCCTCAAAGGCTTTTTTCGCTTCTTCTAAATCATTAGCTTCAACTAAATGTTCCACACGTTTAATATTTGTTCTCATAGCAGATTTAAAAGATTGATTTCTTTGCCGCTTTTTTTCATTTACTTTTACACGTTTAATCGCAGATTTAAGGTTGGCCATTGTTCCACCTCCTCAAGTATTGACTCCACATAAATTTATACAACCTCACATCATTGAATTTTATCAAACAGTTATATTGAATACAACATATTTACTATAACATACATGATTTTCTTTTAATCGCACAACATATACTTACATGTAAAGGAGCGATAAAATGAGAAAATATCAAGTTCGAACAGATTTAGCTATTGAAGCAAGAGATATGTATATTGAGAAAGAAGAGAGAGAAGAAGTAGCCGGAGTTAAAGTTACTAAAAAACGATTTAAAGACATTCAAATTACATATGTAAATATTAGTGAACAAGGAGAAATGAAAGTCGGCAAAAAGGCTGGAAATTATATTACGGTTTACTCGAATCAAATGGAAAATCAGGATACACAATCACAAGAGGAAATTACTACCGTTTTAAGTAAAGAATTACAAGCTATGTTAGAAAAAAATTTAATTCAAGATTCTGATGTAGGACTAGTTGTCGGTTTAGGTAATGAAAATGTCACTCCAGATGCTTTAGGACCAATTACATTAGAGAAAATTTTAGTAACTAGTCATCTTTTTCAAATGGAAGGAGAGACGGTAGAAAAAGGCTATCGTTCTGTTGCGGCAGTAACTCCGGGTGTAATGGGTGTTACAGGAATAGAAACGAGTGAAATTGTTCGAGGAATTATTAACAAATTTTCTCCCGATTTTGTCGTTGCTGTTGATGCCTTAGCATCACGATCTACAGAGCGACTCAATAAAACAATTCAAATTTCTGATACAGGAATCCAACCAGGTTCCGGTGTCGGAAACAATCGTAAGGAACTAAGTCAAGAGACGTTAGGTATCCCCGTCATTTCAATAGGAGTTCCTACAGTCGTAGATGCAGTAACGATAACGAGTGATACGATTGACTATTTATTAAAACATTTAGGAAAAGAATATAAAGAAATAGACAAATCATTCCAATCTCTGTTACCTGGTGGAATGTCTTTTGGTAGTAAAAAGCTTTCAGATAAAGATATGCCAGATTTAAAACAACGAGAAACATTTTTAGGGATTGTTGGTACTTTAAATGAAGAGGAAAAGCGTACACTTATCCATGATGTGTTAACACCCCTTGGTAAAAATATGTTCGTTGCACCGAAAGAAGTCGATCATTTGATGGTCGATATTGGACACATTCTAGCATCAAGTATAAATGCGGCTTTACATAAAAATGTACCTTTAAATAAAGTTACTTCTTATACGAGATAAATGATATAAAAATAAACATTCATATTTTGACATAGTGTTTCATATGAGTAACATACATAGGGGTGAATATATGAGAAAGTATAATAAATCAAACTTTTCCAAGTCTGAAGTTATTACATACAAAAAGAAAACAATTTTCTACATTTTAAGCATTATTATTTTGTTTGTTTTAATTACGATTTTAACATCGATAAAACCAAATTATCGGATTTCATCTCAAGTTTTAAGAAATATGATTAAGGATATCGATAGTACAAGCTTCTTATATGTCATGGGTTTGGAAGTGCATACGTTAAAAGATGCGTTACCAGAGGATCAAAAATTTAATAAATTATCTAACGTCATTTTTCAAGTCATGACAGATGTTCAAGCAGATAATATTCATAGTTTACTAGGGCAGGAGATACCAGGACTTTCGTCAGAATCTAACTTATTTATCGTAAAAAGCTCAGGTATTAATTACTCGAATATTTCTTTTGAATCTTCCCCACCCGTTAAAGATATTATCGAAGATCGAGAAGCAATTTATGAACAGGATGATCACGAATGGAAAGAAGAGGAGTTTCATAGAGAAGATAATGAAAAGGTAGTATTTGTTTATAACTCACACAACCGAGAATCTTATTTACCCCACTTGCCAGACGTTTCAGATCCGAGACTAGCACATCATCAAGAAGTAAACATATCAAAAGTAAGTGAAAGATTCGCTCACAGATTAGAGAAAAATGGTATTGGTGTAGTAGTAGACGATACAGATCATATGCAAGTGCTGCATGAGAAAGAGTGGAATTATGGAATGTCCTATCAAGCTTCTCGAGAAGTCATTCAAGAAACGATAGCTGCTAATGATAACATACAATACATTTTTGATATACATCGAGATGCACTACCGAGAGATAAAACAACAGCTACGATCGATGGAGAGGAATATTCACAAATATTAATGATCGTCGGTGCGGAGCATGAAAACTATGAACGTAATTTAAGATTTGCCTCCGAATTACACGATTTAATCGATGAACAATTTCCAGGACTTAGCAAAGGTATTCTTATCAAAGAAGGGGCAGGAAGTAATGGGATTTATAATCAAGACATTATGGACAATGCTTTATTGTTTGAAATTGGTGGATATGAAAATACGTTAGATGAATCTTTTAGAACTGCGGATATATTGGCGGATATATTTAGTGAGTATTATTGGGAAGCAGAAAAAGTATTTTTAAACGAATAGGGGATAATATGTGAGGATCATTATTAAGTTATTATTGTTAGTAGTTGTATTTTTATGTGGCATCATTTTCGCATCATCAAATGTATTAAATACTCCTTTTCAGGAAGTTTCTCTTATTAAATTAAACCAAACTGATGAAAGCAATGATGAATCTTTTGAAACGATAACTCAAGCGCATGAAGAAAAAACTTATTTCATACAAAATGTGGCTTACGGACTGGAAACAATAACGACTAAATTTTTTAATATGATTATTAATATTTTGTACGAAATATCACGATTGTTTTATTCCTAATTGTTTTCCTATCTACTTAAATTCATGTTAACGATGTTTTATTGAAAGTAAATGTTCATATTGC
Source organism: Bacillota bacterium (assembly GCA_035303185.1). Lineage (GTDB taxonomy): Bacteria > Bacillota > Bacilli > Bacillales > Amphibacillaceae > CALAMD01. Next base: position 68,382 of record DATGRX010000064.1, read on the forward strand.
TATAATCATTCTAGGTATATACGGCTTTTTTTTAGCCAACTAGGAGTGGACGTCATTTATGAGTAAAAACATTAGAAATTTTTCAATTATAGCACATATCGATCATGGGAAGTCAACATTAGCTGATCGAATATTAGAAAGTACAAATACACTCTCGGAAAGGGAGATGGAAGATCGTATATTAGATGGAATGGATTTAGAAAGAGAAAGAGGAATTACGATCAAATTGAACTCTGTTAGACTAAAATATGAAAGTCATAATGGAGAAGATTATATTTTTCATTTAATAGATACACCAGGCCACGTAGATTTCACATATGAAGTTTCACGAAGCCTTGCAGCGTGTGAAGGGGCTATTTTAGTCGTAGATGCTGCACAAGGTATTGAAGCACAAACTTTAGCAAATGTTTATTTAGCGATGGATAATGATTTAGAAATCATACCGGTTATAAATAAAATTGATTTACCAAATGCGGATCCAGATCGAGTGACTGAGGAGCTTGTAGATCTTTTAGGCATTGATCCAGAAGAAGTTATTTTAGCTTCTGCAAAAGATAATATTGGTATCGATGAAATTTTAGAACGAATTGTTGAAGTAGTACCTCCTCCAAAGGGAGCAAGGAATAATCCTTTACAAGCACTTATTTTTGATTCGCTTTATGATTCATATCGTGGTGTTGTTGCCTATGTATCGATACAAGAAGGATCTATAAAAGTAGGAGACAAAATCCGGATGATGGCAACAGAAAAGGAATATGAAGTGAATGAGGTAGGTGTTTTCACCCCGGATCCGACAGAAAAAGATGAACTACACGTAGGGGATGTAGGCTATTTAACTGCTTCGATAAAAGATGTTAGTGACACACGGGTAGGAGATACAATTACTCATGTGGATAATCCGGCAGAAGAACCACTTCCGGGTTATCGAAGATTAAATTCTATGGTATTTTGTGGCCTTTATCCCGTGGATTCAGATAATTATAATGATTTAAGAGAAGCCTTAGAAAGATTAGAGCTTAATGATTCAGCCCTAGAATATGAGCCAGAAACAAGTCAGGCGTTAGGATTTGGTTTTCGTTGTGGCTTTTTAGGTCTACTTCATATGGAAATCATTCAAGAACGTATTGAACGAGAGTTTAATATAGATTTAATTACGACGGCTCCAAGTGTTATTTATGAAATTAAAAAAACCGATGGAGAAACAATCAAGATTGACAATCCGTCTTTTATGCCGAGTGTTGAACATATCGAAGAAGTCCGGGAACCTTATGTGAAGGCTACGATTATGGTTCCTAATGAGTTTGTCGGAGCTGTCATGGAACTCTCTCAAAAGAAACGTGGACAATTTATTGATATGATTTATTTAGACAATATTCGCGTTAACGTCATATACGAATTACCTTTATCAGAGATTGTTTATGATTTTTTCGATCAACTAAAATCTCAAACAAGAGGATATGCATCATTTGATTATGAAATGATTGGCTATAAACCGAGCGATTTAGTGAAAATGGATATTTTACTTAATCATGAACCAATTGATGCTTTATCTGTTATTGTGTATCGAGAATTTGCCCATGATCGTGGAAGGCAAATCGTAGAAAAGTTACGGGATTTAATTCCGAGACAACAATTCGAAGTGCCTGTACAAGCAGCTATTGGTAACAATATTGTTGCAAGAACGAATATTCGGGCAGTGAGAAAAGATGTGACAGCAAAACTTTACGGTGGGGATGTCACAAGAAAGAGAAAACTACTTGAAAGGCAAAAAGAAGGTAAAAAGCGAATGAAAATGGTTGGTACTGTTGAAATACCACAAGAAGCATTTATGGCTATCTTAACATTAGATGATTAACAAGGAGAGCTTTTCTACCGATGTAGAAGAGCTCTTTTTTACGACGAAATTCACTTTGTGTGCATACGTGTTAAGTAAATTGACAAAGAAAAAAGGATTTGATAAATTTGTTATTAGCACTCAAGGAAATTGAGTGCTAATTTGTGAGGTGATCAACATGTTAACAGATCGAGAATTGTTAATTTTTCAAGCCATTTTAGAGGACTTTACCCGAACAGCCGAGCCGGTAGCATCACAGGCGATATCTGAAAAAGAAAATATTAATTATAGTGCTGCAACGATAAGAAACATAATGGCTGAATTAGAGAAGTTCGGTTTTTTAGAAAAAACTCATACATCTTCAGGGCGAATACCATCTGAAAGAGGATACCGCTATTATGTTGATCACTTAGTGATGCCAGCACAATTTCGTCATGTTAATATTATTAAAGATATCGTTAAAGAAGACATTATTGAATTTGAAAAGATTATTCAACTTTCAGCCAAGGTGCTTTCGGATTTAACGAATTGTACGACGATTATTTTAGGTCCAGAGATTTTCGATACGAAATTAAAGCAAATACAAATCGTCAAGTTAACTCATAAAACAGCAATAGCTATTTTAATAACGGATACAGGCCATGTCGAGCACCGTTCATTTACTATTCCAAACGGTGTAAAAATCTCTGATTTAGAAAAACTAGTCAATATCTTAAATGAAAAATTAACGGACGTACCCTTTCATAAAATACAAGCAAAGTTATCAGAAGAAATATCTACTATCATTAAAAAGTATATTAAAAGTTTTGATGAAACAATTGTTCTTTTACAATCTATATTTTTCCAAGAGCCACCAACAAACATGTATGTTGATGGAATGACGAATATTTTGACACAACCGGAATTTAATGATGTAAATAAAATTCAATCATTTTATTCTTTAATCGAAAATCAAGAAGTTATTTTGAAATTGTTGCAAAATACAAATAAAGGAATTAATGTATCTATTGGTGAAGAAAATGAACATGATATGGTAAAGGACTTAAGTCTTGTAACAACATCTTATGAATTAGGCGAAGAACAGCATGGTACAATTGCTTTAATTGGACCAACACGAATGGAATATAAGCGTGTTGTGAATTTGCTTCATTCATTATCAAAAGAAATAACTTATACCTTTGATGAATTTTATAAAGAATAGTTTAAATAAATCTAGAAAGTTTTAATTCTAAAAATTTCATGTTATAGTCTAACATGGTAATTTACTTTAGGAGGTACGTTTTATGGACGATCGTAAAAATAAAGAACAATATGAATCAGAGGCTCATGAAGAAAAAATAGCTGATGCTGATGAACATAATGAAAATGATGTAGAAGAAGAAACAGATAGTAAAGAAAAAGTTGTTGAAGAAAAGGGAGAAGAAGTAGCAGAAGTTGATGAAGTATCTAAAGAACAAAAACGGATAGAAGAGTTGGAAAAGGAAAATAAAGAGCAATATGACCGTATGCTCCGCATTCAAGCTGAGTACGATAACTATAAACGTCGAACTCAAAAAGAGCGGATAAATGAACGAAAATATCAAGCTCAAGATCTTGCAAACGAGCTATTACCAGTACTCGATAATTTTGAAAGAGCCCTTCAAGTAGAAATTACTGAGGAAAATAAAGGGATTTTTGAGGGTATACAAATGGTTTATAAACAGCTTTTAGAAGCATTAGCATCTCAAGGTATTGAACCTATAGAAGTTGAGGGTAAACAATTTGATCCAAATTTGCATCATGCAGTTATGCAAACGGAAGATGAAAATTATGAATCTAATGAGATTGTCGAGGAAATGCAAAAAGGATATATGTTAAAAGATCGAGTATTACGACCATCAATGGTTAAAGTAAATAAATAGTTAGTGTAGGAGGATGTTAGGAATGAGTAAAATTATCGGTATTGATTTAGGAACAACGAATTCTTGTGTTTCAGTTATGGAAGGTGGAGAGCCAGTTGTTATTACAAACCCGGAAGGTAACCGGACTACACCTTCTGTAGTTTCTTTTAAAGATGGTGAAAGGCAAGTAGGAGAAGTTGCTAAACGCCAAGCAATAACAAATCCAAATACGATCCAATCGATTAAAAGACATATGGGTACTGATTATAAAGAAACAATTGAAGATAAGGAATATACACCACAGGAAGTTTCTGCGATTATTTTACAACATTTGAAATCATATGCAGAGGATTATACAGGAGAAAAGATTGAAAAGGCTGTTATTACAGTTCCAGCTTACTTTAATGATGCAGAAAGACAAGCTACACGTGATGCTGGAATTATTGCAGGACTTGAAGTTGAAAGAATCATTAATGAACCAACTGCAGCTGCATTAGCTTACGGTCTTGATAATAATGAAGAGGACCAGACAATTTTAGTTTATGATTTAGGTGGAGGTACGTTTGACGTTTCCATCTTAGATATCGGTGAAGGAACTTTTGAAGTTATTGCTACAGCAGGAAATAATAAACTAGGTGGCGATGACTTTGATGAAGTGATCATAGATCATATGGTAGAAGAGTTTAAGAAAGAAAATGGGGTTGATTTAGCCCAAGATAGCATGGCAGCCCAACGATTAAAAGATGCTGCTGAAAAAGCGAAGAAAGATTTATCCGGTGTTTCCCAAACACAAATTTCCTTACCATTTATTACAGCAAGTGACGCTGGTCCATTGCATTTAGAAATGACTTTAACACGAGCAAAGTTTGAGGAATTAACCGCTGATTTAGTTGAAAAAACAATGGAGCCTGTTCGACAAGCTTTATCAGATTCAGGATTATCTGCCAATGAATTAGATAAAGTTTTACTTGTCGGCGGTTCAACGAGAATACCAGCTGTACAGGAAGCTATCAAACGAGAAACAGGTCAAGAGCCATCAAGAGGTGTAAATCCAGATGAGGTTGTAGCTCTTGGTGCAGCGATCCAGGGAGGAGTTCTCCAAGGAGATGTTAAGGATGTACTTCTTTTAGACGTAACACCATTATCCCTTGGTATTGAAACAATGGGTGGTGTCACAACAAAATTAATTGAAAGAAATACAACGATTCCAACAAGTGAATCACAAGTTTTCTCAACAGCAGCAGATAATCAAACAGCCGTTGATATTCACGTCCTTCAAGGAGAGCGTGAGATGGCTGCAGATAACAAGACTCTTGGACGTTTCCAATTAACAGACATTCCGCCGGCACCTAGAGGTGTGCCACAAATTGAAGTTTCCTTTGATATTGATGCAAATGGTATTGTTCATGTAAGTGCGAAAGACTTAGGTACAAATAAGGAACAATCGATTACCATTCAGTCATCTTCAGGATTATCCGAAGAAGAAATCGATCAAATGATTAAAGAAGCTGAAGAAAATGCTGAGGCGGATAAGAAACGAAGAGAAGAAGTTGACTTACGAAACGAAGCAGATCAATTAATTTTCACAACAGATAAAACAATTGAAGATTTAGGCGATAAAGTATCAGATGCTGAAAAAGAAGAGGCAAAAACAGCAAAATCTGAGTTACAAAAAGCTTTAGAAGGCGATGACATCGAAGACATTCGTAGTAAAAAAGAAAATCTTGAGCAAAAAGTCCAACAATTGTCTGTTAAATTATATGAACAGATGCAGCAAGAACAACAAGGAGCTCAAGGTGAAGCTGCAAGTGACTCTGATGATGATGTAGTAGATGCAGATTTTGAAGAAGTAGATGATGAGGAAGATAAGTAATTTATAAGGAATAAAAGTCAAAGTCAGGAACGATTCTTGACTTTGACTTTTTTAATCAAATAAACTGAATACAATGTTTGTATCTATATAATTAATAATGATATTATAAAGTAGGATTCGTGTTGTTTTTAGGAGGTTTAAACATTGAGTAAGCGTGATTATTATGAAGTTTTAGGTGTCAGTAAAGACGCTACAAAACAAGAAATCCGCAGAGCGTATCGTAAATTAGCAAGAAAATATCATCCTGACGTAAGTAAAGAAGAAGATGCTCAAGAAAAATTTATAGAAGTAAAGGAAGCCTATGAAGTTTTAAGTGATGATGAAAAAAGAGCGCAATATGACCGGTTTGGACATGCTGGTACATCAAGTCAAGGATTTTCCGGATTTGGTGGGCAGGATTTTGGTGGATTTGAAGATATATTTGATATGTTTTTTGGTGGTGGTGGGAGACGTGATCCAAATGCACCACGACAAGGTGCTGATCTTCAATATACGATGAATTTAGAATTTGAGGAGGCAATTTTCGGAAAAGAGACGGAAATTACAATTCCAAAAGAGGAAACATGCCATACATGTCATGGATCTGGGGCAAAACCTGGAACAAAGATAAATACATGTTCTCATTGTAATGGATCTGGTCAATTAAATGTTGAACAAAACACACCCTTTGGCAGAGTTGTTAATCGCCGAGTATGTAATCATTGTAGTGGTACGGGACAAAGGATTGAAGAGCATTGTTCAACTTGCCGGGGGTCTGGTAAGGTAAAAACCCATTCTAAGATTAAAGTCTCTATTCCAGCAGGGATTGACCAAGGTCAAAGAATACGTTTAGCAGGAAGAGGAGAACCTGGTGAAAATGGAGGTCCAGCTGGTGACTTATACGTTATTGTTAATATAAAACCCCATGATTATTTTGAACGCGATGGGGACACGATCTATAGTGAATTACCTTTAACGTTCGCTCAAGCCGCTTTAGGAGATGAAGTAGAAGTACCAACTGTACATGGAAATGTAAAGTTAAGAATTCCTGCAGGTACTCAATCAGGAAAAGTATTCCGATTACGTAATAAAGGGGTTCCAAATGTTCGGGGCTATGGACACGGTGACCAACATGTTCAAGTAAAAGTCGTTACACCAACAAATTTAACGAAAGAACAAAAAGATTTGCTCAGAAAGTTTAATGAAATTGGTGGACATGACGCAATTGATGAACAAGGAGATTCTTTATTTCAAAGGTTTCGAAAAGCATTTAAAGGTGATTAATCATAAAAGGAAGAACATTTATGGTATGGAATGAAATCAAGATACACACAACATATGAAGCTATTGAACCCATTTCAAATATCTTACAGCAATTTGATATTAGTGGTATTTCCATTAAGGAATCAATTGATAAAATTAAAGCTCATAAAACTCATCAAGATAAATTATATAAATTAAATAAACATGAATATCCTGAAACAGGAGTATATGTTATTTTTTATTTGCCAAAGAGTACGAAAACAAATATGTTACTTAACGAAATAAAAAAGGAAATAACAAAATTACAAACATTTCAAATTGATTTGGGAGAACATAAATATTTCACATCTGAATTAAAAGAAGAAGATTGGACAAATGAATGGAAAAAATATTATCATTCTGTGAAAGTAACGGAAAGTATTTTCATTACTCCTATATGGGAAAAACACACTCAAGGTAATACTAGTGAAATTATTGTAAAACTAGATCCAGGTCTCGCCTTTGGGACAGGTACACATCCGACAACAAAATTAAGTATTAAAGGTTTAGAAAAGTATTTACATGAAGGTGATCGCGTGATAGATGTCGGGTGTGGTTCAGGTGTGTTAAGCATTGTTGCAGCTAAACTCGGTGCGCATTCCATTTTAAGTTTAGATGTTGATAAACAAGCTGTAACAAGTACAAAAAACAATGCTAAATTAAATGGTGTCTTAAGTAAATTAACCGTTCAAGAAAATGATCTACTAGATGGAATTAAAGAGCAAGTAGACATTATTGTTTCAAATATTTTAGCTGAAGTTATTTTATCATTTATCAGTGATGCTTATCGTTTAGTTAAAAAAGATGGATACTTTATTACTTCTGGTATAATTGATGAAAAGGAAGCTGAAGTCAGTGAAGCATTAAAACATGCTGGCTTTCATATTAAAGAGATTATTTATGATGAAAATTGGGTAAGTATTGTCGCAAAAAAATGTCACAGGTGACTTAAAAAATGTAAAGGTGGTTTAACAATGAAATTGGAAAAATATATCGATCATACCATTTTAAATCCGGATGCCAAAAAAGCCGATATTCATAACATTTTATCTGAAGCGAAAGAATACGGGTTTGCTTCCGTTTGTGTAAACCCTTCTTGGGTTGCTTATTGTTCGAAAGAATTAGCAGGAACACAAGTAAAAGTTTGTACAGTTATTGGTTTTCCCCTCGGGTCAACAACGACGGAAACAAAAGTTTTTGAGGCTAAAGAAGCAATAAAAAATGGGGCAGAGGAAATTGATCTTGTCATTAATATAAGTGCTTTAAAAGATAGGGATGAAAGTTACGTTAAGAAGGACATCCAATCAATTGTTAAAGCTGCAGGTCAAAATATTATTACAAAAGTAATTATTGAAACAGCTCTCTTATCAGATGAAGAGAAAGTTTTGGCATGTACATTAGCTAAAGAAGCAGGGGCAGACTTTGTTAAAACATCTACCGGTTTTTCCTCTGGAGGAGCGACCGAAGAAGACATTCGTTTAATGAGAAAAACCGTAGGAAAAGAAATGGGAGTTAAAGCTTCCGGTGGAATTAGAGATAAAGAGACTGCCGTAAAAATGATAGAAGCGGGAGCGACCCGAATTGGAGCTAGCGCGGGGGTCTCTATCGTTAATGAATAAAAATTCTAATTGATCATTTTAAATAGTTATATTATAATTAAGCATGATTTATCGCTTAAAAGGATAGTCACTCCAGAGGGAGGGGAAATATAAATGTCAAATTCGACAAAAGTCCGCAAAAATGAATCGATTGATGATGCTCTTCGTCGTTTTAGACGAAATGTCTCAAAAAGTGGAACATTAGCTGAATATCGAAAGCGTGAATATTATGAAAAGCCTAGTGTTAGAAGAAAGAAAAAATCTGAGGCTGCAAGAAAGAAAAGACGTAGATAAATAATATTTTCATATATTTACCTACACTTTATTATCTAAGATCCTTGAGTAACTGTAACCAAGGATCTTTTTTTATAAAAAGAATTTGAAACCTTTTGACCGATAATACGTAATTATAATAAGATGAGAAAAGGCGGTGATTTCATGTGAAAAAAATACTTACCTATATTTTTCTAATGTTTACCTTAATATTATTAATCTTACAATTACCAATCAATAGCACTGCTCAAAATGACGGTAAAGGAAAATTAGTTTATATTATACCTGTCCAATATGAAGTGGAACGTGGACTAGAAGCGTTTATTGACCGTTCTATTCAAGAAGCGGAAGAAAATTTCGCTGATCATGTTATTTTTAAAATTGATACACCTGGTGGACGAGTTGATTCTGCTAGCAAAATAGCAACCCTCATTCAAGATATAAACGTTCCAACGACTGCTTATGTCGTCAATCAAGCTTTATCTGCCGGTTCCTATATTGCTCTAAATGCAGATGAAATATATATGCGTACGCATGCAACAATGGGTTCTAGTAAAGTAGTTCAAGGTGATGGTTCTGCTGCTGATTTAAAAGCGCAGTCCGCGTGGGCAAAGGCAATGCAAACTGCTGCTGAATCTCAAGGTCGAGATCCTATTTATGCAGCGGCGATGGTTGATGAAACAATTGATATACCTGAAGCACCTGAAGGGGAATTGCTAACGCTAACACCTAGTGAGGCAGAAAAGGTAGGATATGCTGAAGGTATTGTTAATAACCAGGAAGAATTACTCTATGAACTTCAGTTAACAGATGCAAAAATTGTCGAGATGGAAACAACCGTATCTGAAGAAATTGCTCGTTTTATTACGAGTCCAATTGTTATACCTATTTTACTTTCCATTGCTAGTTTGGGGCTAGTTTTAGAACTTTATTCCCCAGGATTTGGTGTTCCCGGAACGATGGGATTAGTCGGATTAGGTTTATTCTTTTATGGTCATTTAATTGCAGGATTAGCTGGATTAGAATCCGTAGTCCTACTCGTTTTAGGTATTGGTTTAATAGTAGCAGAATTTTTCCTCACAAGTGGTATTTTAGGCATTTTAGGCGCAGGAACTATACTAGGTTCTTTATATGTAGCAGGTTATGATTTTAAAATTATGACCTATAGTATTGCGATTGCTTTAATTGTTGCGTTAGTAGTTGCAGTTATATTATTTCGTTCAATTGGCTTACAAAGAGGACCTTTTAGACGTCTCGTTTTACAAGAACGGACGACAACGGAATTAGGTTATGTTTCGAATGTGAATCGATTAGATTTAATCGGTCAGAAAGGTATTACTGCAACTGCTCTTAGACCTTCGGGAGCGGCTATTATTAATGACGAAAGAATAGATGTTGTTTCAGAAAGTCATTTTATCGACAAAAATAAGAGTGTAGAAGTCGTTAAAGTTGAGGGTATGCGTGTAGTTGTTAGAGAAATTACGTAATTTAACAAGCTTGATGCGATGGATGAGACAGCGACTATTCAAAATGAACAATAAATTATAAGTAAGAATTTTAATGATTAAGTTGAATATAGAAGAGTAATTATGAGAGAATGAACATAAATAAAATAAGGAGGAATTTAAATGCCAGCAGAAGCAGTATCGATAGTTATTATTGCATTAATTTTATTAGCACTTGCTATTTTATTTACCTTTGTACCAGTTATGCTATGGATTAGTGCCCTAGCAGCCGGAGTGAAAGTCGGATTATTTACCTTAGTAGGGATGAGATTACGTCGAGTTGTCCCATCTCGCGTGATTAATCCGCTCATTAAAGCGCATAAAGCAGGTTTAGATGTAACGACAAATCAATTGGAAAGCCACTACTTAGCTGGTGGTAATGTGGATCGTGTTGTTAACGCCTTAATTGCCGCACAGCGTGCGAATATTGATCTGTCCTTTGAACGATGTGCTGCAATTGATCTTGCAGGAAGAAATGTTTTAGAAGCCGTTCAAATGAGTGTTAACCCAAAAGTTATTGAAACACCATTTATCGCGGGTATTGCGATGGACGGTATCGAAGTTAAAGCAATGGCCCGGGTAACTGTTCGAGCAAATATTGATCGGCTCGTTGGAGGAGCTAGCGAAGAAACAGTAATTGCTCGTGTCGGTGAAGGAGTCGTAAGTACTATCGGTAGTTCTGAAACACATAAACAAGTTTTAGAAAATCCAGATTCGATTTCCCACACAGTGTTAGAAAAAGGTTTAGACGCAGGAACAGCGTTCGAAATTTTATCTATTGATATCGCCGATGTAGATATTGGTAAAAACATTGGTGCTATTTTACAGTCAGATCAAGCTGAAGCAGATAAGAATATTGCACAAGCAAAGGCTGAAGAACGCCGTGCAATGGCTGTAGCTTTAGAACAAGAAATGACTGCTCGCGTTGAAGAAATGCGTGCTCGAGTTGTCGAAGCTGAAGCAGA
>DATGRX010000065.1:0-14862 GCA_035303185.1 Bacillota bacterium
TCACGCGGCGTTGCTCCGTCAGACTTTCGTCCATTGCGGAAGATTCCCTACTGCTGCCTCCCGTAGGAGTCTGGGCCGTGTCTCAGTCCCAGTGTGGCCGATCACCCTCTCAGGTCGGCTACGCATCGTCGCCTTGGTGAGCTTTTATCCCACCAACTAGCTAATGCGCCGCGGGCCCATCCGTAAGTGATAGCAAAAGCCATCTTTTATGAAGTAACCAGGAGGTTACTCCCTTCATCCGGTATTAGCTCATGTTTCCACGAGTTATCCCGAGCTTACGGGCAGGTTGCCCACGTGATACTCACCCATCCGCCGCTCGTTCCGCAGGTCGTCATCCCGAAGGAATCAGTCCTGCTTCACGCGCTCGACTTGCATGTATTAGGCACGCCGCCAGCGTTCGTCCTGAGCCAAGATCAAACTCTCCATAGAAGACTTATTTTCGACAAGTCAATAGACGATATCGAAAATTTAGTCGTACTTGTGCAGTAAACATGCATCAGCATGTTTGACTGCCATAGAGATGTAATAAAATGGAAAATCCACCCTACTACAATATAGTTTGAAACGATAACTAACACCGTAGTTATCTCTTAGCTTAAAAAATTTATTGACGAGAAACATATAAAAGTTCCTCTTGACATATTCGCTGTCTCATTCAGTTTTCAAGGATCAAACCAAATCTGTCTGTACATTTTATAATAGCATTTTTTGCAGGGTTTGTCAATGTCAGACAAACTGTCTTCAAATTGCTTCCCTCTCTAGGGAGCATTTTATATAATATAACGAATCGTAATTAATGTCAAGACAAACATTAAAAAAGTATTTTGTAACAAGTAGGCTTGCTCAACCATAGCTATTCCCACTTATACCTTCTGCTAATTTAGTGCATATTCGTTCACGTTCGCTATAAACAGAACTCGACAATGTCGTATATAGATAATAGTGGTCGCCCGCACATACACACACGGACAATTCATAAACCATAACGATATGTCTTCTTTTTATACAAATAATCATTATTTAAACAATATTTACGTCCACTTAGTTCGTTCAAATATTTCAACTATTATATAGGTGATATTCGACTGTATATAATGTATCAATCCTTCAGCTTGAAGATTGGACAAAGAAGAAAACTTTCCATTTTCCTCTTCACTTTCTTCCCAAAGTATTCGGTTTATCCATTTTTAACTGATATCTTATCCCCTCACAAACAGATAAATAATCATGTCGATAATATAAACAATAGCTCTGTATATCTAGATTTGTATAACTAATCATAACGGTGAGATTAGAAATGTTCTGAAGCTAACCTTTAAGGTTCTTTACCGTTTAAAGAAGGTTGCTAAACCTAAAAAAACTAGTAGCCTTACGAAAGGTAAAGCTACTAGCCATTACTAATCCACGTCTTATTAATTTGCGACAATATTTACTAATCGGCCAGGAACAACAATTACTTTACGTACTGTCTTTCCTTTAATCCACTGTTGGATTGTTTCATTTTCGAGAGCTTTTTCTTCTAATTCTTCTTCAGAAATATCCTTTGGTACGTTTATACGAGCTCTTACCCGACCCATCACTTGTAAGACGATTTCAATCTCTTCTTCGATCAATTTCTCTTCGTCATAAGTTGGCCAATCAGCAAAAGCAATAGACTCATCATAACCTAACTTCTCCCAAATTTCTTCACTAATATGTGGGGCAACCGGTGAAAGCAATTTAATAAATCCTTCAACAAAGTTTCTTGGAATTTCTCCTACTTTATTTGCTTCATTAATAAAGACCATCATTTGGGAAATACCTGTGTTGAAATGTAGGTTCTCAAAATCTTCGGATACTTTTTTCACGGTTTCATGGTAAACACGCTCAAGTGGATGATCATCTTGCTCTTCGATAACTTTTTCAGAAATTTTTCCTTCTTCATCAATTACGAGTCGCCACACTCGGTCTAAAAATCGCCTTGAACCATCAAGACCCTCAGTAGACCAAGATACATCCGCATCTAATGGTCCCATAAACATTTCATAAAGTCTTAACGTATCCGCACCATGAGATTTTACAATATCATCTGGATCAACTGTGTTTCCGCGGGATTTACTCATTTTTTCACTATCTTTTAAAATCATACCTTGATTGTATAGCTTTTGGAAAGGTTCCTTCGTATGGACAACACCGATATCATACAATACTTTATGCCAGAAACGAGCGTAAAGCAAGTGTAAAACTGCATGTTCCGCTCCTCCGATATAAATATCTACCGGAAGCCAGCGTTTTAATGCTTCTGGATCAGCTAATACTTCATCATTATTCGGATCAATATACCGTAAGTAATACCAGCAACTTCCTGCCCATTGTGGCATCGTATTTGTCTCACGACGACCTTTCATTCCCGTTTCTGGATCAACTACATTAACCCAATCTTCAGCATTCGCAAGGGGAGATTCTCCGGTACCAGAAGGTTTAATCTCCTCCATTTCTGGAAGTGTTAATGGGAGTTCCTCTTCAGGAACAGTAGTCATTGTTCCATCTTCCCAATGAATAATTGGAATTGGTTCACCCCAGTATCTTTGTCGTGAAAATAACCAGTCTCGTAAACGATAAGAAACTTTTCGCTCGCCATGACCCTTTTCTTCAAGCCATTCAATCATTTTTTCAATGGCATCTTCCGAACGTAAGCCATTTAAAAAGTCTGAATTTACCATTTCACCGTCTTCTACATAGGGCTCTTCTTCGATATTGCCACCTTTGACAACCTCAACGATTGGCAAATCAAAGGTTTTCGCAAAATCGTAATCTCGCTCATCATGGGCCGGAACAGCCATAATCGCACCCGTTCCATAAGTAACAAGCACGTAATCAGCGATCCAAATTGGCATTTTCCCTCCATTTGCCGGATTTATCGCATAAGCACCTGTAAAGACCCCAGTTTTTTCATCGGCTAAATCTGTTCGCTCTAAGTCTGTTTTACGGGAAACTTCTTCAATGTAAGCTTTAACGGCTGCCTTCTGCTCTGGTGTCGTAATTTTGTCCACTAAATGGTGCTCTGGAGCTAATACCGCATACGTCGCCCCAAACAATGTATCTGGTCGTGTTGTAAACACTTGAAACGTTTCATCAGAATCATCGATTTCAAACGTAATTTCTGCTCCTTCAGACCGTCCAATCCAATTACGCTGCATATCTTTAATACTTTCTGGCCAATCTAGTTCCTCTAAATCCTCTAACAACCGATCAGCATATTCAGTAATTTTTAACATCCATTGTTTCATCGGCTTGCGATAAACCGGGTGTCCGCCCCGTTCACTTTTTCCGTCAATTACTTCTTCATTCGCTAAAACAGTTCCTAATGCTGGACACCAATTTACCGGGACTTCCTCTATGTATGCAAGACCCTTTTCATACAATTTAATAAATATCCATTGTGTCCATTTGTAATAATTTTCTTCAATCGTACTAATTTCACGATCCCAATCATACGCAAACCCGAGGGATTTTAACTGTCGCTTTAACGTCGCAATATTTTTTCGCGTAAATTCGGCGGGACTATTACCTGTATCTAAGGCATACTGTTCAGCCGGCAAACCAAACGCATCCCAGCCCATCGGATGTAACACTTCATACCCTTGCATTTTTTTCATTCGCGAATAAATATCTGTTGCCGTATATCCGACCGGATGGCCGACGTGTAAACCAGAACCCGATGGATACGGAAACATATCAAGAACGTATAATTTCTCCTTGTCAGAAAAAGTTTCTGTTTTAAAGGTTTTCTTTTCATCCCAATATTGTTGCCATTTTTCCTCAATCGTTTGATGATTGTAACTCAACTTCTTTTCCTCCTTTATAAAATAAAAAAACTTCCCATCCCTATAAAAGGGACGAGAAGCATATTTCCCGCGTTACCACCCAAATTAACGAACGTTAGTGTTCGTTCAGCTCTTCTCCTTAACGCAGAGTGACGGCAAAAGCTACTCATCTTTCACTTTTGCGACTCCGAGGTGAGTTCATGATATCGTCATTAGCAATTTGCACCAACCATTGCCTCTCTTGAAATAACGAAATACCATTACTAGTCCCCATCAACGTCTTTAGATACCAGCATTTTAATGAAAATCTCCCCATTTGTCAAGCCGTTCGACTAAAGGTTCCTTATAAATCATGCTAAACTAATATGTAGTCATTTTTAACAAAGGAGCTAGAAAATATGCAAGGTATTATCGAGTATTCCCATCATTTAATGAAAAAATCCCTTTCCCCCGGCGATCTAGCGATTGATGCAACGTGCGGAAATGGAAATGATACCCTCGTTTTAAGTAAACTTGTCGGGGAAAAAGGTGCAGTCCTCGCGTTTGACATCCAACCCCAGGCAATCAAGACGACGAAGGAAAGACTCGCACAAAAAAACCGCGAAAATGTTTCTTTGCTTTTAGATAGCCACGCAAATCTTAAAGAACATCTTGATGAGGATGCATCTATTGGTGGTGCGATTTTTAATCTAGGATACTTACCCCGTAGTGACAAAACAATTATTACACGTGGGGAAACGACGATCGAAGCTCTCCAAACGATCCTTGAGCATTTAAAAGTAAGAGGAATTGTCGCTCTCGTTGTTTACCACGGCCATGAAGGTGGTCAATCGGAAAAGGAGCAACTTTTACAGTTTGTCGAGCACCTCGATCAAAAACATTTTGAAGTGTTACGTTATGAATATATAAACCAAAAAAACAACCCACCCTTTGTGATCAGTATAAGAAAAATAAAACATCAATAAAGGAGATGGATATAATGATTCATAAATATAGAGAACACAAGCCAAAAGTAGCTAATTCTGTCTTTATCGCAAACAATGCCCTCATTATTGGAGACGTAGAAATCGATGAAGATTCAAGTGTTTGGTTTCATACGGTTATTCGAGGGGATGTTGCACCTACAAAAATTGGCAAACGAGTAAATATTCAAGACCTGTCACTCATTCATCAATCACCAGGACTTCCCGTTCTCATAGAGGATGACGTGACAGTCGGACATCAAGTAACGATACATGCCGCAACGATTCGAAGGAACGCTTTAATCGGTATGGGATCTATGATATTAGATGAGGCTGAAATTGGGGAACATGCCTACATTGGTGCAGGAAGTCTTGTAACTCCTGGAACGAAAATCCCACCCCATACGTTAGCTTTTGGAAGACCTGCACGAGTCGTTAGAGAACTAACGGAAGAGGATTATGAAGAAATGAAACGAATCAATGAATCCTATGTCATTCAGAAAAATTATTATAAAGAAAATACGGATTTAGGGAAATAAATTTAAAAACGTTCTGTCAACGAAAAGACAGAACGTTTCTATTTTATAACAACATTTTTTTCAATGCTTCGGCTTTATCTGTTCGCTCCCACGTAAACTCAACATCCATTCGGCCAAAATGACCATAGGCAGCCGTCTCCAAATAAATCGGCTTTCGTAAATCCAGCATGTCAATTATACCTGCCGGGCGTAAATCAAACAGCTCCCGCACGGCTTGAACAAGCTCTTCTTCTGCGACAATTCCTGTTCCAAACGTATCAATTGTAATTGAAACAGGCTCTGCAACACCAATCGCATAAGCGAGCTGAATTTCACATTCTTCCGCCAATTCAGCGGCAACGATATTTTTTGCTACGTAACGAGCAGCATAGGCAGCTGAACGATCGACTTTTGTCGGATCCTTTCCACTAAAGGCTCCTCCACCATGACGAGAATAACCACCATACGTATCAACAATAATTTTGCGCCCGGTTAAGCCGACATCTCCTTGAGGCCCTCCGATGACAAAGCGTCCCGTCGGATTAATTAAATATTTCGTATCCTTATCAAGTAAGTTCTCCGGAACTATCGGCTCAACGACGTATTTAATAATATCCTTTTCAATCTGTTCGGTTGTTACATCCTCCGCATGTTGAGTAGATATCACGATCGTATCAATTCGAACAGGCTTACCGGCTTCATTATACTCTACCGTCACTTGGGTTTTTCCGTCTGGTCGTAAATACGTCAGTTCATTATTTTTTCGAACATCGGTTAATTGTTTCGCCAATCGATGGGATAGCGAAATCGGTAGTGGCATGTACTCTTCAGTCTCATTACATGCATAGCCAAACATTAACCCTTGATCGCCTGCTCCTAATACTTTTTCTTCCTGCTCCCGGGACTCTAAAGCATCTAGCACTCCCCCCGCAATGTCCGGGGACTGCTCATCAATTGCCGTTAAAACCGCACATGTATCACCATCAAATCCATACTTTGCTCGCGTATAACCAATGTTTTTAATCGTCTCTCGAGTAATGGATGAAATGTCTACGTATGCTTTTGTCGTTATTTCACCTGCAACAAGGACTAGACCCGTAGTAACTGTCGTTTCACATGCAACCCGTGCATAAGGGTCTTTTTTTAAAATTTCATCTAAAATGGCATCTGAAATTTGATCACTTATTTTATCAGGATGTCCTTCGGTTACTGATTCTGAAGTAAATAAACGCCTACTATGACTAGCCATTAAGCTAATTCCTCCCTATGTATTATTACGAACGTCTAAATGAGGAAAAGCTACGATAAACAAAAATATCCTTTCTTCATTATTACATGAGGAAAGGATGTGTACATGCCTTTCACTCTTATTGTTCAAGGTTTCCCTTGCATCAGATTAGCACCTTTTCAAAAACTTGATGGTTGCTGGGTTTCATTGGGCCTGTCCCTCCACCGACTCTGAATAAGAGCGTTCGCTTAAGTTGTATGCTAGCTAAATCCAGGAAAGAAGTCAAATAGAAAGAAGTAATTTTTTATAAAATATTGTCACACATATAGTATGGACTAATTAAATAATTATGTTATACTCAAGGTGAGAAATTTATTATTATTTTATAATATGTTTGAAAAGGTAGGTATTGCGTAATGAAAGTTAAAAATCAAATGTTCACCCACAGAAATATGCATAAGAACTTATCCGTACCTTCCCTCATTAAAAAAGCACTCCTTCGAAAAGAAGGCACATTAACGGATACAGGAGCCCTTCGTGTCGAAACGGGAAAATATACTGGACGTTCTCCTAAAGACAGATTTATCGTAAAAGACGACATTAGTGACGAACATGTCGATTGGGGTAAGGTCAATCAACCGTTTGAGGAAGAAAAGTTTAATCAATTGTATGAAAAAATGATTGAATTTCTGTTAAGACAAGATGAAGTTTTTTCTTTTCAAGGGTTTGCGGGAGCTGATGAAGATTTTCGCTTACCGATTAGGGTCATTAACGAATATGCGTGGCACAATTTATTTGCTCATCAAATGTTCATACGCCCGACAGAGAAAGAACTAAAAAATCATAATGAACAATTTACCGTTATTTCAGCGCCATCCTTTTTAGCTGATCCTAATGAAGATGGGACATATTCGGAAACATTTATTGTTCTTTCATTAAAACAGCGTATCATTTTAATCGGGGGAACAGAGTACGCAGGAGAAATTAAAAAGTCGATATTCTCTGTCATGAATTACTTACTTCCACAGCAAGATATTTTATCCATGCACTGTTCAGCGAATGTTGGTGAAGATGGAGATGTAGCATTATTTTTCGGTCTGTCAGGGACTGGAAAAACGACGCTCTCAACGGATCCTCATCGTAAACTTATCGGTGATGATGAACATGGGTGGAGTGAAAATGGGGTCTTTAATATCGAAGGTGGTTGTTATGCAAAAACCGTCGATTTAACCCGAGAAGAAGAACCACAAATTTATGATGCGATTCGATTTGGTTCTGTATTAGAAAATGTTATCGTCGATGATACAACAGGTGAACCGGATTATACTGATGTTTCATTAACAGAAAACACGCGAGTGGCTTATCCACTACAACATATTGACAATATCGTAACACCAAGCACGGCGGGTCATCCAAAAGCAATTATCTTTTTAACAGCCGATGCATCGGGAACATTACCACCAATAAGTAAACTAACAAAAGAACAAGCAATGTATCATTTTCTAAGTGGATATACGAGCAAGCTTGCTGGAACAGAAAGAGGCGTTACAGAACCTGAACCTACCTTTTCAACTTGTTTTGGCGCACCCTTTCTACCACTAGCTCCTGCAGTTTATGCAGAAATGCTCGGAGAAAAAATCGTTGAGTACGACGTGAATGTATATTTAGTTAATACCGGATGGACGGGTGGACCATATGGTGTCGGTAATCGGATAAAACTCGCTTACACCCGTGCAATGATTCATGCCGCCTTAAACGGTGAATTAGATAAAGTGAAAACAGTAACCGATGATATTTTCGGTCTGCATGTCCCAACCGAGATTTCTAACGTTCCAAAAGAAGTATTACTCCCAAAACAAACATGGGGTGATAAAGAAGCTTATAATAAAGAAGCGAAAAAGTTAGCCCTTGCCTTCCATGAAAATTTCAATCATTTTGATGTGAGTGAAGACATTAAAAGTGCAGGGCCAACTTATCGCAAGTAAATTTTGTTATCCTCATCCCAAAAGGATTATTTATATACGAACACGAAAGAGACACGAAGGGAATTCATTCACCCTAAGTGTCTCTTTTGTTATATGATAAACGAAACTTTTCTTCAATATACTCTAGACTTCTCTTTGTAACACCATCCTTCATAATAAAACTATACTCATGATGGGTGTCTATGTCTTTTGGAAGTCTATCAATAAGGACCGGACCTTCTGTTTCATAATATGTCGGTTGCTCTTCTATTCGCTCAATATAAGCAAAATAAACGTTTTTAATAATTTGCTCTCTTTTTCCGTCTACAAAATATTGACCGATGTAATGGATGTCTTCTATCATGCCACCGGTTTCTTCAAGAACTTCTCGAACCGCCGCTTCCCGGGCCGTCTCACCTTTTTCTACATTTCCACCGGGAAACTCAAGTCCCCTACTTTTATGTTTCGTTAACAACCATTTTCCACGATAGTTACAAATCGTAAGAACGTGTTTTGGCTTTTTTGAAAATGGATGATCGGCAAAAGATAATGTTACATCGTTTTGATAATAGTCCGTAAAATGATACTGTTCTTTCATCAATGAATTTTGCACCCCAACATAAAAAGTCATTATTAGTTTATTGTATCATATTCAAAAGCTTTCTAAAATAAGAGAGCTAAAAACAAATTTTGTCTTTAGCTCTCTTGTGTTATTCTTGTAAAACACCCATCGACTCAATATGTTGTTTTGTTTCATCAGTCCCTAAATCGTAAATCATTTTTAGCGCTTTTGAAAATTGCTCATCATAATCATCATTTGCTGAATCTTTATGATACGGAACAATTGGGACGTGGGAGCGAATAAAAGACATGTTATCAGCATCCGTAATATTATCCATGATACTTCGAAGTTGTTCAATATCTTTTTCTGTTGCATGAATCGTTAAGTAATTACTATTACCGTAAGGTGTTTTAGAAATTTCTCGTGATTGCATATGAATATAATATTTATCATCCACGCACTTGCCACCTCCTAAAATTAGTGTGGCTTAGGAAAAAGAAAACATGTATTTTTTCATAAAAATATCCTCTTCCGAACTTCAGAAGAGGATATTAAGGGACGCATCTTTAATTGTTTTCGTCATCCGACTTAACAGATGTTTCATCAATTGTATGTTCAAATTTCTTCAAATATTTACTTGCAAAGTCTTTTCCACCTAAACCAAAGGCTAAACCGAACGCTAACGCAACACCACCTAAAATTAAGACGAAGGCAGATGTGACGATGGCTGTTGCAATTCCAAGTTGGTTTAATGCCATTAACCCAGCAAGAGCAAGAATCGCATACTTCGCAACTCCCGCTAATAAATTAGCGGCTGGACCTACAAGTAAGTTGGAAAGAACTTTTTGCACAACATTACCAACAACTAAAGCAACTCCGATAATTAATACAGCTGCTAAAACATGTGGTAAATATGCTGTGATACCCATCGCAATATTCACGAGGAAATCGAACTTAATTAAATACAACGCTTGTACGACTAAGAAAAAGACGATTAATGTTTGAACGACATATCCAACAACAGCTGATGGTGTTAACTTACCTTCTGATAAATTAACATTTCCGACAGACATCTTACCTGTTAAACGGTCAAAACCAAGGTTTTCTAAGTAAGTATGAACAAATTCACCGACAACTTTCCCTAACCAAATACCGACGAGTACGAGCCCGATCGCAATTAAGATGTTTGGAATCATCACCATTATTTCAGATAACATACTGATAGCAGGATCGGTTATTCCTCGTAATGCAAGTTGTTCTAAAGCTGCAATCGTTACCGGAATTAAAATAACAACAAAAACAATATTTCCGACAAAGTTTCCAAAGGTCGTTCCTTCAAAAACCCTCTCTAAACGAAGTTTTTCAATAACTTTATCTGCTTGCAATGCATCGAGTAAATTTGAAACAATACGACGGACGATTGTCGCTGCAAACCAACCAATAGCTAGTATTAAAGCTGCCGCTAAAAGTTTTGGAATAAAAGCTAACATTGAATCGAGCATACCTGTAAATGGCTGAGTCATACCCGTAATGTTAAGCGCATCTAAAATGGCTGGAATAAAAAGTAAAAAGGTAAAGTAAAAGACAACTGTCCCTAACGTATCGAAGAATGCTTTTACTTCAGCTTCTGTTTCGGCTAATTTTACCTTTGTCAAAGCTTGCTGGGCTTTCGCCTTTTCAGAACCCTTTACAATTAACCAGCGTAAAACAGTCGCGAGTAAGTATGCGATAAGTAATAAAATACCTGCTTTTAATAATGCAGGAATAAATCCTAAGATTGTATCTATTACATTCGATAAAGGTGTGGATAACACATTTAAGTTGATCTTACTGAAGAACATGGAAAATACGACGATTAATAATAAGTAATAAACAACTTTACCACCGATTTCTGCGGTATCAACCGGCTCTTTATCGTCTCCCCTGTCCATAAATTTTCCAAACACTTTTTCATCTAACTCTGTTTTTCGCAAACCACTCTCAACTAAATTACCGATTAATTTGGCAATAATCCAACCGACAATTAAGTATAGTAATGCGAAAAGGAAATTAGTTAATCCTGCATAAAATTCAGCAGTAAAAATGTCTTGGAATAAATTTCCCATTCCACCATTAAACAAGTCTTCCATATAAAATCTCCCTCTCTCTCTAATAATCTTCCCATAAACTTGGAAAAATCGCTATTGGATATATATTACAACAAAATTCAAATTTTTTATAAGAGTCAAAAGGTCCATTTTATATAGATTTGCATGACATTTGTTCTACGTAAAAAAGCTTAGGAATCCTTATCACGACAACATTTTAACTAATTCCCTCCGCATAAGCTTATTTGATGCCGTACGTGGTAGCTCCTGAACAAATTTTATTTCTTTAGGGACTTTATACCTAGCTAAATGTTTTTCCGCATATTTAAGGATCTCTTCTTTTAACACATTTTTTGTCGAAGGAACGATAAAGGCTACTGGAATCTCGCCCCATTTGTCATCTTTTTTTCCAATAACACCTATATCTTTCACATGTACACAACCTGAAAGAACACTTTCAATTTCTGAAGGATATACATTTTCTCCACCGGAAATAATTAAGTCTGTTCTTCTTTCTACTACATACAAGAATCCTTCTTCATCCACATAACCTAAATCGCCCGTTGCCAGCCAACCATTTTGAAAGGATTCAGTATTTGCTTGCTCATTATGTAAATATCCCTTCGTCACCATCGGCCCTTTCACTAAAATTTCACCAACTCCATCTTCATCTGGTTGATGAATCTTTAATTGCCCGGGAAATAGCGGCTTTCCTGCTGAACCGAGTTTTTTAAGTGCATCCCTTGGGCTTAAGGTTACAATTTGTGATGAGGTTTCAGTTAATCCGTACGATTGAAAAACGGGAATATTTCGCTCAGCACAGGTTTCAAGTAATGGTTTTGGAACTGGGCCACCACCAAGAAGCATACACCGAAAGGTTTCCGGATAAGCTTGGTCTTGCAAATTGTCAGTTAGTTGTTGCAACATAACTGTAACGACCGAAGCAATCGTAATATTTTTAGAAAAAATAGCTTCGTTAACTTCCGCCACATCAAATTTTTCCATCACATACATCGAAATACCATAAATGATACTACGCATACATATGGAAAAACCACCGACATGAAACATCGGCAAAACAGTAAGCCATTTGTCGTTTTGTGATAATCCTAAATTGAGCGCCGAACTAATTGCACTCCACCAATGATTGCCATAAGTATGGACAACCCCTTTAGGATTACCGGTTGTACCTGACGTATAAACGATCGTAAACGGATCATCTAAGGAGATTTCAGTTACTAAGGAAACTTCCTTTTCCTGCTTCGTTTTAATCATTGAAAAACTGAGCACTTCAACAGGTACATTCATTTCAGTCACTTTCTTATACTCACTATCACTAGCTAAAAGATATGACATATTTGAATCCTTTATTTGATAGCTCAGTTCGGTTTCTGTAAGCCGCATATTTAATAAGACACACGTACAACCTAAATAACTAAGTGCATGAATAGCGATGATCATCTGAGGTTCGTTACCGGAAAAAATGCCAACATTTTCTCCTGAGCGAACACCTACACTCGCTAGCTTCCGCGCAAAAGATTTACTTTTTTCTTGTAACTGTAAAAAAGTGAGTACTTCCCCTTCATGAGTTTCTATCGCCACTTGTTCTGGGGACAAATATGCTCGTTTTGTTAACCAGTGTGGCATTACTGTATTCATTTTCTACACCACCTTTTAATCGATAAAAAAACCTTTGCGCTAAAGCAAAGGTTTTTGTCACTTTTTATGGAAAGCGTGGAAACTGATCAAAGTCTGGATCTCGCTTTTCTTTAAAAGCATCGCGCCCTTCTTTTGCCTCATCCGTTGTGTAGTAAAGTAGGGTTGCGTCTCCCCCCATCTGTTGGAGCCCAGCAAGGCCGTCTGTTGCTGCATTAAAGGATGCTTTTAAGAAGCGAAGAGCTGTCGGTGACTTTTGTAAAATTTCCTCACACCAC
The DNA here is from genome assembly GCA_035303185.1 of Bacillota bacterium. Lineage (GTDB taxonomy): Bacteria > Bacillota > Bacilli > Bacillales > Amphibacillaceae > CALAMD01. The sequence continues at coordinate 13,062 of DATGRX010000065.1, forward strand.
TCGATAGTAACTTCTTCTAATTTATCTAATGGTACAACTTTATTCACTAAACCCATTTCATAGGCTTCTTCCGCATCATACTGACGGCATAAATACCAAATTTCACGAGCTCGTTTTTGTCCGACCATTTCCGCGAGCAAACCAGCACCATACCCAGCATCAAAACTTCCTACTTTCGGTCCAGTTTGTCCAAATCGAGCATTATCTGCGGCAATTGTTAAATCGGACACGATATGTAACACATGCCCACCACCAATCGCATAACCAGCAACCATCGCAATAACTGGCTTTGGAATGGTTCGAATTAATCGTTGTAAATCTAACACGTTTAACCGTGGAATGTGATCATCTCCAACATAACCACCGTGACCACGGACAGATTGGTCTCCACCAGAACAGAAAGCTTTATCCCCTTGTCCCGTTAAAATAATCACTCCGATGGATGAATCATCTCGTGCATCTGCAAAGGCATCAATCATTTCATTGACGGTAAGAGGTGTAAAGGCGTTTCGCTTTTCCGGACGATTAATTGTTACCTTAGCAATTCCATTATATTTTTCATAAATAATTTCTTCATATTCTTTTGCTTGTTCCCATTTGACTGTCATACATATTTCCTCCTTTAATTTCTTGCTAAAAATGCTTGAACGATTTGCTGAAACTTTCCCGGTCGTTCGATATGAACGGCATGCCCACAATCTTTGACTACTTCCATTTGGGCTTTAGGCATTAATGCTTTCATTTGGCGGTTTAACTCAACAAATTTCTTATCAAGCTCTCCAACGATTAACAATGTTGATACGCCACATTCACCTAGGCTTTTCCACCAGGATGGCTGAGAGCCTGTTCCCATAAAACGTAATGAATTTGCTAAGCCAATCACATCCTGGGAAAGCCTCTCCTTTCGGATCGACTGGCTAACATTGTCATCTAATGACTTTTGCGTGTGAAATAGTGGGATATTTTCCCAATATTGAACAAAGGATTCAATACCTTCATGGACGATTTTTTCAGCTAGCTGCTTATCACTTTCTTTCCGCGCTTTTCGTTCCGCCTCCATTTCAAGACCTGGCGAAGAACTTTCTAATATTAAAGATTTTACTTGCCGAGAAAAGTTCATCGCAAAGGATAACGCAACTCTACCTCCCATAGAATACCCAATAATGTGTGCTCGTTCAACATTTATCTGCCTGAAAAATTGAGATAAATGTTCTACACATTGCTCCATCGTAACAGGAGTGTTTGAGCTTTCCCCATGTCCTGGTAAATCAATTGTAATGACTTGAAATTGAGGGACTAACTTTTCCTTAAGAGCCTTCCATGTCGCTTTCGTTCCTGTAAAACCGTGTAAAAGTAAAACCGCCTCACCTTCACCAGCGATATCATAACTGTATGTCACATCATCTATCTTATATTTCATGACGAGAACTCACTTTCTGTAAGCACACGCCATAAATCTTGATTGATTCGCCCCCATAATAAACGATGCCAGCGCGCATTTTCTACTCGATCTGTTCGCACTTCAATAACAGATAACCCTTTTCGGTTGTAAGATGCCGTAAGCTTTTTTATTAACTCTTTTTCGGATTGTGCCAATTCAAAGTTGCCACCATACATCTCAACAGCAGGTCGAAAATCAATCCCAATCGGCGTACCGAATAGTTCTTCAAAATGTTTTCCATTTTCAGCTTGCGGTAAAAATGAAAAAATACCGCCACCATCATTATTCACTAAAACGATCGTTACATCCAAATTGTAATGCTTCGCAATAAGCAAACTGTTTAAATCATGATAAAAGGAT
>DATGRX010000066.1:0-7086 GCA_035303185.1 Bacillota bacterium
ACTTGCATGTATTAGGCACGCCGCCAGCGTTCGTCCTGAGCCAAGATCAAACTCTCCATAGAAGACTTATTTTCGACAAGTCAATAGACGATATCGAAAATTTAGTCGTACTTGTGCAGTAAACATGCATCAGCATGTTTAACCGCCATAGAAATGTAATAAAATGGAAAATCCACCCTACTACAATACAGTTTGAAACGATAACTAACACCGTAGTTATCTCTTAGCTTAAAAAATTTATTGACGAGAAACATATAAAAGTTTCTCTTGACATATTCGCTGTCTCATTCAGTTTTCAAGGATCAAAATGGGCCTAGGTGGACTTGAACCACCGACCTCACGCTTATCAGGCGTGCGCTCTAACCGGACTGAGCTACAGGCCCTTGTTTGGAGCGGGTGATGGGAGTCGAACCCACGACGCCAGCTTGGAAGGCTGGAGTTTTACCACTAAACTACACCCGCATACTCTTAAAATGGTCGGGAAGACAGGACTTGAACCTGCGGCCCCATGGTCCCAAACCATGTGCTCTACCAAACTGAGCTACTTCCCGTTCCTCAAGCATATTGACTTGACGTGCCCGAGAGGAATCGAACCCCTAACCTTTTGATCCGAAGTCAAACGCTCTATCCAGTTGAGCTACGGGCACAAAAGAGACGCTCTCTACTATACTCTGTTTATACATGGTTGTCAAGGACAAACAAGTAAGTGCGGCCAAGAGGACTTGAACCTCCAAGGGGTTGCCCCCACTAGGCCCTCAACCTAGCGCGTCTGCCGATTCCGCCATGACCGCAAATTTGAATGAAATGGTGAGCCATGCAGGAATCGAACCTGCGACTCTCTGATTAAAAGTCAGATGCTCTACCGACTGAGCTAATGGCTCCTAATAATATCTTCTTCTATAAAACTAAAAAAGAGTGGCTGGGCTGCTAGGATTCGAACCTAGGATAGCGGGACCAAAACCCGCGGCCTTACCGCTTGGCTACAGCCCAATATTCTTAAAGAAGAACAAATGAAAGTGACCCGTACGGGATTCGAACCCGTGCTACCGCCGTGAAAGGGCGGTGTCTTAACCGCTTGACTAACGGGCCTTGATTAGAAGTGAATGGCGGAGAAGGAGGGATTTGAACCCTCGCGCCGCTATCGCGACCTATGCCCTTAGCAGGGGCACCTCTTCACCACTTGAGTACTTCTCCAAAATGGCTCCACAGGTAGGATTCGAACCTACGACCGATCGGTTAACAGCCGATTGCTCTACCACTGAGCTACTGTGGAATGTTCGTAAACCATTAACTAGCAACGTTGTCTATAATAATACAAAAATGTAAATCTGTCAAACATTTTATCTTTGAACAAATAAATTATTATGTACAGATATGTTCAAGGCTTTTATAATCTAACACGGAATTACATTTTCGTCAAATTTTTTAACTATCCTTTCTCCGAGAGCTTATTTATTTCTCCATAACACCTTCCACAGCGATACTTTTTCGTGTTCACTCTCCGGATTCTTTCATATATAAGTCCACAAGATTTACATCTATATTGCAATTTTCTTTTATTTTGTTCAGATGGTAAAGGTTTGCAATGCATGGGCGCATTTACCTTTAGTAGTAACTGTCTAAACTCTTGATCTTCATGTTTATATCCTTTTCCTTCTATATGTAAATGATAATGGCAGAGCTCATGCTTTATTATATCAACATAATCTTGTTTCTTCATCTCTAATACATACTTTGGATTTATTTCTATATTGTGGGTATTTAACATATATCTTCCACCTGTTGTGCGTAAACGATAGTTATAAGTAGCCTTATGAACAAATGGTTTATGAAAATGTTTCATAGATATTTGTTTTACTAGTTCATTTAATTGTTCTTCACATAATCGTTCCATTTTTAATCCCTTCATTAATATATATTATGTATTAGTTAAATACATTGGAAGAAACATGTCAAACATCAAACGATATATTTCCACTTATTAATTCTCAATTATTTTTAATAATTGAGAATCGTATGCGTATATGTATTTGATTTCACTTCTATAACCGGGCAATTACACAATTAAAAAGGTTTTGAAAGCGCTTTTAGTTATTGTATTTGTAATTTTATAATTAGTATGTTATTATAATGATTGTAAAGAAGAAAACATGGAGGTAAAAAGAAAATGAGTGATAACAAAAACAAATTAACTACTGCTTTTGGTGCCCCTGTTGCAGATAACCATAACTCAATGACAGCTGGACCAAGAGGACCAATGCTTTTACAAGACGTTTGGTTTTTAGAAAAAATGGCACACTTTGATCGAGAAGTTATTCCTGAGCGGAGAATGCATGCCAAAGGTTCCGGTGCATACGGTACATTCACAGTTACGAACGATATTACTGAATATACAAAAGCAAAGATTTTCTCTGAAGTCGGGAAGCAGACAGACATGTTTATTCGCTTTTCTACAGTTGCAGGTGAAAGAGGAGCAGCTGATGCAGAAAGAGATATCCGTGGCTTTGCTATGAAGTTTTATACAGAAGAAGGTAACTGGGATTTAGTTGGAAATAATACACCCGTATTCTTCCATAGAGATCCACTAAAATTCCCTGACTTAAACCATGCTGTAAAAAGAGATCCACGAACAAATATGAGAAGCAACAATAACAAATGGGACTTCTGGACACGTTTACCAGAATCACTCCATCAAGTAACAATTGAAATGAGTGACCGAGGAATTCCAAAATCATACCGACATATGCACGGATTTGGTAGTCATGCATACAGTATGATCAATGATAAAAATGAACGTGTATGGGTTAAGTTCCACATGAGAACACAGCAAGGAATTAAAACATTAACAGATGAAGAAGCAGCAGAAATCATTGCTAACGACCGAGAGAGTCACCAGCGTGACTTGTATGAAGCCATTGAAAATGGAAACTATCCTAAGTGGAAAATGTACATCCAGGTCATGACAGAAGAAGAAGCAAGAGAAATGCCATACAATCCATTTGACTTAACAAAAGTATGGTATAAAAAGGATTTTCCATTAATCGAAGTCGGTGAATTCGTCTTAAATAAAAATCCAGATAACTATTTCGCTGAAGTCGAACAAGCTGCATTCGCACCAACAAACATAGTACCTGGAATTAGCTTTTCACCAGATAAGATGTTACACGGAAGATTATTCTCCTACGGTGACGCACAAAGGTATCGTTTAGGAGTCAACCACTTCCAGATTCCTGTCAACCAACCGCGTTGCCCAGTTCACAACTTCCATCGTGATGGTGCAATGAGAGTAGACGGAAATATGGGTAGCACACTCCACTATGAACCAAACTCATACGGAGAGTGGCAGTCAAGTCCAGAACATGACGAGCCGCACATTGCTATTGAAGGAGACGCAGGCCGCTTCGACTTCCGTGAAGACGATGATAACTACTTCGAACAACCTGGTAAACTATTTAGATTAATGCCAGATGATGAGAAAGAAAGATTATTTGCAAATACTGCCCGTGCACTAGATGGGGTAGAGGAGCAAATTATACATCGTCATATTAAACACTGCTACTTAGCAGATCCCGCTTACGGTGAAGGAGTAGCAAAGGCAGTTGGAATTTCTCTCGATGATGTTGATTTAGAAGCACCAGTCGAATATGTTACATGATTAACAAGATTTAAAAATGCTTGTGGCTCTGACGAGTCACAAGCATTTTTATTTTATTCTTCTATCATTGATAAAGCAATTCGATTCCTTTCAATATCCACATCAATAACCCAAACTGTCACAACATCGCCTACTTGCACGATGTCCATAGGATGTTCAACGAACTTTTCCGCTAACTTTGAAATGTGAACGAGCCCGTCTTGCCCGACACCGATGTCGACAAATGCACCAAAGTCAACCACATTTCGAACGGTACCTTGCATTTCCATTCCTGGTTTAATATCCTCCAACGTAATAATGTTTTGTTGTAATAATGGTTGTGGTAAATCATCCCTTGGATCACGTTCTGGACGTTGTAATGCTTCAACGATATCTGTAAGTGTCATTTCTCCGATATCTAATTGTTCAGCCATTTCTTTTATGTCAATTTTATCTAACTTCTCTCTCAACTTTTCCGTTCCTACATCCGCTAGTTCACAATCAATCATATCTAATAATTTCTTTGTGGGCTCATAGCTTTCCGGGTGAATCGGTGTTCGATCGAGCGGATTTTCCCCGTCAATTACACGTAAAAAACCAATCGCTTGTTCATATGTTTTCGGCCCAAGTCTTGGAACATCTTTTAACTCATCGCGATTCGTGATTCGGCCTACTTCATTTCGCATCTTCACAATATTATTAGCGACAGTACGACTTAAGCCCGATACTCTTTGAAGCAAAGGAGCTGAAGCTGTGTTTACATTAATACCTACTTGGTTAACTGCTGTTTCAACAACGAAATCAAGAGATTCATTTAACTTCTTTTGATTGACATCATGTTGATATTGACCAACTCCGATTGATTTCGGATCAATTTTTACAAGCTCCGCTAAGGGATCTTGAACTCGCCGGGCGATGGAAACTGCACTTCGTTCTTCTACTTCTAAATCAGGAAACTCTTCTCGTGCAAGATCAGATGCTGAATATACACTCGCTCCGGCTTCATCCGCGATGATATATGGAACAGATAAGTTATTGTTTTGAATGACATCTGCAATAAATTGTTCAGTCTCTCTTGAAGCTGTTCCATTTCCAATCGCAATTAATTCAATATCAAATCGTTCAAAGAGTTCCAAAAGAATTTTTTCTGCACCTTCGACGTCATTTCGGGGTGGAGTCGGAAACATCACATTAATGGCATGAACCTTTCCAGTTTCATCTACAACGGCATTCTTACATCCCGAGCGGAAAGCTGGGTCAATACCGAGGACCATTCGATCTTTTAACGGTGGTTGTAGTAATAAACTTTTAAGATTTTCCGAAAATACCTCTATAGCCTGTGCTTCTGCTTTTTCAGTTAAATGATTTCGAATTTCTCGTTCAATAGAAGGCTCGATTAATCGTTTATAACTATCTTCTATCGCTTCTTTCAAAATTTCGCCACAATCTGAATATCCATTTTCTGCAATCACATGCTTTTCCAAATAACGAAGAATTTCTTCCTCCGGCGCTTCTACTTTAATTCGTAAAACATCTTCCTTTTCTCCGCGATTTAAAGCGAGTACTCGATGGGATACAACTTTTCTAATCGGTTCACTATATTCATAATACATTTCATAAACTTTTCGTTCGTCTAATGTTTCATCTTTTACTTCAGAAATGATTTGACCTTTTTTAAAGGTAAAATCACGAATATACTCTCGATATTCTGCTGTATCTGAAATCCATTCGGCTAAAATATCATTCACTCCTGAGTATACATCCTCCACTGTATTGATTTCATGTTCTTCAGAAAAGTATTCTTCAACTAACTCATCTGTGATGACTTCTTCTTGTTCCCAAATAATTGCCGCTAACGGTTCTAATCCTTTTTCTTTCGCAATCGTTGCCCGAGTTCTTCGCTTTTGTCGATATGGACGATATAAATCTTCTACTCGTTGCAATTGCTCGGCTGAAATAATATCCTTACGTAATTCTTCCGTTAGTTTTCCTTGTTCATCAATTAAACGAAGGACTTCAGATTTTCTTTCTGCTAAATTAACGGCATATGTCCATTCATCAGAAATTTTTTTAATTTGAATTTCATCTAATCCCCCAGTCATTTCCTTCCTGTATCTAGCGATAAAGGGAACTGTATTTCCCTCATCTAATAAAGAAATGACCTTTTGTACAATGTTTGTTTTTAACTTTGTTTTATATGCTACTGCTTCATATAATTGCTCAGTTGTTTCGATTAACAATTCATAAACCTCCTCTATATAAAGTTATTCTAACAAAAACAAGGATCAATTCCTAATATAGATTAAAAAAGATTGATTAGTCTTCACAACTAATCAATCTGTATATAGTGTTAATTCTATTTACTTATTTTAAAAACTTTCAAATACTTCATCGCGAGACATCGGTAAAACATTTTTTAGCTTTTGCAAGGAACGTCGTTGTATGCGGGAAACGTGCATTTGGGATATATCAAGTAATTCACCCGTTTCCTTTTGACTCATTCCTAAAAAGAATACACATTTTATAACAGTTTGTTCTCTTTGAGACAAAATTGGAAATATCTTTTCTAATAATAGTTGTAAATTTATAAAACTATAACGAGGGTCTTCTTCACCCTTGACATCAAAAATAGATAAGGTTCCACCTTCTCCGTCTGTTTCAACTTCTCGATCAGCAGATAAGGCTCTGTAACTTCTTCTCATTTCAAGGGTTTCTAATACATCTTCTTCTCTTATATTTAAATAATTTGCTACTTCTACAATTGTGGGAGACTGTTGATTGAAAATGGTTAACTCATCAATCGCTCGCTGAATTCTCGGTCCGAGCTCTTTAATTCGTCTAGGAACATGAACACTCCAAGTTTGATCCCGGATAAATCGTTTAATCTCGCCTAAAATTGTTGGAATGGCGAAGGCCTCAAAAGATTTTCCAAAACTCTCATCAAACCTATTGATAGCATTAAATAAACCTATCATCCCTACTTGAACTAAGTCTTCATAAATGAATTGATTGGCAGAATACTTGTATGCAAGACTTTTAACTAATCCTGAATAATGTTCGATGATTAGCTCTTGAGCCTTTATATTTGTAGGATCATCTTGTAACGTTCTGATCCACTGAAATACTAATTTTTTATTAGGCATACACTCTAACCCTCCCCTTCTGTTACAACATTCTCGTAGCTACTGACTCTGCATATTTTTATGTTGTCCCTCTCTAAAAACCATACATTTAAAATGACTTTCAAATAATTTATCTGATAGGCAAAAAGTTACACATCAGGACTTGAAAATAATGTTGAACTTTGTTGTATTATCCTCCTCGTATATTATTATTAGCTAGTTTTTTTACTAGCTTTAAATCGTTATATCTTTTTAGATATAATGTATTTAATCAGATAGAGGTTGTCGTTATCCTCCTTGAAGCCATAGTCTTCGTTCTTAAGACTGACA
>DATGRX010000067.1:0-7246 GCA_035303185.1 Bacillota bacterium
ATGCAAATTTTTTACCTCGGTAATGATTATGGACAGGAAGTGACCGAGTATATTGAAGATGGATTACGATTAAATGAGTTACGAATGGAAATGCACGAGAAAGACAATCCTTTTCTGTCAAGTAATTTAACAATTCCTATTGAAGAAATTGAAAAGGAAAATGAGTTCTTAACCTATTTGAAAAAAAATGATTTACTTGAGGAAGATAATCCCTTCGTCACAAGTAAATTCTTAATTGCAATTACCGAAATGTTAAGTGGTGTGTTTTTATTTATTATTATTTTGCTCATTTGTAGTGATATGCTCGTTTATGAAAATGAACATCAAACGGTTATGAGATCCTTACCAGTATCCTTTAGAACAAAAGCAACAAGTAAAATTACCTTAAATTATATTTTTATCATTCTCTGTCTAACTTTAGGAGTTGTTTTAGGAATTTTCCGTTCATCCTCGGTGGAAAGTATAGGTAACTTTAATTACCCAACCCTTATTTTTAGTCCGGATGGTTTCATAGCCGTTCCAATTATGGAATATGTCCTTTACGCGAGTTTAGCAGTCATTGTGGCTGTACTCATGACAGTATGTTTAACATTATTATTAAACACCTTTGTACCAAATATGTATGGTGTAGTTTTAGTAGGAATTGCATTATTTTTCTTACCTGATCTCCTTTATTTAATTGGAATTAAAGCGAAAATCCTTTATCCAATTAAATACATTGATATTTCTGGTGTTTTATCAGGAGAGTTAGCTGAACAGTTTAATGATACAGGTATAACATACTGGAATAGCATTTTCGCTATGTTAGGATTTACAGTTGTTTTGATAGTGTTCATTTTTGTTTATAATTGGCTTAGATTTCGAAAAAAAAGAAATAACACTGATAAATAAAAGGTGGCTCATTTATGTGGTTATCACTGTTTCGTCATGAACTTCGATTAACAGTTAGAAATAGGAAAAATATTATATTACTCCTATTTCTAACTGTTTTCCTTTGTATGTATGTATTTATTTTGCTTCCTAATGAGAAAACTTCTGAAACCCTTCCATATGAGGAGATTTCTCATGAATTAAAAGTTTTAAAACAAGTACAAGAAAAAAGAGAAGAACGGCGAGCAACTGGAGTTTCTCCAATGAGTCATAGAAATTACTATGCAGACTCAAAATTTTATATTGATCTCTTTGAAGCTATGATACATGCTATCGATAAAGGGGATTTTAAAAGATATGCATTTTTAAGAGCACATTATCATTATGGTGTTAAAAAGGACTATATCGAACAAGATGAATTACTTCCAGACAGTCCTTTTCCCGTAAAGGACTTACTCCATTCAACGGAAAAACACCTGCTCACTTATCAGTACCTTCTTCAATCTTCTATCCCTATTACTTATGAAGTTATTGAAGAGAAAACTGCTTTACAAGTAGTTTCGAAACACTTCCATAATTTTGCTCCTTATATTCTCGTGTTTCTAGCTATCTATTTTAGCAATGATATTTTAACTAGGGATAGGAGACAAAAAACTGTTCTTAAGGGCTTACCTATTAGTTGGTATCAATACTTAAATATTAAATCTCTAGCTAGTTATTTTTATGTATCTGTTGTCACAATTTTTCTTGTTTTAATGACTGTTATTTGTATATCTATTTTAAATGGGTTTGGTTCTTTCGATATGAAACTACCTGCATTAGGTGAGCGTATCGATAATGTTAATTATGGATATATACTCATACCAATCGGTAAGTACATGCTATTTGGTTTTGCATTTCTGTTTTTGTTTTATTTTATTTTTGTTCGCCTAACCCTTATGTTAAGTTTAATTTTCAAAAATGAATGGGTTATTTTGATACTAACCACTTTGATCCTGTTTACAGAGAAGTTTTATTATGCCCGGGATAAGCGTGAACTATTCGGAAAGGACGTAAGTTTCTTCCCCCAAACATATTTAGATATTGGAAAGGTTATTACTGGAGAAAAAAATTATTTGTTAAATATTGATACCGTTTCTTATAATAAAGGTTTGATCATCCTCTTGCTTTGTTGGTTACTCGTTGAGATACTTTTATATGTTGTTTCAAAATTTGCGAACAGACGTTGGTTTTACCAGTAGCATTACATTTAGGAGGCTACAAATGATCCGGAGATATACCAAGCATCAAATAAAGGTCTTTTTACAAAGTAAAAAGTTATGGATAGTAAGCATTATGTTCATTATATTTTTTCCGTTGTATTACTCGTACTTCCAAACAGTTAATCCAGATACTGTTTATAGTCAAAAAAGCAAGGAGAAAAAATTGTTATTAATGACATTAGATATACTTCCTCATGATATAAATGACACTGACAAAGGAAGTGAAATTTATGATAACTTAACTGAACAATTATCTCTTATAAATATGCAAATGTATTATGTCTCTGAAGGTGAGGAGATAGAAGAATATGTATCCGATGGTATAAGATTAAATAAATTGCGGTTGGAATTACATGATAAAGGTAATCCATATGTACCGGATTATTTTGTTATTCCTAAAAAGGATATTAAAGATGAAAACAAGTTTCTTCAATATTTGGAAGATAATGATCTTACCATTGAAGATAATCCATATTATATGACCCATTTTTTAGTATCAGCCTTTGATTTTATAAGTGGCTCTTTACTATTCATTATGATTTTGTTATTCGGTAGTAATATGTTTGCTTATGAACATGTACAGGTAACATTGTTGAAAAAGTTACCAGTTTCTTTTACTCAAAGGGCAATTAGTAAACTAAGTCTATTATTTATTATGATCCTTACAAGTATGTCGGTTGGTTTGCTCTTAGGTATTTTACGTTCCCTATCAGCCAGTGGAGTAGGTCATTTAAAATACCCGATTCTCATATATGAAAACAGTGAGATGACTGTTATTCCAATCTTCTTGTATTTATTATACGTATGTTTAGCAATAGTGATTATAGTTTTGATGATATTAAGTTTAGCTTTGTTATTAGAGCAGATATTTAAAAATACATATGCCACTATACTTATAGGTTTATTTTTATATATACTTCCTGATGTTTTTCACAGGATAGGTTTTACCTTTAAAGTTTTGTACCCTCTTAAATTTGTGAATATTACTTCTGTTTTATCCGGAGATTTAGCGAAGGATTATGACCTTACATCGATTGATTATTGGAATAGCCTTTTGGCAATGATAACCTTTACAATCATTGTCCTGTTAATATCTGTTGTTTATGAAAAGATATCTTTTCGAAAGTAAATTAGGTAGATGCAAGAGGAGGGTAATTTTGCGTAAAGTTTTGCTGTTTATGATCGTTAATTTAATATTCACAGCTTGCTCCTCATCCTCTAAAGAAAATACCTTTGAAATTTATGGTGAGGAAAAACAAGAAATCATTGGAGAATATACTGAACGATTTTTAGAGCCTATTGAGCGAGATAACATTTCAGGTTACAGTGATACGGACAGAGAACGATTTGAAAATATGCCAACTTCACGTTACTTTATACATTCTTATGATGAAGGACTTGTCTCTGTATATGATGAAGAAGAAAATCTTATTTTTAAAGAAATCCTTGATGATGATGTTCCAGTAGTTACACTTTCTTTATGGGATGATTATATCGTAGAAGTGAGTGGATCTGATAAAGTAAATATTGCAGAGGTAGAAACAGAACTTTCCAATAGGTTACATCCAGGTATTTGGCATGTTGGTTTAGATATTGAACCAGGGGAATATCTGATGACTGGTGAAGGTCATGGGTATGTACAAATTTTTGATCAGAATCATGAGCAAGTGTATGAAGTGATTGGAAATGACTATGTAGAAACAAGTAGTGATGTCATATTGAAGGAAGGACAAAAAATAAGAATAAACGGTTTAACAGAAGTATCTTTTGATTAAAAATTTCTAAAAAAAGTCACGCATGAAGTTGTTAATCAGACATAAAGTATTATTACTACATTTGATTGGAGACGATGAGGCATGATTACGAAAGAACAACTTCAATTATGTGAAATATTACTTCAGAAACGGCAACACAAACTTATTCATAAAAATAAAAACTTTGGGTTAGAAAATAGTGAAAAAGATTCTGTTGGAGAGCTGTCTAGTTATGACAATCATCCAGCAGAAATGGCGACTGAATTATATGAACGGGAGAAAGATGTTACACTGCATGCCCGGCGCGAAAAAGAACTTGAACAAATTAACGCTGCCCTTCATGCGATTGAAGAAGGGACATATGGTGTATGCTCTGTTTGTGGCAAGGCGATTTCTTTTGAGCGGCTTCTGATTGTGCCGATGACTGAGTATTGTAGTGAGCATGCAGAGCACGGAGATGATACGAATCAACAATCGGCATCAGAGGATGTAATAAAGCCTAATATCACCCGAGAAAGTGAAGATATCAAAGAAGAAGTAGGATATGATGCAGAAGATGCTTGGCAAGAAGTAAGTAAATATGGAACATCAGAAACACCATCAGACTTTTATGGAGATCATGATAATTATGATGAAATGTACCCTAATTCTGATGAATTAAGAGGTTCTGTTGAAAGTGTAGAAAACATTCCAGAACAAGAATAGTGATGCCAAACCTGCTATGTATATAAAATAGCAGGTTTTTATTTAGCAATTTTTGTCTTATTCAATTTTGCGGAAATGACCTTTTCAAATTATCTTGCTAATATATGCTATAATAGGATGTCGAGCTTATCACGAAGAAATAACGGAGGAGTATATCATGACATTAAGAGAAAACGTTCGTAATATTGCGATTATTGCTCACGTTGATCACGGGAAAACAACATTAGTTGATCAACTGTTAAAATATTCAGGGATATTTTCAGAACATGAAAAGGTGCAGGACCGAGCGATGGATTCAGATGATTTAGAACAGGAACGAGGAATTACGATTTTAGCGAAAAATACAGCTGTTACTTATCAAGATAAGACAATTAATATATTAGATACACCGGGTCACGCTGATTTTGGTGGTGAAGTTGAGCGAATTATGAAAATGGTAGACGGTGTCCTACTTGTCGTTGATGCCTATGAAGGTACGATGCCACAAACAAGATTTGTTTTACAACGTGCGTTAGATGAAAAGTTAACACCAATCGTCGTCGTTAATAAAGTTGATCGCCCAAATGCTCGCCCCGTTGAAGTCATCGATGAAGTATTAGATTTATTTATTGAACTTGGCGCAGATGATGAGCAAATCGACTTTCCGATTGTTTACACGTCTGCTTTAAACGGGACATCTGGGGACGATCCGGAAGAGCAAAGTGAAACAATGGATCCTCTTTTTGAAATGATCGTCAATCATATCCCAGCACCTAAAGACAACAGTGCAAAACCATTACAGTTTCAAGTGACATTACTTGATTATAATGATTATGTCGGTCGAATCGGTATCGGGCGTGTGTTTAGAGGGACAATGAAAGTTGGGCAAAATGTAACGATTATGAAAGCAGATGGTACACAAAAAAGCTTCAGAATTACGAATTTATATGGATTTAAAGGATTAGAACGGGTTGAAATTGAAGAAGCTCAAGCCGGTGATATTGTTGCAGTTACCGGGATTAATGACATTCATATCGGTGAGACAATTTGCTCTAAGGAACATCCGGAAGCTTTACCACTTTTACGTATCGATGAACCTACTTTGCAAATGACGTTTTTAGTGAACAATAGTCCCTTTGCCGGAAGGGAAGGTGATTACCTAACATCAAGAATGATTTATGACCGGCTACTGCGGGAACTTGAAACAGATGTAAGTTTACGGGTAGAACAGACCGAAACTCCGGATGCGTGGATCGTTTCCGGTCGTGGAGAGCTTCATTTATCGATTTTAATTGAAAATATGCGCAGAGAAGGATTTGAGCTCCAACTTTCAAAACCGCAAGTTATTGAAAGGGAAATTGATGGTGTTCTTTGTGAGCCTGTTGAACGCGTTCAAATAGATGTACCCGAGGAATACACAGGTCCTGTTATGGAATCTTTAGGTGAACGACAAGGAACGATGTTAAATATGATCAACCAAGGAACAGGACAAGTTCGATTAGAGTTTAAGGTTCCTTCTCGAGGATTATTCGGCTATGCGACAGAGTTTATGGCCCAAACAAGAGGATACGGCATTTTAAATCATACCTTTGACAGCTATGAGCCCGTAGCAAAAGGAATGGTTGGCGGAAGACGCCGCGGGGTTTTAGTTGCTCGAGAAGACGGAAAAGCAACGACTTATAGTATTTTACATTTAGAAGATCGGGGAACGATTTTTGTAAAGCCTGGTGATGAAGTGTACGGTGGGATGATCGTCGGTGAAAATAATCGCGACGATGACTTAACGGTAAATATTACACGGGAAAAGCAACTGACAAATATTCGTTCTGCCCATAAAGAACAAACAGAAATATTAAGTAAATCAAAGGAAATGACCTTAGAAGAGGCTTTACAATATATTGAAGATGATGAATATTGTGAAGTGACTCCAAAGTCTATTCGTTTACGAAAAAAAATTCTTCATCAAGGAAAAAGAGAAAGTGCCCAGAGGCGAGCAAGACGTTCGGAATAAAAAAAGCTGTGAGAGTATCTCACAGCTTTTTTTATCATTCATTTTTAATATATTTTGTGAAATAAACGGCAAATCCTAATAAAATTGTGGCAAGGGTCCAGGCTGCAATTCCAATCCAGTAAATGTCGATAAAATGACTGGCTACAACAATGACAACACTAATCAGTATTAAAATGTACGTTAATTTTTGTTTCATCTATTCCACCTCTTACGTACGATGAAATATTATTCAGTCACATCTCTTTTCACAAAGACCAACCAAGACACGCCGATAAATATAATGAAATGAATGAGCAAAATCATTATTGAGAAGTTAAGTGACAGACCCTCTAACATCGGATTGTCATTAATATATTGACTCAAATCAATATTAGCAAATAAAATGTATTTCGCCCAAGAATATTCATGGAAAAATGCCACGATGGAATTTCCAGCAAACATTAGGAAAATAGCTACACCAATGGCTAGAGCATTGTTTTTAAAGATAGTTGAAATCATTAAAGCAAGAGTAGTCATCATGATTAAAATAACCATATGATACGCATAGTTAGAAAAAGTTTCTAATGGCAAAGATGCATATTTCAGATAATCTACTTCTTCAGAAATGTTTACTCCTTTTACGGTGTTAGCAAAATCATATACGACAGCATGCGGATTTACTCCTG
>DATGRX010000068.1:0-3585 GCA_035303185.1 Bacillota bacterium
AATGCTTTAAAAGCATCAGCTTTACAGTTAACGCCTGTTCACGTCTATATTTACTAATTTTTCAATATAGCTCTTCAATGAATGTCTTTCATTAGTATTCAGTATAAAATGGTCTCAGTCAAGCCATCTCTTTCTGTTTACTGCAAATTACTAATTACTTTTTCTATCCTCAGATTTAAATATAATATTAAATGTAATCTTATGTTTTATAAATTTAAATGTCAAGTATAATCACTTTAAATTAACTTACCAGAAACTGATTCAAGCGTTATCGTTACAGGACCTTCATTAACTAAACTAACGTCCATCATTTTACCAAACTCACCTGTTTCTACATGAATGTTTTCATTACGTAATTTTTGATTAAACAAATCATATAATCTTTCCGCAACATCTGGTTTTGCTGCATCTGTAAAATTAGGTCGTCTACCTTTTTTCACATCAGCGTATAAAGTAAATTGAGATATAGAAAGAACACTTCCTTTAGTGTCAACTAGTGATAAATTTAATTTTTCACTTGCATCAGGAAATATTCTTAAATGAATCATTTTCTGAATAAGGGCATCAATATCAGCTTCTGTATCTTCATGTGTAATGCCGACCAAAACAACTAAACCAAAATCTATTTGTCCGGTTATCTTTTCATCTATTTTAACATGCGCTTCTTTAGATCTTTGAATAATTAATTTCATCTAGCAACCACCTCTGTTTTAATGAATTGTCCGTGTTACTGCATAAATATCTTCAATTTGTTTAATTTGATTGATAACTTCACGCAAATGTTCTTTGTTTTTAATAAGTACTGTAATATGAATATAAGCTATTTTATTTTTATCTGCTCGGCCTTTTACTTCAGCAATTTGTGTCTTCATTCCGTTTACTGTTTGTAAAACATCATTGATTAAGCCATGTCGATCATATCCAGAGATTTCTAAATCTAAATAATATTCTTTTGTTTGTTCGTCTTCATCTAACCATTTTACATCTATTCGACGTTGTTTTGCTTCTTCTGTTTGAATATTAGGGCAATCTGATCGATGAACGGATACACCTCGACCTTTTGTAATATAACCCTTAATATCATCACCTGGAACTGGGTTACAGCAACGTGCTAAACGTATCAATATATTATCTATACCTTCAACTTTTACTCCAGCAGTATCTTTGCCATGTCTTACATAACTTTTAGCTTCACTAATTGTTTTTTCGATTGTTTCTTCATATTGTTCTTCTTGTTCTTGTTTTCTTCGAATATCATCTGTTAACCTTGTTACGATTAAGGACGAAGTAATCCCTTGATATCCTACTGCAGCATATAAATCATCTAAACTACCGAAATTGAATTTTTCACAAACACGATTTATATTCTCTTCAGTTAATACTTCTTTTGGAGATAATTTAAGTGCTTTAATGCCTTTTTCAATTTCTAATTTTCCTCTTTCAATATTCTCTTCTCGTTTTTGACGTTTAAAATAATTCCTTATTTTACTTTTAGCTTGTGAAGATTGTGTAATTTTAAGCCAATCTTGAGAAGGACCATATGAATGTTTAGACGTAATAACTTCTACAATATCACCACTAACTAATTTATAATCCAATGGTTCCATTTTACCATTTACACGTGCTCCGACTGTTTTATTTCCTATTTCTGTATGAATTCGGTAAGCAAAATCGAGTGGGATTGATCCTGAAGGTAATTCAATCACTTCTCCCTTAGGTGTAAATACATAAACCATATCCGAAAACAAATCTACTTTTAATGATTCTACAAATTCCTCTGCGTCCGGTTCGTCTTTTTGCCAATCTAAAATATCACTAAACCATGATAGTTGCTTTTCTAAAGACGAGGGGCTTGTATGTGGTTTATTTCCTTCTTTATATATCCAATGAGCTGCAATTCCACGTTCTGCAATTTGGTGCATTTCTTCAGTTCTTATTTGTACTTCTAAAGGGTCCCCTTTAGGGCCAATGACAGTTGTATGAAGCGATTGATAAAGATTTGGTTTTGGCATTGCTATATAATCTTTAAACCTACCTGGCATTGGCTTCCAACAAGTATGGATAATTCCAAGAACTGCGTAACAATCTTTAATACTTTTTACAATAACTCGAACTGCTAACAAATCGTAAATTTCTGAAAACTCAATATGTTGATTTTTCATTTTCCGGTAAGTACTATAAATATGTTTAGGTCTTCCGGATATTTCTGCTTCAATATTTACTTCTTTTAATTGTTCATCAACTTCAAACATAACTTCTTCGATATAGGATTCACGTTGATTTCTTTTTTGATCCATTAATTGGACAATTCTATAATATTGTTGTGGGTTTAAATACCTAAATGCTGTATCTTCTAATTCCCATTTAATCGTAGACATTCCTAAACGATGAGCAAGTGGTGCAAATATTTCTAATGTTTCATTTGATATACGTCTTTGTTTATCCGGTCTTAAATGCTTTAAGGTACGCATATTATGCAAGCGATCAGCAAGCTTAATTATAATGACGCGAATATCCTTAGCCATAGCAACAAACATTTTTCTATGATTTTCAGCTTGAAGCGCTTCTTTAGATTTAAATTCAAATTTACCTAATTTTGTTACACCGTCTACAAGCATTGCAACTTCAGCATTAAACTCTTCTTCTATTTTTTCTAAACTAATCTCAGTATCTTCAACAACATCATGTAAAAGCCCGCCAGCTATTGTTTCATGATCCATTCTAAAGTTTGTCAAAATTCCTGCAACCTGAATTGGATGAACAATATATGCTTCGCCAGATTTTCTAAATTGATCTTTATGCGCATTTTCTGCAAATTCATATGCACGAAAAATAAAATCTAATGCGTCTTCTTCTAGATAAAGGCCCGCAGTTTCTATTAAATCTTCAATTGATATATTTGTGTCTTTTGACATATTATCACCTTATCCAATTCATTTATCCGTAAAGTTAGTATTTAAATTTTATCATAGATAAACATTTAAAACTATATTCTAAAATAAGAAGCCTGACTCTTATTTTGTCAGACTTCTCATATTTTATTCATATTTCATTAATGATAAAACATCGTAACCTTCTAATTTATCGATACCTTTTAAGTAACCTAATTCAACTAAAAATGCACATCCGACAACTACACCGCCTAATTTTTCAACAAGATCTATAGTCGCTTCAATTGTACCACCTGTTGCTAACAAGTCATCAGTAATTAATACTTTTTGACCTGGCTTAACAGCGTCTTTATGAATTGTGAGTGTGTTTTTACCATATTCAAGTCCATAATCAACTTCAATTACTTCACGTGGTAATTTATTTGGCTTTCTAACAGGAGCAAAACCAGTCTCAAGCGCATAAGCTACTGGACAACCTACGATAAATCCTCGTGCTTCTGGTCCAACGATTATTTCTGCACCTTGTTTTTTGGCAAATTCAATAATTTGATCTACCGCATATTTAAATGCTTCACCGTCTGCCATTAAAGGAGTGATATCTTTAAATTCAACTCCTTCTATCGGCCAATTATTAACAATTTTAATATAATCTTTAAGATTCATGTGTTATTTCCTCCAAATTATTTTCATTATC
>DATGRX010000069.1:0-3676 GCA_035303185.1 Bacillota bacterium
AAAACTTTTTCAGGTGAAGAAGCGCTAACAGGTAGTATTTTTCTTGATTATCGAAATGACTTAAAAAATAGTGATGAGAAAAACTTTATTGTTTATGGTCATCGAGTAAGTGATGGATCGATGTTTGAACATTTAACAAAATATTTAGATGAGGATTTTTTTGAATCCCATCGAACCTTTACGTTTGATACATTATACGATGAATATGAAGCTGAAGTGTTTGCTGTTTATAATACGATGATTGATTTTAACTATATCGAAACTGACTTTGAAACTGACAATGAATTTGAACTGATGTTAAATGAATTTAAGGATCGATCTATATATGATGTCGATGTTGATGTAAGTAAAGATGACCAAATCTTAACATTGTCAACGTGTGAGTATACACTTCATCCAGACGATAGCCGCCTCGTTGTACAGGCAAAATTAACGAAAAAGTAAATCGTTTAATCCTATGAAAAAGGTCTATATAACAGTTTAATTGACTTTACACTATGGCAATAGTAAAATAAAAATATCGAATAAAACTAAATTGTACATATATGAGGTGAAAGTATGATTCAGACAGTGTTCACAATCGGCATAATTATGACAGTTATTACTGTAATTCTTGCTATTGTTCTCGCACGAATGAAATTAAATGGATACACACTTTACTATCCATTTGCGGCATTGTTTATTACGGGTTTAATTTTATTACTTTTCGCAACGATTTTAGGTGATCGCGTACATGTGTTTGGTACAGACGCAGGGCTCGGTGGTTTAGGTATTGCTTGTTTATTCTCATCAGCAATCGGTTGGGTCATTGCCTCTGTTTTAGACGCATATGCACATAATTAATCAAATGAACGAAAAGAGCTGGAAAACTCAGCTCTTTTTTTAATGGAAAATTTTCATCAAAAAATGAATATCTATGATATGATTATTCTCAAGTGGTGATAAAGATGAAAATAATGTTAGTTGAAGATGACTTAACGATCGCACAAGGATTAGAATATTCTTTACGACAAGAAGGCTATGAAACTGTGTTATGTCATGACTTTTCTTCAGCCAAACAGACAATTGAACATGAACTACATACTTTTTCCTTATTCCTTTTTGATTTATCGTTACCCGATGGAAATGGGTATGATTTATGTAAGATCGTTAAAGAAAAAAGTGATTTACCTGTTATCTTTCTGACCGTAGCCGATGAAGAAGTAAATGTTGTTATGGGATTAGAGCTAGGAGCAGATGACTATATTACAAAGCCCTTTCGTATACGTGAGTTACTTGCGCGTATAAAATCAGTCATGCGCAGATATGATTTATCATCGGCAAAACAGCGTACAATTATTATTGATGATCTGGCCATTCATCCCATAAAAGGAAAGGTATTTAAACGAGGAGAGGAAATCCCTTTAACAGCCCTTGAGTATCAACTTTTACTGACCTTAGCGAATCATAAAGGACAAGTCTTAACTCGGGAACAATTGCTTGATCATATTTGGGATATTGCTGGAGATTTTGTGACAGATAATACGTTAACGGTGTATATCAAACGATTACGCGAAAAATTAGAGGATAATCCGAGCAAACCAGTGATGCTTAAAACGGTTCGTGGTGTCGGATATACATTAGGTGATTAATATGTGGAAAAACAAACCTTTTCGCCAACTCCTATACATCAGTATGTTTATTTTTCTTACAACAACGATAATCACTATGCTCATTGATGTTAAGCTACTTTGGTTATCATCTATACCGCTGTTACTGCTCGCTCTTACGTTTAGCGTGTTTACGATACAAAGATATCAAGAAGTCCGTCGACTTTCCGAATATTTACGGCAAATAAGTAGTGGTGATTATACGTTAGATATTCGGGATAATGAAGAAGGTGAACTAAGCATTTTGAAAAATGAAATTTATAAGGTGACATCTATGCTTGCAGAGCAAAGTGCTGAGTTGAAAGTAGACAAACAACAATTAACAGAAGCTATTTCAGATATTTCTCATCAAATCAAAACTCCGATAACATCAATGACTGTGATGAATGATTTACTCACAGATGAATATTTACCAACAGAAAAGCGGAAGGAATTTTCTCAAAATATTTTTACGCAGCTTGAGCGGTTAAATTGGCTTGTTTCATCTTTACTCACAATAGCAAAAATTGACGCAGGAACAGTTACCTTTAAAGAAGAGCGGGTAAATGTAAGAGATCTGATTCATCACACACTAGAAAACTTTCAAATACAAGTTGATATTAAACAGTTACATATACGGGTAACAGGTGATGATTCAGTCTTTTATGTTGGAGATTTTCATTGGTCATCAGAAGCTTTAACGAATATATTAAACAATTGTATGGAGCATACACCAGAAAATGGAAATATCTCGATTCATTTTGAACAAAATGCTCTTTTTACGCAAATTATCATAAGTGATTCGGGAAAAGGAATTGCAAGAGAAGATCTCCCATATTTATTCCATCGGTTTTATAAAGGGAAACATTCAAGTGAAGAAAGTGTTGGCATCGGTTTAGCAATGGCCCATGAAATGGTTACTAAGCAAGGTGGAACCATAGAAGTAGACAGTGAAACAGGCAAAGGAACTACCTTTTATGTGAAATTTTATCATGCTTTTCATGGAAAGTGACAAAATAGTCACTTTCTTTTTCACGGGAAAGTCACTTTAGATAAGTACACTATAAATAGACTAAAAAAGTGGAGGTAAAACGATGGATATTTTACAAGTACATAACTTATCTAAAGTTTATGGAAAAGACAAAACAAAAGTAAAAGCATTAAATGATGTGTCGTTATCCGTAAAAAGTGGTGAATTTGTCGCCATAGTCGGTCCTTCGGGATCAGGTAAATCGACCCTTATGCATTTAATCGGTGGAGTTGATCATCCGACGAGTGGAAAGGTCATTATTGATGGTACAGATATTTATGACTTAAATGAAACTCAATTAGCTATTTTTAGAAGACGTCAAATCGGCCTAGTCTATCAATTTTATAATTTACTTCCTGTATTAACAGTGGAAGAAAATATTACTCTGCCACTATTGTTAGATGGACATAAAGTTGATAAAGAGCAATTTGAATCAATTGTGTCAACGTTAGGTTTAAAGGAGCGTATTGGTCATTTACCAAATGAATTATCTGGTGGACAACAACAAAGGGTATCTATTGGTCGAGCGCTTATAAATAATCCGGCGATTATTCTTGCGGATGAACCAACTGGGAATTTAGATAGTGAAAATAGTAAAGAAATTATCGACTTATTAAAAATGTTTAATAAAACATATAAACAAACGTTAATGATTATTACACATGATGAAGATATAGCCCTTCAAGCGGATCGCGTTATTACACTTATGGACGGAAAAATCACGAAAGATGAGGCGATTCGTCCATGAATATTATGCAAAAATTAACGATTCGCCAACTGTTAAAAAATAAGCGAAGAACCCTTGTGACGATTATTGGTGTCATTATTTCAGTAGCTATGATTACAGCTGTTGCAACTCTCGCGACATCGATTATCAAAACATTGCAACAGGCGCATATTGAAACTCATGGTGAGTGGCATGTGACTTATGAAAATATAACCGATGACGATTTACAAACGCTTCGAGAGGATAAATATACGAGAGACATTATTTTAACGAGGGATTTAGGATATGCAG
>DATGRX010000070.1:0-9622 GCA_035303185.1 Bacillota bacterium
CAAAAAATGCACCAATTGCTTTAAAACAAGCGAAACAAGCAATACACCGGGGAATGCAAGTTGATCTTACAAAAGCTTTACAAATTGAACATGAATGTTATCTAAAAACGATACCTACTGAGGATCGTCTAGAAGGATTACTTGCATTTCAAGATAAAAGACAACCACAATATAAGGGAAAGTAATTTAGGAGGGGATCGTGTATGTCATATATCAATAAACTTCATGAGCGAATAGAAAAAATTAAACAAGGTGGTCATGAGAAATATCATAAAAGAAATGAGGAGCGCGGAAAACTATTCGTTAGAAAACGATTAAAATTATTGTTCGATGACGGTTTAAATATAGAAGATGCCTTTTTTGCAAACTGTTTAGATGAAGAATTACCTTCAGACGGAGTTGTTACAGGAATTGGAAAAATAAACGGCCAAGACGTTTGTGTGATGGCGAATGATTCAACGGTGAAAGCCGGTTCTTGGGGAAAGAGAACTGTTGAAAAAATTATTCGTATCCAAGAAACAGCGATGAATTTAAATATTCCAATGCTTTATTTAGTTGATTCGGCTGGAGCCCGAATTACCGATCAAATAGAAATGTTTCCAGGTAGGCGGGGAGCAGGACGAATTTTCCACAATCAAATTAAAATGTCTGGTCGAGTCCCCCAAATTTGTCTCCTTTTCGGACCTTCAGCAGCGGGTGGGGCATACATTCCAGCATTCTGTGATATTGTAGTCATGGTAGAAGGAAATGCTTCCATGTATCTCGGTTCACCTAGAATGGCTGAAATGGTTATCGGTGAAAAAGTTACGCTAGAAGAAATGGGTGGAGCAAGGATGCATTGCTCTGTCTCTGGTTGTGGCGATGTATTAGTTAATACAGAAGAAGAAGCTCTACAATTTGCGAGAAAATATTTAACGTACTTTCCAGCAAATTATCAAGAAAAACCAAAAACAATCAAGGCAAAAGAAGCAAAATCATTTGAAACGTCTATTGAAGAAATCATTCCTGAAAATCAAAATGCACCTTTTAATATGTATGATTTAATTAAACGAATTATCGATGAGGATAGTTTTTGCGAAATTAAAAAGCTTTTTGCTCCTGAACTCATTACAGGATTTGCAAGAATAGACGGGAAGGTTGTCGGCATAATCGCCAATCAACCCCGTGTCAAAGGTGGAGTATTATTTCCCGATTCAGCAGATAAAGCGGCTAAATTTATCCAACTTTGTGACGCTTTTAATATATCATTACTTTTCTTGATGGATATTCCCGGCTTTATGATTGGAACGACTGTTGAGCGGGCTGGAATTATTCGCCATGGTGCAAAAATGTTAGCAATGATGAGCGAAGCTACGGTACCTAAGATTTCTGTTGTCATTCGTAAAGCATATGGAGCAGGTCTTTACGCAATGGCAGGGCCAGCCTTTGAACCAGATTGCACCCTTGCATTACCAACAGCTCAAATTGCAGTAATGGGGCCAGAAGCAGCGGTAAATGCTGTATATGCGAATAAAATTGCCGAATTACCAGAAGAAGAAAGAGCTGCTTTTGTCAAGCAAAAACAAGATGAATATCGGGAAGATATTGATATATATCGTCTAGCCTCTGAAATGGTCGTAGATGCTGTTATTGATCCAAAGGAGTTAAGAAAAGAATTAAGCAAACGCTTTGATATTTATCAAGCAAAACAGGTAACATTTACTGAAAGAAAACATGGCATATATCCAGTATAACTCTTTATCTCTATCGCGATTTGCGATAGAGATTTTTTTATGATTCATATTCTGAAAACAATGACCCATAATAAGACTATACTAATTTTAGGAGGCTTATTTTATGAGGGAACTTGTTTATATACAATTAAAGAAACGTGTTCAAGCTTCTGTAAATGACTCATTAACTTTAGAACATATTGCACACATAACAACAAATAGTCCGCAAAAACAAAAACTACTTAAAACACCTATATATGAAATTAAAAAAAATGATCATGATGTTTTTGTTATCGATTATTTTATTATTGTGAAACATTTAGTTAGTTTATTCCCCAATCATTCCTTTCACCTCATTGGAAAGCCACAAGCAATGATTCAAATACAAAAAGAGAAGAAAAGCAAATCTATTCTGTTTGTAATTGCGGTATGGATCATTTTATTTATTGGCACCGCTATGACGATTATCAACTTTCACTATGACGTTAGCATGCAAGAAGTACAACAAAAGATTTATTATTTGTTTACCGGAAAGAAAAATAAATACCCGTTACTCATTCAAATACCGTATTCTATCGGTCTCGGAGCAGGTATGTTACTTTTTTTCAATCATTGGTTTAAAAAAAAATTTACAAAAGAACCGAGTCCTTTAGAAATTGAATTACACAATTATCAAAAAAATATTGATGATTATGTAATGGGACATCGTTCAAATGTAAAAGATGATTAATACGATGTTAATATTTCTTCAAATGCTTATCGGTTTTTCAAGTGGTATTGCAGTAGGAGCCGGGTATGTTGCCTTTTTAACATTGTTAAAGATTATCCCTCGATTAATTTTTCTAAGTAACAGGCAACATCGTGCAGCTATATACATTATTCCGGTAATAAGTGGAACAATGTTTGGAACGTATTTATCTTTTACAAATTTATCACTTTTTCATTCATCAACTATTCTTCTATTATTTGGGATTATTCACGGCATATTTAACGGTATGATCGCAGCTGCTTTAGCAGAGGTTCTAAATGTATTCCCAATATTAACTAGAAGGATTGGTCTAGATAAACATTTGAAATATTTACTAATGGCAATCGTTTTTGGAAAAGTTTTTGGTTCACTATTTCAGTGGATCATTTTAGTGAAATATTAATGACAGGTGATATATATGGAAAATGATAGTAATCCTAAAAAGATCTCTCACAATTTAACAGAAAATGATCATGTACTTAAAGAAAGGCTTGGTATCGGGACTTCTTATGATATTGATTTTCGAGAAATAAGTATTAGAGGAATGAAGGTCCATTTATATTATTTAAATGGTATGTGTGATGATGTCATCGTACAAGACATTATCATAGCATTACTTGCATTAAATGATCATCGTTTCAAACGAGAAAAAACAGCTGAAGTTATTGGAAATCAATTAGCCCATTTTCAAGTCGAACAGACAAATAATTTAGATGAAGCAGTGGATCAGCTACTATCAGGACTCGTACTCATTTTTTTAGAGGAGATAAATTATGCCTATATTATTGATACGAGAAGCTATCCTGGAAGAAATCCGGAAGAGCCAGATACTGAAAGGGTTATAAGAGGGGCAAGAGATGGTTTTACGGAAAATATTGTTGAAAATACAACTCTCCTAAGAAGACGCATTCGCGATGAGCGGCTCCGAAATGAACTTACTCAAGTAGGAGAACGTTCAAAAACAGACATATGTATTAGTTATGTGCAAGACATAGCTGATGAAGGCTTGATATCATTAATTAAAGAAAAAGTAAGTGAAATAGATATTGATGGAGTTCCTATGGCAGATAAAACGGTCGAGGAATTTATCGTTGAACAAAAGTGGAATGCTTTTCCCCTTGTTCGTTATACAGAAAGACCGGATATAGCTGCTAAACATTTATTAGAAGGACGGGTATTACTATTTGTTGATACATCCCCGAGTATCATCATCGTTCCAACTACTTATTTTGATCATTTAGAACATGCTGAAGAATATAGGCAGTCTCCAGCGGTTGGAACTTTTATTCGTATCATTCGACTTTTTGCAATTTTAGCATCAATATTTTTATTACCGTTATGGATGTTATTCGTTATCGAACCTTCATTACTGCCTGATAAATTATCTTATATTGGACCGAAAGAGAAAGGGAATGTATCGATTATTGCACAAGTTATTATGGCAGATATCGGTGTTGAATTTTTACGGATGGCAGCTGTCCATACACCGACACCATTAGCGACAGCCATGGGACTTATTGCTGCCATATTAATCGGAGAAATAGCGGTTGACGTTGGTTTATTTACACCAGAAGTTATTCTATACATTGCGATTAGCACAATCGGTTCTTATGTAACACCGAGTTATGAATTAAGTGTAGCGAATAAATTTTTAAAACTTTTATTACTTATCTTAACAGCTCTATTTAAACAAATTGGATTTGTCATTGGAATTGTTATATCTGTTATTTATTTAACAAACATAAAAGCATTAAATACACCATATTTATATCCGTTTTTGCCCTTTAATGCGAAGGCTTTAATAAATTCTGTATTACGAATTCCTATGCCGTATGACAATATTAGACCGACTATTGTCCATCCGAAAAATAAATATAGTCAACCAATGAACAAATGAAATATTAAAGGACTTTCTTTTATAGAATGTTTATGATACTTTATCCTTATATTGCTAGTCACTTTATAGGGAGAGAATGACTATGTTAAAAGCACATCAATTGGATTACAATGATCAAGGCAATTTGTTATTTGGTCGTGTCGATACAGTTACATTAGCAAAGAAATATGGTACTCCTCTTTTTGTCTATGATGTTGAAAAAATAAGAAACAATGCACAAGCGTTTTTAAAAGCTTTTAAAAGTTTAAACGTAAAAGCAAGGGTTGCATATGCAAGTAAAGCATTTTCTACAATTGCGATGGCACAAGTAGCCCATGAGGAAAGCTTATATTTGGATGTCGTATCGAAAGGAGAATTATATACGGCGTTACAAGCTAACTTTCCAACAGAAAAAATTCACTTTCATGGGAATAATAAAAGTTATGAAGAAATTGATATGGCTATTAAAAATAATATTGGTTGTATCGTTATCGACAATTTTTATGAAATCGAGCTCCTTGAACAAGTTTTAGAAGAAAGGCATGCCAAAATAGATGCATTAATTCGCATTTCCCCAGGAGTCTCCGTTGATACACACCATTATGTTCAAACCGGTGATGAAGATTCAAAATTTGGTTTTCATTTGAAAAGCAGCCAAGCAGATATAGCTTTTAAAAAGCTACATAACCATCCAAGAATACGTTTTATAGGTGTTCATTGTCATATCGGTAGTCAAATTTTTCAAACAAACCATTACATCCAAGCTTTACGTATCGTTATGGAAAAGATTAACGAATGGAAGAAAGAAACAAATTATGTTCCCAGTGTGTTAAATATAGGCGGTGGTTTTGGTATCAGGTATACAAAGGATGATAAGCCACTACATCCTTCAAGATACATCAAAGATATCGTTTATCATGTTAAACAAATGAGTCTTAAAATTAATATTCCATTGCCTGAGATATGGATAGAACCTGGACGGTCAATCGTAGGGGATGCGGGAATAACGCTTTATACAGTAGGATCAATGAAGAACATTCCAAATGTCCGAAAATACATATCTGTTGATGGTGGAATGACGGACAATTTACGACCTGCATTATACAATGCTTCTTATGAAGGTATAATAGCTAATAAAGCAAACAAACCATTAACAGAAGTTGTTTCAATTGCTGGAAAATGTTGCGAATCCGGGGATATGCTCGTATATGATTTACCTGTAGCTCATGTGGAATCAGGAGACATTATTGCCTTATTTTCAACAGGTGCTTATGGTTATTCAATGGCTAATCATTATAATCGTTTTTCTAAACCTGCCGTCGTATTTCTCGAAAATGAAAAAGATTATTTAGTCGTTCGTAGGGAAAATTATGAAGATGTTGTTAAAAATGATTTACATTTTAAGGATAAAAAGGAATAAATCCTTTTCATAGGTCTTATTAAATGATAATATTATGATTAACTCAAACAGAATATAACAATAAAGGAGATTAACTTTATGTCAACAAAAGGTTATATTTTAATGGAGAATGATAATAAAATTGAATTTGAACTATATCCAAACGAAGCACCTATCACTGTTGAAAATTTTGTGAATTTAGTTAATGACAACTTTTATAATGGGTTAACTTTTCACAGAGTCATTCCTGGCTTTGTTAGCCAAGGCGGGTGTCCAAGAGGTGATGGAACAGGCTCTAGTGGAACAACGATAAAATGTGAGACAGAAAATAACCCACACAAACATGAGCCAGGTTCCTTGTCTATGGCTCATGCAGGAAAAGATACGGGAAGTTGTCAATTTTTCATTGTCCATGAATCTCAACCACATTTAGACGGAGTTCACACTGTTTTTGGTAAAGTCACTTCAGGTTTAGAGCATGCTAAATCAATGAGCAACGGGGATGTTATGAAAAAGGTCGTTATTTTATAATATTTTGAAGTACGCATGAAAGTAAACAATCGTTCACAAAAAAATTTAACAAAATACGTAATTAGCCATATAATTATGTACATAATTTATAAAATGGCTATCAACGAAAGACGTATATTTATATTTTTTAATGAGGGGTTTAAATGTTAATTCGTTATAAAAACAATTTTGAAAAAATTGCCATGGGATTGTTGTCTTTTATGCCACGGAAAAAAGACGTCAAAAACTTGCAGCAGACAATTAAACAGTATGAACTTGATGAGGATTGGAATTTATATTTATGGAGAGAAGAAGATAGTTTTTTAGGAGCAATTGGCATAAGGATAATTGACGGTATGAGTGTAATTATCCAACATGTAACCGTTGATCCTTCTCATAGAAATCAAGGGATTGGTAGAAAAATGGTTAACAGTATTCGAGATAAATATGGACAGAAATATGAAATTATTGCAGATGAACAAGTAAAAGATTTTTATCAAAAATGCCTAGAAAAAAATGATTTATAAATGGATCAGCCCTTAAGTGGGCTGATCTTCTCTTATCATATGCTTAATACCAAGCAGCTCCTACGATAATTAAAAGAATAAACAACACGACAATGAGAGCAAAGCCCCCACCTTGATATCCGCTCACAATAAACCCTCCTTTTATTTGAGTTAAAAATGGTCTTACAGTAATAACTTATGTAAAATTAGTCTGTTTGTATAGGCGATTATTATGTGCCTAAAGGAAGTGATCATTTGAGCAGTGCGTATTTAGTAAAAATTGATGCGTTTGAAGGCCCGTTGGATTTACTCTTACATCTTATTAATGAGTATGAAATCGACATATATGATATTCCAGTAGCCGAAATCGCTGATCAATACAATGATTATATCCGTGCAATGAAAGAGTTAGAGTTAAACATTGCTAGTGAATATTTAGTGATGGCTGCCACACTCTTAGCGATCAAAAGTCAAATGCTACTTCCAAAGCAGGAAGTTGATGAAGATGTTGATGAATATGAGGAAGATCCTAGAGAAGAGTTGATTCGTCGTCTTATTGAATACCGGAAATTTAAAGAAAGTGCTGAACATTTAAAGAAAAAAGAGTTAGAAGCTAATCAAGTGTATATGCGTCCCATGTCAACTTTTTCGGAAGAATTTTATGAACCCGAAGTTATTCAAGGAAACCAATCTGTATATGACATGCTAAAAGCTTTTGATAGAATGTTGTTACGAAAACACTGGAATCGTCCATTAGATACTACAGTGTCGAGAATAGAAATACCAATTGAAGAACGAATGGATGATATTTTGCAAACGGTCCAGGCAAATAAAGACGGTATTCTGTTTGAACAATTATTTCCATATAAATCCCGTCCACATATCGTTGTAACATTTATAGCTATTTTAGAGTTAATGAAAAATGAACAAGTTTATTGTAAACAAGAAGGAAATTTTGAAGATTTATATATATATGCATATTCTGAAAGAGAATATTAGTTGGAGGACTTAATCGTGGAACTTAAAGAAATGAAAGCAATTGTCGAAGGACTATTGTTTGCATCTGGTGAAGAAGGTGCATCTATTAAACAACTCGCAAAGGTCTTAGAAATTAGTGAGGAAACCGCTCTTCATATTATCGAGGAATTATCCTATGAATACGAACATACAGAAAGAGGATTTCGCATTATGAATTCAAAGGATATATATCATTTGACAACGAAGCCTGAACATAGTCCGTATTATAAAAAGTTTTTAGCTACTCCTCAGGCAAGTCGCTTGTCACAAGCGGCTTTAGAAACGTTAGCTATTATTGCATATGAACAACCGATTACGAGAATAGAAATTGAAGAAATTAGAGGGGTTAAAAGTGATCGGCCCGTGCAAACTCTTTTAGCACGAGCGCTGATTGAAGAAGTAGGAAGAAAGGATACCGTAGGACGACCAATTTTATTTGGTACAACGAAAGAATTTTTAGTTTACTTTGGTCTTACCTCTTTAAAGGAATTACCCCCTTTACCAGAGAAAATACAGGAAGAAGAGGTCGAACAGGAAGCAAACTTATATATGCAACAACTGAATGATGAAAAAAATTAATAAATATAGAAATGAATCTCTAGCTTATCTAGAACACTAAAAAGTCAAAGTGATCTAGATAAGCTAGTTTTTTTGTTCATATGAATGATGCAAGTCCCATAACATATAATGAGAAAGCTATGTAGGAGGGACGTTATGAAACGGTACGTGAAAATATTATTTGTAATATGTTTTTTTACATTTTATCCGACTAATACGCACGCAAATGAACAATTATTTGTTTCGGCTGAACATGCCATTTTATTTGAACAATCTACAGGTAATATCCTTTTTGAAAAGAACGCTCATGAAAAAACATCTGTCGCAAGTATAACAAAAGTAATGACTGCCATTATTGCTTTAGAGTATGGGATTTTAAATGAAGTAGTGGAAGTAAGTGAACGAGCTTTGAATGTTGAAGGTTCATCCATTTATTTGTTAGAAAATGAAAAAATGACGTTAAAAGATTTACTATATGGATTAATACTAAGGTCTGGAAATGATGCTGCTATCGCTATTAGTGAGCACATTGGTGGAAGTGTTGAAGCCTTTGTATATTTAATGAACGAAAAAGCAAAATGGATCGGTATGACTAATACAAATTTTCAAAATCCTCATGGTCTTGAAGAAGAAAATCATTATTCTACAGCTTACGATATGGCTTTACTATACCGTTATGCAAGTGAAAATGAATTATTTCAAAGCATATCAAACACAAAAGCTTATCTTTCCGAAAATAGAATTTATAAATGGCATAATAAAAACAAATTATTAACATCATTATATGAATATTCTACCGGTGGAAAAACAGGGTTTACGAAAAAAGCAGGAAGAACATTGATAAGCTCTGCTGAAAAAGGGGATTTATCTTTAATTGCCGTTACATTAAATGCACCAGATGATTGGCGTGATCACATGCGAATGTTTGAATGGGGATTTCAACAAAATCATTTAACGTCTTTTCAACTACATGATCATGGTGTCTATGATCGATCATTATATTCTTTAATAAAGAGTAATTTTCGGGATCTGTTAGGATTGTATCATTATGATTAATATCATATGGGCGATTATGGCAATTATTGGGATTGTTTATGCTATGTTCAATGGAACGATGTCAGACGTGAATGAGGCAATTTTAAGTAGTGCAAGTGAGGCTGTTACTTTAACGATCGGTTTAATTAGTGTACTCGTTTTCTGGTTAGGTATGATGGAAATTGCTAAAAAAGCAGGCATCTTAGATATATTGTCAAACTTATTTAAACCTATAGCTAAGAGAATATTTCCGGAAATTCC
>DATGRX010000071.1:0-2431 GCA_035303185.1 Bacillota bacterium
AAGAGCTTCAACGCGGCCAGGGCCCCCGGTGCCGTATTCAATTTGTTCTTCAGAATACAATTCAAATAACACATAGCCATCCTTTTTAACACTTTGAAATAAATTATCTAATAAAAAATCTTGCTTTTCTTCTGGAACATGTCCAAAAACTAACGTTGCGACATCGTACGCTCCTTCATCTAAACGTTCCGTTGTTAAATCAATTTGCTTAGATTGGACATAAACTTCCTTTTCCGCAGCCAACTGATTCATCTTCTCAATTCCGACCTTCGATTGTTCATAAGCTGTTACCTCATGACCCCTCTGGGCTAGAAAAACAGCATTTCTCCCCTCACCTTCGGCTAAACAAGCAATCTTAGAAGAAGGCGGAAACAACTCACTCATCTCTTCAAGAAATACGTTCGGTTCTTTCCCATATATATATTCACTTTTTGAAAAGCTTTTATCCCAATGATTTTTAGACATAAATGTAAGACCTCCTTGAAAACGTCATACGTATATTGTACTAAAAATTATAATCAAACCAATCATTATACTCCTTTACAGCCGACTAAATTTTCACAAAAATTCACTTAGCTCATGATTTCACATGTTTTATTGTTTTTTCTTTATTTTTCGTCTATAATAGTATAAAGAGGTGAATAAATGTCCATTAAAAACCGAACAAAGCACGCAATGATCATGCTGCCGGCAGAATTAATCAGTGATATAGAGAACTATCAAGAAGAACACCGCGTACGCACAAGAAACGAAGCGATACGCGAACTTATACAAAAAGGTCTTACAAAAGTAGCGGAAGACTCTCAAGAAGAATGAGAGTCTTTTTTTTGATTTATTATGAGATGTGACAACGTTATGAACATTACGCGAATCGGAAACATTTAGGATCGCCTTTCATTGCATGCATACACTTTTATGCGTAAAATTAAAAGATGAGCATGATGAAAGGGTGAACCACCATCGATCTCACAAAACCAGTACTAACATATAAAAAAACAATCATTACAATCTTCTTTGTATTAGCGATTATCGGGGGTATCGCCCAATTTGGAGTGAAGGTCAATTATAGTATGACTGCCTATTTACCAGATAACGCACCTTCGACAACAGCGATCGATGTCATGGAAGAGGAATTTTCCGATGATGTTGGTGACACACGAATTATGATCAGTGATGTATCCATCCAAGAAGCCTTACATTACAAACAAGAAATTGAACAAGTCGATGGTGTTTCAAGTGTCATGTGGCTTGATGACGTCATGGATCTTCAAACACCAATTGAAATGGCCGACGACGAAACCGTTGAAGCCTACTATAAAAATGACAATGCCCTTTTTACGATAGATGTAGAAGATGGAATGGAAATTGAAGCTACAGAGGCTATTTATGAGATTATTGGTGAAGATAACGCATTAACCGGTGAAGCCGTTGATACAGCGGTTGCCCAAGAAGCTACAGGTTCTGAAACCCTTAATGCAGCCTTAATTTTAGTTCCAATTATTATTATCATTTTAATCTTATCTACGACTTCTTGGATTGAACCGGTATTCTTTTTAACCGCCATAGGTGTTTCTGTTCTGATTAATATGGGAACGAATATTTTTATTGGTGAAATATCTTTTATTTCTCAAGCCGTTGCACCGATTTTACAACTTGCCGTTTCCCTTGATTATGCGATCTTTTTACTCCATAGCTTTAATGACCATCGTAAAAGAATCGACGATCCAAAAGTAGCGATGAAAAAAGCAATGCAGAGATCCTTTACCGCAATTACAGCTAGTGCCGCTACAACCTTTTTTGGTTTTATGGCGCTAACTTTTATGAACTTTGAAATTGGTGCAGATTTAGGATTAAATTTAGTAAAGGGTATATTACTTAGCTTTTTAAGTGTTATGATCTTTTTACCAGCTCTTACGGTACGTTTTTATTCGTTAATTGATAAAACATCCCATAAACAACTCGTTCCAAACAAATTTAATATTGGAAAACATTTATTAAAATTACGCATACCAATTATCGTTATCATCGCAATCATTATTTTTCCAGCTTATTTAGCCCAAAGTGAAACAAACTTTTTATATGGAATGGGCGAGCATCCAAGTAACTCACGAGCAGGTATAGATGCAGCGAAAGTTGAACAAGAATTCGGTAAATATACACCAATGGTCTTACTCGTTCCAAAGGGTGATTTCGTCCGGGAAGACCGTCTTGCCAGTGAATTAGAAAATATACCAGAAATACAAAGTGTCATTTCCTATACAAAAACCGTCGGTATTACAATTCCGGAACAATTTTTAGGTGAGGATGAGCAAGAGCAATTTTTCTCTGACAATTATAGTAGACTTATCTTAAACACAGAGATGGAAGCTGAAAGTGAAAAAGCCTTTACGCTCGTTGAAGATGTGCGCAAGATTTCTGAAAAATATTATGG
>DATGRX010000072.1:0-4160 GCA_035303185.1 Bacillota bacterium
GATTCTTTCCCTTAAAGTGCCTAAGTATTTTTCTCGTTCGGCTTCTTTAGGCCGCCTTTTCCGTCCATGTATTCCTTCTTGTAAATAATCTTCAACATCTTTTTTATTCATGTTCAGCACCTCACATATTATTGTACACAATAACGTAAATTTAACCAAAAAATCGAGATAAAATTTTTATGAATGTCAAAGAGTTGTGAATAAAAAATGCCCTTGACGATTATGTCAAGGACATCATGTGTAAGTTAATAATTATATTCGGTTGGATCGACGGGTTGCCAATCATCTGTCGGTGTATAAAATCTTAACAAATCACCGGTTAAAATTTTGTCAGAGAACAATAAGTCACTATCTGCTCTTTTCTTGATGTTTGCCATTTCTGCATTTTCTTCAATTTCTTCTTCCGTTTCATTATCATAAAAAATATCTCCAATGAAGGAAAACTCAGGTGTTACAATATCCCCGTTTCTAAATACAACATAGCCTTTTGGCTCTTCAGTAAACATATCAGATCCAAACAATACATAATTAAGCGGATCAATACCAACGATGTTTAAGAGTGTAGGCATTGCATCAATTTGTCCTGTATATTGATCAACCGTTCCTTGTCCTTCGACACCAGGTATTTTAATCATAAAAGGTACCCGCTGTAAATGGGCTGATTTAAAAGGTGTCATTTCTTCGATATCAAGTAATTGTTCCATTGCTTCATTATGGTTATTTGAGATGCCGTAATGGTCTCCGTAAAGCATAATGATAGAATCTTCGTATAAGTCATTTTTCTTTAAATCCTCAAAGAATTCCTCTAATGCTTCATCTAAGTAGCGAGCTGTCTGGAAATAGCGATCAACTGATGCATCGCCAGTTTCTGCGGGTTCAATTGTAGCATCCTCTTCATCGATTAAATACGGATGATGATGAGTTAATGTAATTAAATGGGCATAAAACGGTTCAGGTAAGGATTTTAAATAGGGAATCGATTCTTCAAAAAATGGTTTGTCTTTTAATCCATAATTGATCACCTTATGATCGCTCATATCGTAATAATCCTCATGGTAAAATTCATCGATAGCTAAACTTTTGTAAATTTCATCGCGATTCCAAAAGGACTTTCGATCACCGTGTAAGACAGCACTTGTATAGCCTTGTTTTTGCTTTAAGATGGCACTTAATGGTTGATAAACATTTTGACTATTTCTTACAAAGGCAGATCCGTTTGGGAGGCCGAACAATGATGTATCCATAATGAGTTCAGCATCGGCAGTTTTGCCTTGCTCTGTTTGATGAAAGAAATTTTCAAAATAAGTAAATTCATCTTGCATATCATTCACGATTGAATTGATAAAAGGTGTAACTTCTTCCCCGTGTAATTCATAGTTAATTAAGAATGACTGAAAGGATTCTAAATGAATTTTAATAATGTTTTTTCCTGCTCCAACACCTGTTAATTCCTCATTCGGTGTTTTAGTATATTTGTCTAAATAGTTAACAATATTATCTAAGTCATCACTACTAGCGGATGCCCTTTGTGATGATAATTGAAAGTTTTGAATGGCATCATATATTGCAAAATTGTATAAGCCGAGATATTTAACGATGTAATTTCGATCGAAGGTTCTTTCTAATAGTTCAGGCCGATCCTTTTCAGCCTCACTAAGATTATAGTTAAAGATGATGATACCCGTAAAAATAATTGCGATTGGTAAAACGATATGAGCTCGTTTCCTTGGCCAATGATCTTTGATTTTTAAAAATAAAAATATAAGTAGAAATATATCAACAAAATATAAAACATCATAAAAAGCGATTAAATCGACAATGCTTGCGCCAAGACTGCCAAAGTTTTCCGTTTGAGTTAAGACAGGCCACGTGAGGTAATCATCGTTAAAACGATAAAACACAGCATTTGCATAAAGAAGGAAACTTGCAAAGGCGTACATTAAAAGTAAGTAAATCCCGAATCTTTTCCCTTTACCAAACCATGTGATGCCAAAAAAGACTAAAATTGAACTTATTGGATTGATAAATAGTAAAACCTTCTGAATATAATTAGAAATATCTAAATCAAATTCAATATGATAAATAATATACGTTTTTATCCATAAAAGGACGACGGCGAGAAAAAAGAAAATAAGTCGATTGCGAAAAATAGTTTTCATCGTGTCACCTCTACATCAATATTTTCAATATAGGAATATAATTTTATATAAATAAACAAACAGTTTCAAGTGTCATATTAACTATCCCTCACTATTAAGCGCTTACATAGAGTTTTTATTCGTATTCATGTAAGCAGCAACTTTAAAACAACAAAATTTTCCATGGTTTGTATATCTTAATCCATGTTATTCAATTAACGATTGATGAAAATGGGAATGCACATTTTACTGAGCGGTGGACTGCCCATATATATGAAGGAACGGAAAATTATATCGTTAAAGAAAACTTAGGTGAATCTGCCATAGAAAACTTCACTGTTACCGAAAATGGAACTACTTTTGAATTTCTCGATAAATGGGATTTTGACAGTTCTCAAAAAGAAAAGGCTTTTAAAAATGGTATAATTGAAACAAAAAAAGGTGTTGAATAAAGCTGGGGAATTAGTGAATATGGAACTCGTGAATATATTTTAGAATATACGGTTACGAATTTCGTTAAACAGTTAAAAGATAGTCAAATTGTACATTGGACGTTTAGTAATGAAGGTTTTTCCCATCCAAGAAAATATGTTACTGTCTCTATTGAATCTATTAAACCTTTAACGAAAGAAGAGGAAAAAATTTGGGCTTTTGCCTATGACGGAGAAGTAGAGTTTCAAGACGGAAAAATTGTCGCACAAACGTACACTGAACTTTTATCAAATGATTATGTTATGCTTTTTATTCAATTTGTTGACAGAACTTTTCAGACCGAAGAGGAAGTAAATAAAACCTTTGCAGAGGTTGAAGAAGAAGTATTTGCAGAAAGTGATTATGAGGAGTTCGATGAAGGGGGATTTATCGGTTATATCAAAAAGGTTAGTAATTTTATTCGTAATTCTTTACAAGTCATCGTCACGCTTAGTGTACTCATAATCGTTCTCTTTCTTTTAAAATTCCTAGGTGGAAACACATTTTCCATTGGCAAGCCAAATAAATTTAGAAGATACAAAGAAGAATATTATCGTGATTATCCTTATGAAGGAAATTTTCTACATGCTTATTATATAGCGTACAAAATGGGATTAGCGAGTTTTGATACGGTATTAACAGCACTGTTACTAAAGTGGATGAAAGAAGAAGGGATTCGCACATCTGAAGAAAGAGCAGGAATATTACGGAGGACACGACAAAGAATTCATTTTTTTGTATAATGAAGTTGATAAAGATTCGCAAAAAGGACGAATGTTTCGTGCATTAAAAGGTCTTGCAGGTAAAGAGGGAACAGTTACGGATCGAAGGATTGCTAAATGGGCAGAAAGAAATCACCGTTTGTTAAAAACATGGGAGAAAAATCTTTTGAAACAATCTGTTCGAAAGTTTTCGGAGGAAAATTACGTTGAGTCCTATAAAAAGAAGCTTTTATTTTTAAAGAGTAAACAATATCGTTTAACAACGAAAGGGAAAAATATCAAGAAAAATATTTATAAGTATGTGAATTATTTATATGACTTTTCATTATTAGAAGAACAAGAAGCAGTAAATGTATTACTTTGGGATGAAATTATGATTTGGGCGGCCTATTTTGATATTACGGATGTTGTCACGAAACAGTTTGAAAAAATCTATCCGCAATACCGTGAGGAAACAACGTATAAAAAAGATGACTTACGAAGAACAAGAAATATGGCTGCGGCTGTTGAGGCAAGTCGTAGAAAAGGCGAAAGAAGAAAAAGAAGAGAGGAAAGACGAAGACATCGTGGGGAAGGTGGAACAGCAAGTCGCCGGGGTGGCGGTAGCTCTTATGGTGGCAGCCGTGGCGGTGGTATAAGATAAAAGTATGTCCGACAGGGAAACCCGTGCCGGACATTTTTTTATTGTGTCATATTTGGTTGTGCAGGGGAGAATCCGGTTTTAATCATTTGCATCTCTTGCTGTTCAAGTAATGCAACGTCATAATAGCCATTTCTATTTTGATATAAAAAGATCTCATAGCCTAATTCAATGACATTAGGAATGCTA
>DATGRX010000073.1:0-11757 GCA_035303185.1 Bacillota bacterium
CCTTCCTTCATGTAGAATGAAAATTATCATAAGAAGGGATTTTATGAATGTGTTCATAAGTTTAGTTGTGTTATTCATTTGCTTCATTATGTTAAAAAGTATGATTCAGTTTGTAAGAGGTAGTTCGGTTCAAAAGAAAGAATCCTCTCGAGAAAGAAAATTTTCCTTAGAAGTTTTCTATACATTACTTATTGTTTATTCAATTGTTATTACCGGTTTTGCGTTAATTTATTTTATTTTGTCCTTCCAAGGAATCGTTCTTGTCGAATATGGAGAACTAAAGCAACCCTCGGTAATCGCATCACTCATACACTCTTTTTATTTCAGTGGGGTGACAATGCTCACGATTGGATACGGCGATATCGTTCCCATTGGCATTGGTCGCCTTATCGCGGTTATCGAAGCACTAATCGGCTACATACTTCCAACTGCCTTTATGCTACGCCTTGTCCATAGTCAGATTCGTCAAACAAAAAATCTTTAAAATTTTTGTAACGAAAGTAAATCCCATGGTACTAATCTAATGAAGGACGAAAGGAAAGTCTTTCCCGTTTGTCCGGGAAGGGGGTCATTATGAAACAGCTTGAACAATTATATAGAGAGATACAACCGAATATTTATGCATTTTTTTACGTAAAAACATCGAATTCATCGATTGCAGAAGATTTAACCCATGATGTTTTTTATGAAGCTTGTAAAGGGATTGCATCCTTTCAAGGAAAATCGACCTTACAAACATGGCTGTTTTCAATTGCGAGAAATGTGTTATTTAAATATTATCGCTCACGGAAATATCGAAAAAACTTAACGGAACAATTACAAAAAGAACATCAGTCAAAGCCTAGGACACCTGAGCAACTCGTGGTTATTCACGATGAAACAAATAAGCTTCTTCGTAAAATTAATACTCTTAATGACCTCCAAAAAGAAATTGTTATTTTACGCATTTATGGAGAGTTGTCCTTTAAAGAAATTGGCGAACTCGTTGGAAAAAGTCAAAACTATACGCGTGTTACCTTTCATCGAATGAAATTAAAGCTCCAACTAGAAATGGAGGGAAAGTAAATGAAGGAATGTGCAATTGTTGAAGATTTGCTGCCTCTATACAATGAAGACTTAGTACAAGAAGATACGAGAAAATGGATCAAGGAACATGTAAAAACGTGTGAAAACTGTGCGAAGCTAGAAGAAATGTCAGAAGAGAAACTAGAGGTCGAAGAAATCGATTCACCGGTTAATTATGAAAAAATGATGCGAAAAAATACGTTTAAAATTTCCTTTTATCAATTGCTCTTTGTTGGAATATCGTTTTTTCTCGCGATACGTTCAGTTATATTATTCGATCGATTTAATTTTATCCTGTATTACACACTTTTAGGCTTTGTTACTTATTTATTTTATAGGCGATATGCTATTGTGACATTAATTTCCTTTTTGCCCGTATTTTTATGGTTTTCAGGAATGTTTTTTGCTAATTGGCACGAAGTAAGTCGAACGAGTTTCTCATCAACCGGAGAATTAATTGGAGAATTTCTGTACGGAGCCTTTATCGGGGGAGCGCTTCATTTGTTATTTGCCCTGATCGGAGCAACTATTGGGTTATTTACTTTAAAGCTTTTTGAAAGTGAGGATGAAAAATGACAAAACGAAAATGGC
This sequence comes from Bacillota bacterium, assembly GCA_035303185.1. Taxonomy (GTDB): domain Bacteria; phylum Bacillota; class Bacilli; order Bacillales; family Amphibacillaceae; genus CALAMD01. The sequence continues at coordinate 1,657 of DATGRX010000073.1, forward strand.
TCTATCTTATTATTATTGTTGCACTTGCTACACCAGTATTGCTTTTGTATTTTGCTTTTGAAGGAAATCCAATTGGAAAGTTTAATGCAAAAAGAACGTTAGATAAACATTTAGAAGAAACGTATCCAGATCAAAATTTTGTCATCCATGGTCCGGCTTCTTATAACTTTAAAGATGGAGGGTATCATTTAACCGCAGAAGAAATTGATAAGGAGACAAGTGATCGAAAAGAGTATGAATTTTCGATTGTAGGTATTTTTGGTACGAAGGTTCATTATGATGGCATTTACTTTGAAAACTTAGATCAACCATTAATGAACAAATTTGAAAGAGAAGCGAATAAAGAAATCTTAGAAAAGTTACAACTAGGCATTCCAGATGTTAGAGAAGTTCAAGTGACGATCGAAGTACTTGAAGGGACATATGATTGGAATACAAAGTGGCACAAAGATTTAGAGCTAGAAGAACCACTATCGATTTGGGTAGCTATCGATGGAGAAAATAAAACGGAAGATGACATCGTAGAGATCGGAAAAATCATGCAAAAAATTTTAAATGATCACGATTATGATTATAAATCAGCTACAATTAATTCCCGGATTAATCATGAAGGAAGTGTTATGTTAAATTATTCAGCAGGATTTGCAAAAGATGAGGAAATTACGAAAAAAAATGTAGATAAGGAGAATAAAGAACATGGGCTTCACTAACAGGGGTGTGTCTATTGAGAAGCGTGGGCACCTTGTTTAACAAATAAATATGATGAAACTTACAAGAAGATTCGTTATGCTAATAGTATTAGTTTTTAGGAGGGAGTATTCATGGAAATAGGAGAGAAAGCACCTGATTTCACGCTGCAAAATCAGGATGGAGAAGATGTTCAGTTAGCTGATTTTAAGGGGAAAAATGTCGTTTTATACTTTTATCCAAAAGATATGACGCCGGGTTGTACGACGCAGGCTTGTGATTTTCGTGATCATTATGACGAGTTTTCAGAATTAAATGCGGTTATTTTGGGAGTTAGTCCAGATCCGGTTGAGCGTCATCAAAAGTTTATCGATAAATATGAGTTGCCTTTCCATTTATTAGCTGATGTGGATCATGAAGTTGCTAAAGAATATGGCGTTTGGCAACTGAAGAAGATGTTTGGTAATGAATTTTACGGGATTGTTCGTTCGACATTTATCATTGACAAAGAAGGTAAGCTAGTAAAAGATTTTCGAAATGTTCGTGTCAAAGGCCATGTCGAACGGGCGCTTGAGTTTTTAAAAAATGAAGTGAAATAGTTCGTAGTTGACAACAAAATTATATTATGTAATACTATTTAACAACTAAAACTGAATATGTTATCTCTTATCAAGAGTAGCGGAGGGACTGGCCCGATGAAGCTCGGCAACCATTCATGGATCGCCATGAAAAGGTGCTAATTCCTGCAAATAGAGAATGTTTGAAAGATAAGGGGGAGAAAATTTATTTCATTTGTGTACTGTCCTCCTATCTTTTGATAGGAGGATTTTTTAATGGAAAAAGAGGATAACTATTCAATTGTTTTAGAATAATTTTTTAGGAGAGAGAAAAAATGAAAAGAATTATTCAAATTATTTTAGCAATTGGATTGATCGTTAGTTTGCTTGCTGCCTGTGGGGGTAATGATGACGGAGAGGCTTTAAGCGAAGATAAGTTAGTTGTTGGAGTGACGGCCGGGCCTCATGAAGAAATTTTTGAAGTCATTCAAGAGCTAGCTGAAGATGAGGGTCTTGAGATTGAAATTAAGGTGTTCTCAGATTACATTATGCCAAATACGTCTTTAGCTGAAGGAGATCTAGACGTTAACAGTTATCAGCACGAGCCCTTTATGAAGCAATTTAATGAGGATCATGATACGAATTTAGCTGCTCATTTTGATACGACTTTAAGTGCGATTGGTGTGTATTCAGAAACATTAACAGATATTCAAGATACGCCTGAAGGAGCGAAAATCGGGATCGCCAACGATCCGACAAATGGTGCGCGAGCTTTAATTATGTTTGAAGAAGCAGGTTTAATTACCCTTGATACCGATGATAAGGAAAATGCATCTGTTTTAGATATAGGTGAAAATGAGCGAAATTTAGAATTTGTTGAATTAGAAGCGGCACAAATACCAAAGCAGTTAAGTGAATTAGATTTAGGTGTGATTAACGGTAACTATGCGATTGAAAATGGTTTAAGTCCAACAGAGGATTCCTTACTTTCTGAATCTGAGGATTCACCTTTCGTGAATGTTTTAGTCGTTCGGGAGGAAAATTTAGATGACCCAGTGTTAGAAACATTAAAGGATTTGTACCACTCGAAAGAAGTTGCTGAATTCATTTTAGAACAATATGATGGTGTTATTTTACCTAGCTGGGATTATTAAAGTTTAGGGGTGAGTAATGTCGCTCACCCTAGTTTATCATTTGGAGGTCACTTTCGTTGATTACGTTAAAAAATATTTCAAAAACCTTTTATACAGATAAAGGGGAAGTAGAAGCTGTTAAAAATGTTAACCTACATATAAAAAAGGGAGAAATACACGGGGTCATTGGTCATAGTGGGGCTGGAAAAAGTACGTTAATTCGTTGTGTAAATTTATTAGAAACACCAACTTCCGGTGAAGTTCATATTGCTGGTAAGGAATTGACAGCTTTAGGCACAGAAGAGTTACGAGAAGAGCGGCAGAAGATTGGGATGATTTTCCAAGGGTTTAACTTACTGAAGACAGCAACGGTTTATGACAACATTGCTTTGCCTTTGAAATTAATCGGGGTTAAATCCGAGGAGATTAAACATCGTGTTGAAAAGTATATCGAGATTGTCGGGTTAACCGAAAGAAAACATGCTTATCCCGCACAACTTTCCGGCGGTCAAAAACAGCGAATAGCCATTGCCCGTGCATTAGCCCAAGAACCTGAGATTTTACTTAGTGATGAGGCGACAAGTGCCCTTGATCCAGAAACGACAACGTCGATTTTAGATTTGTTATTAACAATCAATGAACAATTAGGGATTACAATTTTACTTATTACCCATGAGATGGAAGTCGTTCAACGAATTTGTGATTCTGTTTCCGTGATGGAAGCTGGAGAAATTATTGAGCAAAATAAAGCAACAGACATTTTTATTCAGCCAAAACATCCGACAACCCGTAAATTTTTACAAATTTTTGATGAAACTCAATTACAAGACTTTTTATCCGTAGAAGTTGCTCGGACAGGAAAAGTGTTTCAATTAAATTTCATCGGTCAATCTACTGGAGAACCTGTTCTTTCCTTAATGGGACAAAAGTTTAATATTCATCCAAATATCGTTCATGCGAACTTTTTAAAATTAAAAAATGATGTCATCGGTAGTTTAATTATTCATATTAATGAAAAAGAGGAAAAAGTGAAGGAAGCCCTTGCCTTTTTAGAGGAACAAAATATTTCAGTAGTGGAATTGGAGGGGATTTCAGATGAGTTGGATTAACGAATTTATTGATCAATGGATGCCGTATATTACTCAAGCATCAAAAGAAACCTTTTACATGGTCTCGATTTCTTTAGTTATTTCCGTTGTTATCGGAATTCCTTTAGGGATTTTCCTTGTCTTAACGCGACCTAATCAAGCTTTAGCAAATAAGTTTGTTTTTCAAGCGTTAAATGTTTTGATTAATATCATTCGCTCCATTCCATTTATTATTTTACTATTCTTTTTAATTCCTTTTACAAAATTAATCTCTGGAACGACGATTGGAGTTCGTGGGGTTATCGTTCCGCTCGTTATTTACACAGCACCTTATTTAGCACGCCTACTTGAAACGTCGCTCCTTGAAGTCAATCAAGGTGTCATCGAAGCTTATGAGGCAATGGGCATTAAAACGAGACATATTATTTGGCATGTCATGTTACGGGAGTCTCGCTCTTCAATTGTGCTTGGTCTGACAATTGTAACGATCAGTTTAATCGGTGCAACGGCTATGGCGGGCCTTGTTGGAGCTGGTGGACTTGGAGATTTAGCTTATCGTTTTGGTCATATTCGTTATGAAGTCGATGTTATGTATACAACAGTTCTTATTTTAATCATCGTCGTTCAGCTCATTCAAACGGCGGGGAATAAGTTAGCTGCTTTTTTAAAGAAGGATTAAGGAGGAGTTTTTATGACATTTTCAATTGTTGCAAGGTGTAAAGAAACAGGTATGCTTGGTGTTGCTTCAAGTACAGCACGACCTGCTGTTGGAAGTTTGGTCCTTCATGCAGAAAGTAATGTTGGAGCAATTGCGACACAAGCGGCTGTTAATCCTTATTTCGGTATTTACGGATTACAATATTTAAAGGAAGGATTATCTCCGGAAGAAGTTGTTGCCAAAGTAAGATCTGAGGACGAAGAGGATGAAAAGCGTCAACTGATTATCGTTGATCATCAAGGAAAGGTAGCCGGCTATACGGGGGAAGAAACGGTTGACTGGAAAGGTCATATATTAAAGGATGGTTTTGCTGTAGCGGGAAATATGCTCGTCGGTCAGGAAGTCGTTGATCAAATGGCGGAAGCTTATGAACATAGTGAGGAATCTTATTTACCGTTACGTTTATTTGAAGCTTTAGAAGCCGGACAAGCGGCTGGTGGAGATAAGCGTGGTAGACAGTCAGCAGCGATTAAAGTTGTCGATAAAGCTTCTTATGCAATTGTTGATTTACGGGTTGATGAACATGACGATCCGATACCAGAATTGCGTCGAGTTTATGAGGAGGCAGAGAAAAATTTGTTTCCTTATATAGAGACGTTGCCTATTTATGAAAAAGGATAATATTCAAAGCGATATGGTTGGCTCAGGAGGTGGCTCCTTTGGCCAACCTTTTTTATTCTTCTGTAAATTTTGTGTAAAAACAGTTACTATAAGTATATAAGCAAAAAGGGGAGATTATCGTGACGGTATTATTTACAATTTCAAACATTACGGAACAGCAGGAAAATCATTTGCAGGAGAGGTTTTCAGATCAAAGCTTTGTGTTTTTGAAGGACAGAGAGAAAATAAATGAATACATAAAGAATGCGGAAGTTCTTGTTACTTATGGAAGTGATGTAACAGAAGAACTTATTGAAAAGGCAAATCACTTGAAATGGATTCAAGTATTATCTGCGGGAGTTGACCGATTGCCGTTCGAAGCTATTGCGAAAAAAGATATTCTTGTGACAAATGCGAGAGGCATACATAAAATACCGATGTCGGAATACGCCATTTCAATGCTGCTCCATGTGTATCGTAAGGAACGGAAGGTTGTTGAAAATCAAGCAGCAGTAAACTGGGATCGCTCGTATTCCGTAGGGGAGATTTCTGGAAAAACGATGGTCGTCTTAGGAACAGGTTCGATCGGTCAGGAAGTGGCACGGCTAGCCAAGGCGTTTCATATGAGGACGATCGGGGTAAGTCGAAGTGGTGATCCGGCCCAACATTTTGATGAGACGTATAAGGTTGAACATTTATTATCTGTTTTAGATAAAGGTGATTTTATAATTTCGATTTTGCCAAGCACGAAAGATACGACCTACTTATTAACGGATAAACATTTTGATGTGATGAAAGATGATGCGGTATTTTTAAATATGGGACGAGGAGACCTTGTAAAAACAGAGACACTTTTAAAGGCTATACAAGAAGAAAAAATTAAGCACGCTATTTTAGATGTGTTTGAAGAAGAACCTTTGCCAGAGGATAGTCCGCTTTGGAAGGAAGATAAGGTGACGATAACGCCACATCTTTCTGGAGTTTCCGCTAGATATTTAGAGCGTGCCTTAGGCATATTTAAACAAAACATGCATTATTATATAAATGGAGAAGAAGAGCTAGATAATCAAATTAATATTGAAAGGGGGTATTAATATGCGGATTTATACGCGTTCAGGAGATAAAGGAACGACCGCGTTAATCGCAGGCAGACGTGTTGATAAACATGATTTACGGGTTGAAGCTTATGGAACTTGTGATGAAGCGAATTCGATGATTGGACTTGCGTTAAGTCATTTACCTGCTGATAATTGGGATGGTAAGGAAGAGTTTGTAACCTTTATTCATCGCATACAAACGATTTTGTTTCATGTTGGAGCGGAACTTGCAACGCCAAAGGATAGGGAAGTTCCTTGGAAGCTTAAGCAAGAGCATATCGATGAACTTGAGGCAAAGATCGATTTGTGGGATGAAAATTTGCCACAGTTAACGAATTTTATTTTACCGTCCGGTCATGTTGCATCGAGTACGCTTCATTTAGCAAGAACGGTTGTGCGTCGTGCGGAACGGATGGCGGTAGCCGTAGATGCAGAAATAGGTAATGTCAATCCACTCGTCATTTCTTATTTAAACCGCTTATCTGACTTGTTGTTCGTTGCAGCAAGATATGTCAATAAACAATTAGATGGAGAAGAATTGCCACTACAAGCTGATGTATAATGGATATTTTCGCATTTTTTTCATAAAATGCTTGTCATATATACGTTTTAGATAACTTTTGTTGACAAAAGAAATCATGACAATGTAGACTATTTATAAGTATTACAATGTAATAATTTGAGTAGATAAGAAAGCTACAAGTAGAAAGTGAGGGATGTGACGATGTCTGATCACAGTTTACAGAAGGCTTTAGACATACTAAAAGAATCAGGCGTGCGAATCACACCACAGCGCTATGCAGTACTAGAATATCTTCTAACCTCAATGAGTCACCCGACCGCTGATGAAATATATAAAGCTTTAGAAGGTAAATTCCCTAATATGAGTGTAGCGACCGTTTACAATAACTTACGTGTGTTAAAAAATATAGGAATTGTAAAAGAGTTAACATATGGGGATGATTCTAGTCGCTTTGATAGTAATTTGACAGAGCATTACCATGTTATTTGTGAAACGTGTGGGACAATTGTTGATTTCGATTATCCAACTTTAGATGAAGTTGAAGCATTTGCTGAAAAGATGACTGGATTTGAAATTGACACTCACCGTTTAGAGCTATATGGTCAATGTGAAAATTGTCAAGACGTTCAACAAGAAGCATAACTAAAAACAGATTTAAACCGAAAGCAGTTTTGCTTTCGGTTTTTTATTTCAAGTGAACTTTGATCCACTTGCGTACACTATTAATAAAATAAATGTCTTCTGCTGTTTGAATGTCTTTTTTCGTGAGGGTTTTTTCTTTGATGATTTGTTTATCTAAAAGATGTTTTCTAAAGGTACCGGGCAAAAGCCCAGAAGAAACTGGGGGAGTGAAAAGCTTGTCACTTTGTTTAATGACAAGATTACCTTTCGTAAATTCAGTAACTTCTCTCTGTTCATTCCAAAGAATGACATCGAAAACGTCATCTTTTGTATGTCTGTCATAAACGGTTCGCTCTGTTGTTTTATGATATAAAAATGGATTATCTTTTTGGATTGGTTTTGACGCAAATGTTACGACTTGATTGTTTGTCGTTTTTTCAAGTCTTCGGAGGTCTGTTGTGATTTCCCCGTTTTTTTCCAACAACACTCTTACGATAAAAGATCCTCGCTGATTTTCAGTTAATATTTCTTCAAGTATCTTTCTTACTTCTTCTTCATGGAAGATAAAATTAAAATAAGAAGCAGATTGTTTTAGACGCTTAAGATGATTGTCTAACACAATATATTCACCATCGATAAGTCCGATCGTTTCAAGTAATTGAAATTGTTTTGGCTGTTTTTCTAAAATCTTTGCCTTCGTTATAATTTCTTCATATTCTTCTTCTTTCGTTGAGTCCTTGACAATAGCACCTCCAACACCGTATGTCGCTTTATTTGTCGTATGATCGATAAAAACTGTTCGAATCGGGACGTTAAAAATGGCTTCCTTATGTGGCGTGAAATAACCAATTGCCCCACAGTAGACATTTCGCGGTGCTTTTTCTGTTTCATTGATAATCCGAATCGTTTTTTCCTTTGGTGCCCCAGTAATTGAACTTGCCGGAAATAACGTTTTGAACAGTTTCTTTGTATCAATATTATCTTTTAAAGTAGCCGTAACTGTTGAAGTCATTTGGAAAAGGGTTGGATATTGTTCTATTTCAAACTTTTTTGGAATTTTAATGGAATGTGGCTTAGCAAGTTTCGATAATTCTTTTTCCATCAATTTTACAGAAAGCATATTTTCTTCCCTGTTTTTTATTGAATTATGGAGCCATCTCGCTTGGACGCGGTCCTCTTCGTAAGTATTTCCACGACTTGCTGTGCCTTTCATCGGTTTTGTCGTAATTTTTCTTTCTTTAAGATGAAAAAATAACTCTGGAGAAGGACTTAAAATTGAATATTCCCCTAAAGATAAATAAGCAGAGTAATTAGCTTCTTGAGCTGATTTTAATCGTTTATAGTAGCTATAAGCATCCCCGGAAAATTTCGCTGACATTTGTATCGTATAATTTACTTGATTTGTATCACCTTTATTTATCTGTTCTAAAATGTAATTAAAAGTTTCATGATATTCCTGTTGGGAAAGGTTCGGTTTCCAAGAAGAGACATGAAAGGAATGACTATTTATAGGTTTTCCATCGTATTTTTCCTTAAACACACCGAACCATAGTAAAGGATAGTTATCATTGTGCTGAAAATTTGTGTTTGGGTATATGCTACTTGCAGCTTCATACGCGAAATATCCAGCGACATAATAACCATCACGAACAGCCTGATCGATTTTTTCGATACAGGAAAAAACTTTTTCCGGCCGAGTAGTCGTTATGATATGTAAAGGATCTTTGAAAATGGCTTGCATATTTATTCCATCATGCGAAAAGTCGAATTGTAGCAAATAGTTCTTTTGATTAGGCATATTCGTAGCTCCTCTTTCTACTCATTTAAATTCATTATAACAAATAATATGGATGAATTATGTATAATTTTAATTTTATGGTTTAGATAGTCTTTATCTGAAAAAAATTGAGTGATATGATACGATAATATTGGAACATGTGAGGAGGATAACAATGTCAGACATTACGTATAAAAGTAGAATTAATAAAATCCGCGGCTTTGCGCTCGCTTTAATATTTATTGGATTTTTCGTTATGTATGGTGGTTTACTTGCTCGAAAAATACAGTGGCTAATGCTTGTGTTATTCGCTTTAGGGCTTTTATTTATTGTAGCAAGTACAATTGTATACTTTTGGATCGGTATGCTGTCAGTAAAAGCAGTTCCGATTATATGTCCAAGTTGTGAGAAACAGACGAAAATGTTAGGGAAAGTAGATGCATGTATGCACTGTAAACAACCACTGACATTAGATAAAGAATTAGAAGGAAAGCCTTTTGATGAGAAATACAATCGAAAAGATTATGTGAAAAAAGAGTAAATAAACTTAAGTGTTTTGCATATAATAAGGTAAAGGAATAAGTAACTTTGTACGGGCATATACAAGATATGTGAAATGGTATCGTGTGGGACGGAGGCATAGAGGGGTTTTTATCCCATATTGTACGAACCGTCGTTACAAGTGGAAGGTTAAAGAAGTTCTGTTGCTAGGATTTTTTAATAATGGTAAAAGTTGTCAGGAATTTGGATAAAAGCAATATATGTCCCTTCCAACACAAAATTTATTTATATTAGGGGTAGTTATCCTTATATTTATTCTGATTCTTTTGTTTAACGTTAAGTTAAGTGATAAAGAAGACACTAGTTTTGAATAAATTCATGTTTAGTTTTAGATGACAGTTCTATTTCCAAAATAGATTACTTAAAAAATTTCTCTCGATAAACACTGACGTGGCAAGTGTTATCGGTGGTTTCTATTTTTAAAAAGAGAGAAAGTAATTGACGGAACAAAAAAATCATGGTACCTTATTAATCGTGCTTTGAGAGCAAACAAATTTTTATTTTCAAATCATATTTGACAAACAAAACAATTCCATGTTATATTGTTAAAGCCGTCAGAAAACGGCATGGTCAATTAAGTAATATTTGATCCTTGAAAACTGAATGAGACAGCGAATATGTCAAGAGAAACTTTTATATGTTTCTCGTCAATAAATTTTTGTAAGCTAAGAGATAACTACGGTGTTAGTTATCGTTTCAAACTATATTGTAGTAGGGTGGATTTTCCATTTTATTACAT
>DATGRX010000074.1:0-6081 GCA_035303185.1 Bacillota bacterium
ACTGAAAGGAGTTCGTCTATGGCAAGATCCCAAATGTTAAAAGGCATTCTTGATGGCTGTATTTTAGCCATCATCCAAAACAAAGAAGTATATGGTTATAAGCTCGCCGAGAAACTTGCAAGTTATGGCTTTGATGATCTAAGTGAAGGAACGATTTATCCCCTCCTTCTTCGGATGGAAAAACAAGGCCTTTTACAGTCAACCTTTAAAAAGTCAACGTCCGGCCCTCGCAGAAAGTATTATCGATTATCAACGGAAGGAGAGCAGAAATTACTTGAATTTACCAAGCGTTGGGAAAGCTTATCTAAAAATGTAAACCATGTGTTATCCCATGAAACTAAAGGAGCTGATAGTGATGAAACTATCGAAGGAAAGTGAAAAATTTATCGGAGATTTACGGGTGTACTTATTTTCAAGTGGAAAAAACGAAACAGAAACAGAAGAAATTATTGACCAACTAATTGTCCATTTACATGAAGCTGAAAAGGACGGAAAATCAATTGAACAAGTTGTCGGCAGTTCTCCTGAAGAGTATATGGCCATGATTTCAGAGGAGATGGAGATTGATTATAAACAATGGAGTAAATATGCAGCCCTCATTATTTTCGGTTCCTTTGCTATTAAAATATTTACCGATTTACTCAATGGTCCTTTATCCTATTCTATGCTAGCCATTAGTGGCCATGTTGTGATTACTCTCCTTTCTCTCGGGCTGATCTTTAGTATCTTTCGCTTGATCGCCACAAAGGATTTTAAAGAGCGAACACAATTTATGTTAATTCTTCCAATCGTCTTGCTACCCATTGCCTTATTTGTCGGTCTTATTTTCCTTGACCGGGCAATAGAAACTCCAACGATTCATTTTGGCAGCGTCGGAAGTACGATTATCGGAATCCTTGCTGCTCTTTTACTTATCGCTATTTCTATTTGGGCAAAGGTTTGGATACTCGTTATCATAACATTGGCCCTTGTTTTACCGACTTTAATTTTACAGTTTACGAATCTATCTGAGGAAATCCGTATCGCAACAGGTTCTTTAATTTCTTTTGTAGCTATTCTAATTTATACAATTTTTAATAATCAAGACGAAACGAAAAAAGAAGATCATTAATAAAAAACGTCCCTCTCCGATAAGAATGTCTATCGGGAAGGGACGCTCCTTTTGCCTAGTCTTACGATACTTTTGTGTCTAAAACTGGATAGCCTAAACCTTCAATAATTTTTGCTAGGTCTTCTGTCTTTGTTTTTCCTTCATCAAAGTCAACGCGCACCTTTCCGGAATTAAATAATACTTTCGTTGTTTCGACTCCTTCTGTTCGGTTTAAGGCAGTTTCTATTTTGTTTACGCAAGACGGGCATGCGAGGGGTTCAAGTTCAAAAATTGCTTTCATCATGTATATCTCCTCCTTTTGTTACCTTTATTGTAACCGAGTCATCGAAAGAAAAAATTGACGCACATCAAGTTTGAAAAAAAGATTTTTTAAAAAAAGAGCAGACGCCCGCAGCGCCCGCCCTTTCACATATATAGGAATACAATTTTATACAGAAACTTTTTCTGAATCACTTTTAATAAGCGGCTTATCTGCCCGCTTCGGCACACCAAAGCGTAACACAAGATCTAATTCTGATGGTACACAGGCCTGGCAAACTTCAGCATCCCCTTGTAAGGACATGTAAATCGCCGCTTCTGTCTTGTCCCACCCGTAATTTTCAACGAGTAAATCTTGCATATCAGATGTAGCTAGTTTTAGTGCATCATTAAATTCCTCCGCCGTAGCAATCGTATACCATTTATCCTCTGTTTCAAGAACAGGCCGATCACCGGCACCACCTTTAACGACATCAAACTTCACCTTAACCGTTCCTGCTACCTCTAAACCGGCACCACTAATTTCCCCATCGCCCATCGCCGCATGCAAATCACCACATTGGAAAAGCGCACCTTCAACATGGACTGGAAAATAAAGCCGTGCACCTGTCTTAATTAACTTATTATCTAAATTACCGCCATGAGCACCAGGCATCCCACAAGGAATCTCCCCTTCCTTCGGTGCGACACCAATAACTCCAATCATCGGATTCATAGGGAACTCCATGTCATTAAACTTCACTTTCCCATCTTCAACATGAATAAGTTTTGTTTCATTTGTCACCTTATCTTGTAAAGGACCCATACCCGGACCATTCACGCCAATACCTTGAGCAGCAACTTGTACATCTAAAATATCGACAACTAAATAATCCCCAGGCTCCGCTCCTTCGACATAAACAGGACCTGTTGCTGGGTTCACTTTACTAAAATCAACAGACGTTAACTCATCTTCCTCCGAATGAATTTGATTTGAAAAACAGTCCAATGTCTCAAGCGTGACAACCTCTCCTTGACCAACCTTCGCCACCGGTTCATGATCCGGCGAAAAAGTATAAACATATTTTGTCACTATATGTTCTGACATGAAAATCTCCCCACTTTCTTGTTGTAATTATGTATAGTAAAAATTTGTGTATTAAGAAAAAACTATACATGCCTTTTTTAAAAATGTCAATCGTTACGATAAGATGGGGAAAAGAAAATTTCTTAGCCAAAGGAGCGTCTCTATAGATCCACATCCGCCCTACCTATAGAGAAAGAACGTCAATGCTCCACGCGATCAAACTCATAAATATTTCCATCCTCATCAAAAGTATAAAAATAATCAACATCAGGTTCATCGACAAAAATAACGACAACAGCGAGCTTTTTTTCATCTTCCCCGACATTGACGATATCTAATTCTTGAATGTCTTCCTCAAGATCAACCCCTTGTTCCTCTAAATAAGCAAGGGTATGTTCATTCACTTCCTTTTGGTCCTTAACAATGACATACGTTGTAAATCCTAAACCGATACTTATCACTAATATAATAACAACAGAAAGCTTCCCTTTAAAATTTTTCACGGGTAAACTCCTCTCTACACTTAATCAAATTATTTGGTTTATTTCTTCGTACTTTTCCCACTTATCATATCAATGGAAAAACCTTTCTCAAATCTTTTTGCACTTAAAGATAAAAACATGTAAGTAACGCCAAACACAAAAATTAGTAAAACAATAATCGCTAAACTATTCATCAACAAAGGATATTTTACTTTTAACAAAAGGGGAGTTGTAATTAAACTCGCAAAGAATTCTGCCATTATCGTCCTGTCTGTCGAAATATGGGCGTCTATATTGCTTAAAATATCCGTCGGTAATCCCGCATAAACCATTGGTATGAGCGCAATAAGTAAATAACCATAGGATAAAGCCATCAGTAATATCGTTGAACCGAAACTTAAGCGTTGATTTGGGTTTGTTGGATTGTACCGTCCACCAATCGTTCCAATCCACACTCCCATGCTTGATATCCCTGCAGAAATGAAGATTTTTATTACAATACCTAAAAGGAAAAAGAGAATCGACCAATTTAAAACGAAAAACAACACAATATCTAGCACGAGAACGATAAGAAAAGGCATCAACCAACTAATCCAAAATTTTCCGAGGGTCAATTGCCATCCGGTCATCGGTAATACTTTACTCATCCAAAAGCTTTGTCCCTCTCTACCAATCGAAGCAGCAGCTACCGTACCATTCGTTAAAGCAATAACAAATAAAAACATCCCTTGAACGAGCATCCAAGATATTTTTGGATAGTTACGCACCTCGCTCATATCTACACCACTTCCGAAAAATCCGATAAGGCCAAACACAAAGAAAAAGAATATCGGCATCAAGGTAAGCCATTCACGAAGGTCCCGCTTCACTAAATTCCATTCTTTTACCGTTAGGGCGACAACAGGACGTTTGAGAGAAGATTTTTTTCCTCCTTTTGTCGTTTTCTTACGTCTTCTTTTTCGACTTGATTTTTCTCCCATTTGAACCCAGCCCGTTAAAAAGCTTCTTTCTACGAGCATTGCCGACACGATCATAAACACGACAGTCATAATGATAAGTAAAGCAAGAGGAAGAAGGACACTTCCCTCTCCATCAAGGGTTGCAATGATAGAGCGGCTTGCCCAACTGATAGGAAGCCAATCGGGAAAAAGGGGTAAACCTTTTAAAATGACTTCAGAAACCGGTCTATCAAGTAACATATCGGGCAAACGTATCATTAAAAAAACAACGATTCCAGATATAAAGCTTGTCACCATTAAAAATTCATTCGCCCGCCGAGCCGGGAGGATTTGTATGAGAAGTAAATTGATTAAATAAATGATCGATAAACTAATTAAGGTAATTGCTAATAAACTGATAAATGAAACAACAAAATAAACAAAAGGTGCTTGAACAGCAAAACCGTATATATACATCGGAACAATCATAACAACAAACATGAAAAGTGCTGTACTAAAATAACTTTGAATAAATTTCATCCAAAAAATACTCTTCGTTGGTATCGGCATCGCAAATAACATTTCTAAATCCGAACTATCAAATAAACTTTTAAAAACTTGACCTAAGCCCATCAAAATGACTAAAGCAAAGACGATGACGAAACCAAAGCCTAACAAACCTTCTAAAACATTTACCGTTATTTGCTCGCTAAACCTCCAAATAAAACGGCCGATAAACACTATGAATATGCCAATGAATACGACGGCGATAAACGTCCCAATTATAGTTTGCAGGCGTGCTGTACGAATTGAATTTTTAAGCATACGAAGTTGATTTTTAAATAGCACGTTTATCATGTTTTGTCACCTTTGTTGGCGATCTCTTCAACTATTCCTTCCTCACCACTCGTTAACTCTAGAAAAATATCTTCTAAACTACTTTCGTCTCTTTCACCTAATGCTTGAAGTTCTTCCATAGTCCCAAGGGCAGTTAGATCTCCTTCATAAATAATACCAATTCGATCACACATTTGTTCCGCAATTTCTAAAATGTGTGTCGACATAAACGTCGTCATTCCTTTTTCCGCTCGCTCGGTTAAAATATCTTTTAACTCCCGCGCACTTTTCGGATCAAGACCAACAGTTGGTTCATCTAAAAACAACACTTCTGGTCGATGGATAAGCGCCCCGCAAATCGCTGTTTTTTGCTTCATCCCGTGGGAATAACTTTCTATTAATTCGTCCGCCCGATCTCGTAAAGTAAAAGCATCTAACAAAGGATTGATATCTTTTGTAAACTCATCTTCATCCACTTGATAAACAGAAGCAATGAATTCAATATATTCTCTTCCTGTTAGTTTTGGATATAAGTTCGGATGATCGGGGACGTAGGCGAGCTGCTTCTTCGCTTCGATAGGATGCTCCCAAATATTAACCCCATTTAAAATCACCTCTCCTGAAGTTGGTTCAAGAAGTCCTGTTAACATTTTTATCGTCGTCGTTTTCCCAGCACCATTCGGTCCTAAAAAGGCGAAAATCTCTCCCCGGCCAATCTCCAGATCGAGATTTTGTACAGCTTTATTTGCACCAAAATATTTCGATAAATCATTGGTTTGGATCGAAAGGTTCATCATTTTTTAATTTCCCCTTTATTGTTTATTTGTTCAATTGTATCGGTTTATCTATAGGTCGGTCAACGGTCTAACTGAATTTTCCAACTCAATTTAACCAATTTATGTATTATTTTTCCTCAAAATTAAAAAAGTCTAACAAAGTTTGATATTTAATCGTATTTAAGAGCGATTAGCTAATTTTTAACTCCATATACGATACTTGAATGAATTTGTATATATTTCTTTCTCCCATCACTCCTAATCAAGTTTGCGATATATCACAATAAATCTTAGCATGATTCACAGACTCTTTTATTTAGTGAGGAGTGTATGTGTTGGCATTTTATAAAACTTTAGTACATTAAAAAGCTTATTCGAAAATTAATACGAAGAAGATATCAAATTGGTAAAACGAAATGTTATTGGATTATTCGTAAGTATGTTTATGATCACATTTATGGCCGCTTGTGGTGGTGAAACAAACGATAACGCAAATGAAAATGAAAATAATGATGATGTTAATTACAGTGAAGCTGTAGACTATACAATTACTGGAATTGAACCTGGAGCGGGAATTTCTGTCACAACAGAAAGAGCTCTTGAAGAATATGAT
>DATGRX010000075.1:0-3337 GCA_035303185.1 Bacillota bacterium
TTCCAGCTAAAGACTTTTCATGAGTGATTTGTAAATTACCTATCGATTCGTTAATCGTCTCAGATACTTCGATAAGTTTCGGAATACCTTGCTTACTTTTTTCCGCTAATTTCATCTCGGTCATAAGCATGATATCTGTTAACATCGACTCCGTGTTCATCACTTTTAATAGAACAGTCATCATAAGAGAAAAACTCATCCCGATAATACTCGTATAAAAAGCAACATCAATTCCAGACATGACCGTTGAAATATTTTCAACAAGTTGCTCTGTCGCCATGTTCATACTGCCTAGGGAAATCGTTAGTCCGATAAACGTTCCTAACACACCGAGTAAAATAAATACGGAAACGGTCATTTTTGTAAATTTAATTAAATTAATTACGGGAATATGGAACATACGCCAACTTGAAAAACGCTCCTGGACAAAGGTATCAAGGTGAACATTATCTGTTTCTTGTTGTGCTAAAAATTGTTCATAGAAAGTTTGGGTTGGTTCAATGGTTAGTTCACCAGTCTGTTTGATATGCTGTCTTACTCGTCCTAATCTCATAAAAAGAATAAGATGAATGAATATGGTGATGAAAAACAAGGTAAATAAGCCGATGAAAATAAATTCAATAATGGAATGACTTAGCATAGTGTCTACTTTTTCTTCCGTCGTAAACAATGATAAAAATCCGCGAAGCATGAACATCCTCCTACATAATAGTTGTCCTTATATAAGAGTATTCACGTCGCGGGGCTTTCATGAGTATATATTGTTTATATAATCAAGTAAAAACTGCCTATCTTCTGGATAAGATAGTTTTAACTGTTGAATCATTTGAGGTGATTGCCATTTGATTTCATAAATGAGATCGTCTGGATCTTGGATAACTCGTTTACCATCAACTACTTCTACTTCAAAATAGTGAATTCGAACGGATATGTGACTATAATTAAATTTTTTAACCTTCAACTTGCGAATAATTTTTATGTCATATCCTGTTTCTTCTTTTACTTCTCTTATGCAACATTGCTCAAACGTTTCGCCTTCTTCTTTTATTCCAGAAGGAACAGACCATTTTTTCTCTTCTTCAGGCGTCCCTTGTTTCACCATTAAAATGTCGCCTTTTTCATTCATACAAACGGCAGCTGCTCCATACAGTTTTTTCATAACTTAATTCTCCTCAACTAAAAATTCTCTTTTTAATAGACGGTAAAAGACAACATCATGATATTCACCCATACGAAAAACATGATCTTTGAAGGTCCCTTCATAAATCATGCCATTTTTTTCCATGATTCGCCAAGAAGCGGGATTCTCTTTAAAAGCCCTTGCAAAGATTTTATGTAGTTTAAGTTCATGAAAGCCAAACAATAACATTGCTTGAACCGCTTCGGTCCCAAATCCTTGTCCCCAAAAAGGTTTTCCTATCCAATAACCTAATTCAGCATGGGAAAAATCTTTGTTTACATGTAACGAAATAAGTCCAATAAATTGATCTTTCTCCAAATAGTCAATAGCAAATGTATAATGATTACCTTTTTTCATTTGCTCTAACATAGCAGTGACAAACTCTTTGCCACCACCCTTAGGATACGGGTGTGGAATATTTAATGTTGTTTTTGCTACATCATAATCTGAAGCATAATGTTCAATACTTTTAGCATCATTTCTTGTTATCTTTCTTATACATAAACGATCCGTACATATTGGTCTCAAAGGAAGCGCCTCCTAAATGAATTTTATTATTCATTATATAACCTTTTCAAAATAAAACAATCCTTTTTTATAACCAATTTAAACACATCTGGATTTGTAAGTTTTTCCCACTCATGAAAGCCAAAGGAGGAATCGAAGGTATGAAGGAGCAATGTTAAAATATTTCCGTGGGTCACGATAATCGTTGGCGTATTGTATGTAACTTCATCAACAACTTGTCGAATTCGAAGGGCAGCTTCAGAACTTGACTCCCCACCAAAAAAAGAAAGATCGAAGTCATAAAAGGTTCTTGCTAATTTTTCTTTCCAGTCAAATAGGTTTTTGGTACTTAAAATTCGTTCGCTTAACCGTTCGTCTTGCTGAATAGGTAAATCTAACACCCGAGCAGTCGGAGTAATACTATCTATTGCCCGTACAAAAGGACTTGATATAACTTTGTGAATCTCCTTATCTTTAAATAATATTTTCAGGTTTTTCGCTTGAATAAGTCCCTTTTCTGTCAATGATGCTTCTCGTTCTTGTCCTTTAGCTTCACAGTGACGGACTAGATATATGGTCTTTTGCAAATTCATCACATCTTTCAAACAATTTTCGGCTTTCATTAGCCAATAATAAAGGCACCATAAAGCAAGGCGCAAATAACAACAATCGCCGGGTTTGCATTATATCTTTCAAAGGCGATTAAACTAGCAAGTCCAATAATTACTGTATGTATCCATCCAGATTCAACAGAAGAGTTTATAAAAAAGTTGTAAGCCATGACCCCTAATAACACACCAATGACTGGCCGAATGGCTCGTGTGAGCTTGACGACTTTGACCGAATCTTTAAACTTCATTAATACACCTAATAAAGCGAGCATCATAATCATAGATGGTGCGATCGTCGCAAATAGGGCAATCCCAGCTCCTAAAAAGCCTCCTAAATCAAATCCGATATGAGCGGCAAGTTTTGTCGCAATCGGACCGGGCAACCCATTTCCTAACGCAACCATTTCACTAAATTCGTTGACCGAATACCATTCATAACGAGTTACGACTT
Organism: Bacillota bacterium; assembly: GCA_035303185.1. Classification (GTDB taxonomy): domain Bacteria; phylum Bacillota; class Bacilli; order Bacillales; family Amphibacillaceae; genus CALAMD01. The sequence continues at coordinate 2,750 of DATGRX010000075.1, forward strand.
CATATTCTAAAAGTGGAATAGTTGCTGGGCCACCACCATATCCAAGTAAATTTGCGATAAAGTTTGACATAAAAATATCCCAATATAGTTTCACAATTCATCAACCACTTTCTTCTAATCCCTTTGAATAAAAACAACGATGAAAATGCCTAAAATTAAAAATGCTGGGTGAACATTAAATACTTCCATCACAATAAGACTGACTACCGATAAAATAATCGTCGGCATCCAGCCCATTAACTTATCTGATAATCTTATAAGTCCCCAAGCTAGCGTTCCAATCATAACACCGGCTACAGGAATAACTCCTTTTGACATTCCTTGAACGAAAGGATTATCTTTATATGCATATAAAATCGTTAAGAGTAAAACCATTAAAATAGCTGTCGGCACTGATGCTGCAATGATCGCATTGAGCATGCCTACCCAGCCGCCTACACGCCATCCGATGTAACCAGCTAATTTTGTGTTAATCGGCCCAGGTAAAGTATTGGCTAAAGCTAATATATCGGCAAACTCTTCATCATCCATCCATTCATAAATTTTGACGACTTCATGTTGCATAAGGGGAATCGCCGATAAACCTCC
>DATGRX010000076.1:0-4949 GCA_035303185.1 Bacillota bacterium
TTGGAATGCTTATTTGCCGTTCATTAGAAATTCGAACGCGTTTAACATTTGGTCTCTCCATAGCAAAATCACCCTCCGAATGAAGTTTTTAATGCAATTCATCATAAATTTTCTTGCTTAAGTAATCATCAAGAAACGCTAAGGCCTCAGGATTTTCAAGGATTTTTAAAAACTCACCTTTTACTTCTATGTTTTCAACGATAAAATCCCGTAATCGTTCAGAGAAGCTGTAACGATAATTTTCATAGGTGTTATGACGGGCCGCTTCCTTTACCTCCTCATTTTCTTTCATGTGTTTTTCCATTTCATCAATAATTTTATCGCCATGTTTAAAGTCTGTACCGAATCTTTCATTCATGCGTTCGATAATCGAAGAAAGCTTTTCTGTTTCTTCTTCCGGCGCTGTTCCACCAGCATGTTGCATCGGATCTAGATCGACTTTTCCTTCTGTTTGTAGGGAAATACTGCCTTCAAACACTTTTTCATTTCTATAATATTCTAAGGCAATATCATCGGCTAAATGTAGTCTTTCGGATACATTTTTTGGTAATTTTCGTAACAAGTAATTTAAATACACATATAATTTGTGTAGTTCAATATCTGTAAAAGGTCCAATTTGTAAGACGAACTGATAGGTACGTAAATATTTCGTCGTTGCACTTTTGAAGCTTTCTTGTTGGTCTTCGGTTAAATCATTTTCAAACCGATCAACCGCTGGATCTAATAAAGCATTTAACCGAGGTTGCGAACGCTTATCCTTTAGCTTACCGGAAAATTCAAGTTCATTTACTTGATCAACTTCATTGGCTGTATAAATTTGCATCGCGCTAAGTTCATATTCTAAATCATATAATATATTTGGATCTGTCACTTCACTTAAACCGGTTACCTCATAGTAAGGTTGAAACGCCTTTTCAATATCTTCTGCATCATTCACAAAATCTAATACAAACGTATCCTCTTTCCCTTTACACACTCGATTTAATCTCGACAAGGTTTGGACAGCCTTAATGCCACTTAATGGTTTATCAACATACATTGTATGTAAAAGTGGTTCATCAAAACCTGTTTGATACTTTTCTGCAACGATGAGTACTTGATAATTATCTGTTGCAAATTGTTCCGGAAGCTCTGATTCAGCAAATTTATTTATACCCGCTTCTGTATACGGCATTCCATCATCTTCAACCGTACCAGAAAAGGCAATAAGCGTATTTAAATCCGTATAGTTTTGTTCTTTGATATATGCATCAAAGGCTAATTTATAGCGCACCGCATGTAAACGACTTCGAGTCACAACCATAGCTTTTGCTCGCCCGCCAATTTTATGTTGAACAGATTGCCTAAAGTGATCAATCATAACAGCCGCTTTTTGCGCAATACTGTGCGGATGCAAAGATACAAAACGTGCAATTTCCCTTGAAGCTTTACTTTTAGCTACTTCTGGATCTTCGTTAATACTCTTTTCAATTTTGAAAAACGTTTCATAGGTTGTATAATTTTGTAACACATCTAAAATAAAGCCTTCCTCGATTGCTTGACGCATGGAATAAACATGATAAGCCTCAGGTATCCCTGTCTTCGGATTCGGCGTACCAAACTTTTCAAGCGTCTTTGGCTTCGGAGTCGCCGTAAAGGCAAAAAAGGACATATTCTCTTGATAGCCACTCCGCTCAATTGTTTCAACTATCCTTTCCTCAACAGCATCTAATTCTTCTTCAAAAATTTTATCCTGCTCATAAGCATCTTCAAGAGATTTATCCGATAAAACATTTGTCATGGCCGTTGACGCTTTTCCACCTTGAGAACTGTGAGCTTCATCAATAATAATGCCATAGGACCCTCGTTCAAAATCAGATACTTTATCGATGATAAAGGGGAACTTTTGTAACGTTGTAATAATAATCCGTGTCCTATTATTAATCGCTTCAGCTAATTGTTTAGAGTCTTCATCAATCTTAGCAACAAAACCTGCTTCATGTTCCAGTTGATAAATCGCATCTTGTAATTGTCGATCTAAGACTCTCCGATCAGTAATAACAATAACGCTATCAAAGATCGGTTGATTAGCTTCATCATGTAACTTTGCTAGCCGATGGGATAACCATGCAATACTATTCGTCTTTCCACTTCCTGCTGAATGTTGGACAAGATAGTTCTTCCCTACTTTATGCTTTGCTACGTCGGCTTCAATTTTTCGCACAACATCTAACTGATGGTACCTCGGGAAAATAACAACTTCTCTTTGATCGACAATTTCACCCGTACTATCGCGAATATCTTTTTCTTCCACATAGACAAAACGAAACAACAAATCTAAGACACTATCTTTTTGTAGCACATCGTTCCATAAATAAGACGTACGATAATTATTGTAGATCGTTGGGTTACCCTTTCCACCTTGGTTCCCACGATTAAAGGGTAAGAAAAATGTCTCCTCCCGGTTTAATCGTGTCGTCATAGATACTTCCTCTGTATCGACGGCAAAATAGACAATAACCCGCTTTTTAAATTGAAAAAGTAATTCCCGCGGATCCCGATCATACATAAATTGTCGTTCGGCATGTTCATAGGTTTGGCCGGTAAGAGGGTTCTTAAGCTCCATGACAACGATTGGAAAACCATTTAAAAATAAAACGACATCTAAACTATTGTTATGCTGATGACTATAATACACTTGGCGACTTACGGTGAAGATATTTTTCCTGTAATTTTCCATCAGTAGTTTATTCAAGGTGCTAGGTGGCTTATTATAGACAAGTCGTAAACGCACGCCCCGATCCCGAATGCCGTGACGCAAACAATCAATCATACCTCGGCGATTCAACTCTTGATCAAGCCGCCTTAAAAGGTTTTGTTCATAATTTTCCCCGTAGATTTGCTTTAATCGATCCATTTGCTTCGGTTGGGTGTCATGCAAAAATTGAAAAAGGATTTCCGTATCAATCGCATGGGTCTTAAAGTCCCGTAAAGCCTGTCCTTCTAAAGTTCTTTTTGAATATCCCGCTTCTAAGAAACTCCTTTCAATATTTTCTTCTAAGCCTAGCTCTGTGTAGTCAATGCCCATTAGTCCACACCCTCCTTTCTAAATTTATAAATTCTTATCAATATTTTCAGGATTCCAAAGAATTTTACTGATCTCTTTATAAAGTTGTTGTCTTTCATCAATTTCCTCTGGACCAAATTTATCTAAAGATCTGAAATCTAAACCATATTCTTCTATAAAACGTAAAAATGATGGATTATTTTTATAACATTCCTCATTTAAAGAACGAGCGAGAATATTTTCACTATCGTATTTCCTTACTTTGTCGCTATAAGGCATATCTTGTAAACTTCTGTTTTTATCCTTCGGCAATAAAACTAACGCTCCAAAAGATTCACGATAATCTATAAATTGCTCATAAGACTCAAACCAGCCATCCATTTTCTCTTGGGTGTAATCGTTCGGTAAAATATGCTCGATATCATAGTTATTTCTTTGATTTCTATCGACGTAATCTTCAAAGTGGCTATTTAAACCAATTTCTCTTTCGACAAAAGTTGTCATCCGTGTTAACTTGTGGAAGATAAAGCGCTTCGTATACTGATTTAAGTAAAAATGATCAACTGCTTCAATGCTAATGTCCATGTTTTGCAAGTAATCTTTTACTGTAGTAATCAATTCATCAACAGGTTTTCTTCGAATGTCTTTCGTTAAATTGAAAACAGTATAAAGAACCGTGGAATAATTCATGGAACGGAAATTAAACACTCGTATAGCAATATATTGATCAATAAAACGAGAGACAATTTTTATTTTCTTATGAACAGTTTCTTGATCATCTTCTGGATCGATAGCAGCTAAAATGAGCTGATATTGTAATGTAAAATTTCGATGGGCATTGTAATAAACATGGGCAAACTCTTCATGAAATTTGTTTGCATATTTCTTAAGTTTAATATAAATGTCAGCATATTTAATAAATTTCTCTCCGATAAACTTTTCAAAATCTATACTATTGTTTAAACCGATCATTCTACTTTTTTCTCTTACCCATTTATGAAGGGCATCCCCGATATCTTCATAATCTAAGTTCCTTGCTCCTTTTTTCCGACCTCGTTGGGTTTCAGCATACTGGGCTCGCAACCAATTTTTAATAAAATCAGCATCCCCATCATTTTCAACTTCTTTTAATTCTAAAATTTTATCTTTCCAAAGATCATTCATTTGATTCCGAACAGAGTTATCTTTTATCTCAGACAATAAATATCCTTTTAACATCTCAACTGGGCTTAAACGCAAACCACGGTCATTCATCGCAACGAAGACTTTATGTGCATCTTGTTCTGTGCTCGTTACAATCTCAACAAAGGTCACTCGTTCTTTTAACCATTCAATAAATACGGGTATAATGTCTTCCTCCATATCCGGGAAGAATTTTTCGATATCTTTATAACGATTAGCTAAGTTTATGACACTTTCTTTATCTGTTTCTTGGATTTCATAATTATTATGATGGTACAGGGATTCCAAACAATCATTTCTTTCTTCTACATCAATGATGAAAGTTTTTTCACCAAATTGTTCAGAAAATATTAATGAATCAATATTTGACTGGACAGGAATATTTTGTTGTAAATGATTGAGATAAATAAGTAATAAGGTAATTGTTGATAAGCGTTGTTGGCCATCAATGATCGAGCCTTTCATCGTTAAAATAACTGGTCCTAAAAAGTATCCACCATAATCTCTGACATCACGCTGGGTATGACCTTCTTCATAATTTTCATAAAAAGCATTAATTAAATCATCGATTAATTCTTGGATTTGCTTTGTTTGCCAGCTGTATTCTCGTTGGTAATATTGCACCTCATAACGACTACTTAGTAATTCCCTAGTAACCCTTGCATCACTATTAATGTGCTTCATCAATATCACCCTTTGGCTCATAATTTCGTAAATCTAT
>DATGRX010000077.1:0-9497 GCA_035303185.1 Bacillota bacterium
GTTCCTGTGGATTAGCCCTCTCATCTACTTGATCATTGAAGTCCCCTCTTGGATAAACATCCTTTTTCTGGCGGTAATAATAACGATAAAAATCATTACAAGTATTTACGGCAATTGTAAAAAGAAAGTTTGTAAACTTTCCTGTAAAACGATATCTGTGAATTGAACGGATAAGTTTCATAAACACTTCTTGCGTTAAATCTTTGGCAATCTCCTTGTTTCCAGTTTTTCTAAAGCAATAATGATAAATGTTGTTGTAATGCTTTTTTACTAATGAGTCAAACGCTTCTTCGTCCCCTTTAATAATCTTCCTAATTAACAAGTAATCTTGTATGTTAATTGCCTCCTCCCACAACTTGCAGGTAGTCAGTTTGTCTATATTTGCTGCCTTTTTCCTTTAAATAAAATAACTATTAAACTAATTATGGTAATGAAAAGTAATGAAATTAATAAATATAATGGTCTGGATAACAAATTTGGACCAAAGAGAATTGGATCATAAGTTGAAAAACTATTTGTAAAATTATTAACTATTTGTCTTAGACTAAAATTTTCTATAAAGGGTATTTTGATTGATTCAACACTGAAAATAACGATAACCATTGTAATCATCGTGACTATCGTTCGCTTAGTATACAAGGATATAGCCAGGGTCAAAAATGTTAAACAAATTGATGCAAAAATCGTAAACAAAGTGAATATCGTTAAAATTGTAAGTGGAGTTTCATTAGGTAAGTAAAGAAAACCAAGGATAGACACATTTCCTTGATAACCATTTAAACCATGCAAACTAAATTTAGTTATTAACTCTACAATATAAAAAGAAAAATATATACAAAAAGCAAATAAGGCCCCGGCAACAATTCGAGCTTTTACTAATTTCGTTTTACCATATGTAGCACTAAGGGTTAAGGAAGCAACATTTCTACTATAATCTTCACCAAATACTGCAGACATAGCAATAATTAAAGTAACCATCAAAAACAATAATGAATGTTGCTGGAAAATCTCTTTCCAATAATGCATCACATAAAATTTCTCTCTTTCTATTTTATCGACTAAAGAAACATATTTATGTAAAGCTGCATACGTCGAAGAATCCTTCTCATGCTGTTTCAAAGTATTCACTATGTCTTGCTTACTTTCATAGACTTCCCCTCCATATTCCATAGGGAAAGGTGTGACCTCTAAATAATCAAAATAAGCTGCATAAAAATATCGTTGAAGATTAACTTGGGCGCCTTCTTCTTCGCTTTCAAAATCAAGGTCTAATAATTGTAAAGTCTCTGTATGTTTTCGCTCCGCGTTTACTGTTTTCTCATTAGTAATGTTTCCTTCAATATCAATTAATACTTCATTGATATTTTCTTGTAAATAAGCATAATTAAGATATTCATCATATTCATAACAAATAATATAAACATTTAACGAAATTAATAAAAATGTCATGATTAAAAGATATCTTTTACTAAAGAGACGTTTCAATTCCCAAATAATAAGATGTTTCATATTCCTTTTGCACCCTTCCAAAAATACCATTGTACTTAATCGAAATGTCGACATTTGGTTTATTGCTTACTTATATTAACGAACAAACATGACTTTGATTTTAAAAATGATGAAAATTTATATTGTAACATTACAATATCCTTAATGGAAGCTATTAAAAAAGCCTACAAAAGTGAATTACTTTTGTAGGCTTTTTTATCTTATACTATCTGTGCTTAGATGAGATTTTGCTTAGATTTTTTAATTGTTTTTTTGAAAAGACAAACTAATTTATCAGTGCAAGTAACGGATTGTATCATCGCTTCCAAATAATCCTCCCGCTTCGTTTCATCATTTTCATGTAGATTGTCCTTGGTCATTAGCTAGTATATCCTTAATTACTTTTGGAGTGATTTCTCCTTTTTGATTACAAAACTCAATAATTTCCTCTTGAATATTATTAGAAAGATGTATGTTTTCTAAATTTAGATTATGCAACACCCGTTGAAACTCCTTCGAATGCATTGAAAGTAGTCTCATTTCATACATCTCCTTTATCTTACTTATGGCTTATATTATACCATTTACCAGACTTTTTATCCATTGTTTTTTCACCATAATTACTCTTTAGCGCTCGTTTTCTTGAGTCTTTTAAACAATAATTTTGCATTTGAAAATACAGATTGATGACCATGTTCTATTTCTGATTCTACTAATTTTTCGTATATATTACTCACAACAACTAAACTAATCTTTTCCTATTACGTTGCACCGCACAAACCATTTTAATATACTTAAAGAGAATAGCAATATTTCGTACAGGAGGATCTTTTAATGGTTAAAGGTATCATCATGACTATTTTACAAAAGGCGAAATTTTCAAAAGAATTCATTCAATACATAGAACAGCATTTTCCTAGTGACTACCAAAGGATGGAGTCATCTCCTTTTGTCGAAAACTACCTAGAGAATCCTTTGCTTCATTTGGATGCGGAAGAACGCATGATTGAAACAATTGCCCAGTTAATCCACTTAAAAAATACATATGAAGAGAAGCATATTCCCTTGTCACATTTATATAAAAGTATTTATGATTTAAGTTATCGGATTGAGCGCTACTTTAAACAACATGGGATATATGGATTGAGTGAAAGGGACATCCGCTGGTTGACACCAATGTTTCGAGCGGAAATATTTGATATCGGACCATTACGCTATCAAATTTCTTATTTCTCTTATGAAGAAATTGAGCGTAGTGGGCATGAATATATGCTTTTACCAGATAAATGGAAAGAAGCGATTCCAGAAGGGACACCAATCATTACGATACATATTATGAAAAATGCAAATATTACTCCTGAAAAAGTAACAGCCTCCTTCAAGCAAGCGGTGCAATTTTTTGAAGAGTATTTTCTTGAACATGACTATGATGTATTTGTTTGTCGAACCTGGCTTTTATACGAACCACTCCAAGATCTTTTAAGTGAAACAAGCAATATTACGTCTTTTGCGAAACGATTTACAATCATTGCGAAAAATAATAATCATAAACAAGCCTTAGAACGAATATATAGCACGAGTAACTTAGAAAAGATCAAGCAGATGGAAAAAACATCAAGCCTGCAAAAGAAAGTTTATAAAAATTTAGACAAGGTCGGGGAAGCTGCCGGGATTATTTATAAATCTGAAATTTAATCAATGTGATTTTCTATCTAATCGATGCATACAGACATATGAACTCCATACGTATCGAGATGACTATGAATTATAATAAGCAGATCAAACTATATGAGAAACTAGTAGTTTATAAAAAATATAAAAATGATAAAAAACGAACCAAATTGTTGTGTCATGCACAATGAATGTGGTTCGAGAAAATCACTTTTTTCAAATGAAGAAAAAGAAATTATTTTATAATATTTCCCCTTAAAAGCCACAATTAAAAATAACCGAGTCGCCTAAAAATCCTCGGTTATTTATTTGATTTATACTTCATAAACTCATTATTCTTAACTTTTATTTTTCGCCTTTATTGGCTGCTTATCATTCTACTAATAAATATGGAATCCCATAGAATTAAAGAATGGAAGGATGCTAATCTATTTTATAATAGGTCTTGGAAATATTTCACATTCTCAAAATCAGGCTTTAATTGCCCATTCTCTAATTGTTTAACAAGTTGAATAACCTTCTCGTTAAAGGGTGTATCTACCCCTGCTTTTTCTCCATAATGTGTAATGATTCCATTGATGGCTTCGATTTCAGTTTTTCTGCCCGCCTCAATATCTTGGTATGTACTTGACTTTGAGGCACTATGTTTTCTCAATAATAGGGGGATAAGCATGAAACTAAATTTTTGCTTCAATTTTGTTTGATAATCTAAAAGTTTAACAATATCAACGCCTTGAACCTTTGCGATTTTTATCTGATTTTCTTTCGCTACATCTATACATTCCTTCACAAGACATTGAAACACTCTTCTAGATGTTTTGTTCGCAGCAATTTCCCCAAGAGTATAGCCTAATATGGCGGAAAGACCATTAAAACTACTATTAATTAGTAACTTTGACCATTTGACACCCATGAAATTTTCTTCTAATGTCACATCTCCCATCTGGGATAATAATCTTTTAATTTCTTCTAAATGAACCCTTTTTTCCTGGTGAAAGGACCCCAGACCAAAACTTAAGGTTTTAGGTGTATTTTTAGATGCTAGGTGAACAACACCACTTCCTTCCATAAAAGCTGACCAATTCATTGTACAACCAAAAACATTTTCTTCTCCAATGATTTCAGAAATGAGTAATTCAGGCAGCCCATTTTGCATGCTGCAAATGACACCATCTTCACTTAGATAATCCTTTAAATACGTAACGACTTCTTTATTATTCAACTGTTTTGTCATTAAAAAGATAATATCATATTTAGTTTTCATCTCAGAGGGCAAAAGTGCATGAACGTCTTGTCGCATATCTACACTGCCAACGATATGTGCCCCCTTTTGATTTAAGGCTTTTACATGGGCTTTGTTTCTAGTAATTAAATCTACCTTTTCCCCGGACCGCATAAGAAAGGCTCCTAATACCGTTCCCATGGCGCCAGCACCATAAATAGCAACTTTCATTTTATCCCTTCCTTTCGTATGAATACATTAAAATTGAGTCTATACCACTACATATCCTTTTCGCCAAAAGAAGTACTAAACCCCAAAAATTATAATAATTTTTGGGATATATCTCATAACGATAAGATTAAAGAACGATATTTTCTTGTTCACCTTTTAACCATTTTTCGATATTATTTGACGTTATTTTAGCCCTTCGGATCATCGCTTCATCAGTAGCATAGCCGACATGTGGAACAAGTACCGTATTTGGTGCTTTTAGAAGTGGGTAATCCGTAGGTACTGGGGGTTCCATATCCACTCGATCTAAACCAGCGCCAGCAATTGTTCCATTATGTAACGCTTCGGCCAATGCATCATTATCAACAATCGGGCCAACGGCTGTGTTAATTAAGACAGACGTTTCTTTCATCAAGGCTAATTTACTTTTATCAATTAAGTGCTTTGTTTGATCCGTAAGTGGGATATGAAGTGTAACAATATCACTCATCTTTAAAATATCATCTAAGGGCATATATTCTACCCCTTGATCGATTAAGTCTTGCTTTTCACTTCGGTTATAAGCAAGGACGCGACAGCCATAAGCTAGACCTATTTTAGCGACTGTGCTACCAATGTCACCCGTGCCTAATACACCTAAGGTTTTTCCATGTAAATCCGTCTGCTTGTAGCCATCCTTTGTCCCACCATCTCTCGTAACACTATCTAGAGGGACGATATTACGTAATAGAGCAGTGATTAAGCCAAATGTAAGTTCCGCGACAGAATGCGTACTGTATCCGGCAGCATTTGACACTTGAATGCCTTTTTCTTTACATTTTTCTAAATCAATATGATCATAGCCCGTAAAGGCGACCGAAATAAACTTTAATTTTTCCGCAGCTTCAATCACTTCACCACTAAGGGGCATATTTGCAAGGACTAAAACTTCTGCATCCTTGACTCGTTTTTTAAGTGACTCTTCATCTGTTTTTCCATCATCATAAACAACTAACTCATGGCCATTATCCGTTAAAGGTTTGAAAATTCTCGTAAACGACTCATCGCTGATTCCTAAGGATTCTAAAATGACAATTTTCATGGTTATCTTTCCTCCATTTTTCATACTTATATTTAATCATACTATAAGCTTGCTGTGTGAGCATATATAATGTAAGTCCTTCCTAATAAATCGTTCATAAAACTAATTCTTTTGTTTTTATCTACCTAAGAAGATCTCTATTTGAAAATCTAGTAAAGTCATTTATATTATAGTTATTTCCTTTCTTATACTTGAAATTTCGACAAAACATGAGAAATTTCTTCATCCTTAGACGATATATGATAACAAACAAAAAAGCCTTCCAATCCTCTTTAATCGGAAAGCTCTTTTGAGTTTTTTAGTTAGATAGCCTATAAAGGCATCTCTATTTCTAAGTAAATTGGCGTGTGATCTTGTCTTGGCCCAGAGTCTATCATCTCGGACTTATTAACCTTTTCCTTAACTCGATCACTGACGAGCCAGTAATCGATTCTCCAGCCGGTATTGTTTATCTTGCTCGTTCTTGCCCTTTGTGCCCACCAGGAATAGACGCCTTCAACATCCCCGTGAATGTGGCGGAAGGTATCTGTAAAACCTTTGGCAAGTAAATTGGTAAAACCTTCACGCTCTTCATCCGTAAATCCTGCATTATTTCTGTTACCACTTGGATTAGCAAGATCAATTTCCCTATGAGCGACATTATAATCGCCTGTTGCGAGAACAATCTTTTCTTTATCTAACTCCGCTAAGTATTCAGCATATTTTTCATCCCAAATTTGGCGTTCTTTAAGACGGACAAGCTCATTACCAGCATTTGGTGTGTAAACTTGTGTTATATAGAAATCATCAAATTCTAAGGTGATGATTCGACCTTCGTCATCCATCGTATCCGGTGCACCGATTTTAGGATAGGTTACTTCAGGCTTTAAATGATTTTTATATAAAAACATCGTTCCTGCATACCCTTTCCGGGCTGGTTCAACAGAAGAACGCCAGACAAAATCATAGCCTGGAAAGAATTCTGCAAGTTTTTCCTTATGTTTCTTACTTGGACCAGTGGCTGGTAGTTTCGTTTCTTGAATGGCGATGACATCTGCATCATAATCATAGATCGTTCGCAAAACATCTCGAGACATATGGGCCCGATTTGAATCACTTGTTAATGCAGCGTTTAATGAATCGATATTCCATGAAATTAACTTCATTATTCTACTCCTTTATTTATTCGACTAAAGATAGTACAAAAACTTATAAACTAATTATATCAATATTTACTCCTTAGACAATAGTGTAACCAACTTGATGTGGGACGAGTTGATAGAATTGATGTATTTGCGATTTTTAGTGAAACGGTCGTATGCGGGAACATGTCGACTATTTCGTAGGTTCGTGGGAACATGTCAAAGAAATTATAGTTTATTTTTCATTTTAAGTTCAATACTTCTATCTCGACGATCTTTCCACTTTTGAATTACTATTTCATTATTACCTACACTAAACCTTTTAATTGCTTCATCTAAAATTGCTATCTCATTATCGTAATCTTTTAATTTACGATAAGCCATTGCATATGAATTGTATAATGCAGGTGCTTCATATCCATGATATCTAGCTTTATCAAATAAACTTATTGCTTTTTCAACATTTCCATTTTTTCTTTCTGCATCTCCATCCTCCCAATAAGGCATTCCTTCATCAAAACCTTTTTCCCAGTTATTAAAATTCTTTATTTCATTTAGTGGGACTCTATTATGATAGGGCTTGATTTCGATTTTTTTTACTTCAGGATTTACTAAATCTCCATATTTACTTTTTAAAAATTTCCATACGTCAATCAAATGGTACGTAGGGACTTCTCTTCCTATTCTCTCTATTGCTCTCTCTTGATCAATTTCATAATTATAAACATCATCATCTCCAATATATATCCATGCAGTAACCGATTTTGCAAATTGAGTTTTCAATACTCTACTTCCATGCTTATTTAACAATTGTTTTGTTTCATCAATATATCTTCCCACTTCCCCACCATAAATAGTTTCAATCTCATTACGAATATTACGTTCAATAAACATCACTGCTTTTAAATTTTCTTCAGTCACCTTGTCAAATTCTTTATAAGATTTCTCAAAATAATGTTCATCAATTTCAGTAGCGTATAAAACAGGTGCTTTTTCAAATTCAAAAGCTGGGGTATTAGGGCTTCTATCATAACCATTTCCTCGCTTCGCTAACAAAGGGATGATTCTATTAGTCAATCTGTGATTAGTTTCATTTAATATACGTAACATTGTCTCACTTTCGAGTTCTATTGCTTCTATTTCTGTTAAATCTGTTGCAACAAACCTTGACTCGGTCTCAAATAACTTTTTTATTTTTTCAGCAATATATGCTCTAGCGTGATATTCTTTATAGCGATTACCTCTACCCTTTCCAACATAAAACACTTCACCTGTATCTTTTATAAACCACTCATAAACATAGAAATCACTATGTTTGCTTCCCGTTACTGTCCCTACCGGTAATGAAGTTACTGATACTCCATTTTCATCTGTTGATAATTTTATTGATAAACCGCCTATTAATCCTTTATTTGATTTACTCTGTTTTTCTTTCTTGCTCTTGAATATTTTTCTAAATAAACTCATAGTGTTTCTCCCCTAAAAATAAACTCGTCACCAAAAGTTCGTACGGTTAGTTTTCTTATTAAACAGTTTCTCTTTTTCATTCTCTGTTAAAAACTCATCAGGATTTTTTTCTGAATTACGAATCCAATTAGCTTTCTCCATCGCCCATCTATACTCTTCTGAATCTTCTTCCATTTCAGCAACAACATACTCCTGGACTAATTTAGAATAGAAGTAATTCAAGGAATTGTTTATGAGTTGCTGTGTTTTTATGTATTCATTGTCCCGCTTTTCCTGTAAGATTAATCTTTCTTCCTCCTCTTTCAAACGTTGTTTTTCTTGTATTATATACTCCTTTTCTTGCTCATCAATTATTTCTGGTAATGAAAAAATATAGACAAATACTTTTCTTAAAAGGTCCTCAGTAGACATTCTTTTGGTTTGATTTATATTTTTTTCACTTCTTCCCCAGTTATGCCAATACAGCTTATAACCAACTTCCACATTTATTGTTCCTTTAGTTTTATATTCAAACGTATGATATGTAGAATATCTTTCATCTTCTGGTGATAAGTTAATTTTTCTACATGGCAATTTAAAGTTCAAAGTAATAGTATATTTATCTTTCAATATAATTTCCGTTTCCTCATATTTGGGAACAATCTTAGCGTCCGCTCTCTCAAGAGATTTGAATAAACTATCTATAAAAGGTAAAACTTCCGGGAATATTTCTCCAGATGCCGATTTTATTCTCAATTTATCCTCTCGATAGGATTGAGTTTTTTTACGATACCCAACTATCGCCTTATGTGGTTTTGAAGATAGTGTTTTATTTATTTTTAAATTATTATAAATATCTATCAACCTATCTTCATCTTGTTTAAAGTAAGAAAAATAACTTTTTTCCTGTTCTGATAATTTTTCGTGACTTGTTTTTAATGGGGGTGATTCTTGTTTTTCTTTTTGTTTTGTGGACTTAACAATCCTTTTTGGGGCTAATTTAACTTGTTGCTTTTTCGCTTTTTTAATTGTAATCACTACATTATCTTCTGCATTAGGCAATTCAGGTTGAGACGGTTTTTCATTTCCCATATATAATTTACTCCAATAAGACTGAGTTGGTAGTGGAATATCATGATTAACACATGCCTTTTTCAACTTATCATAAGGTATATCAAGCTTCTTAGCTGCTTTCGTCATTCCAACAGACCAGATTTCACCATATAAATCTTCCCTA
>DATGRX010000078.1:0-5252 GCA_035303185.1 Bacillota bacterium
ATGATACAATTCAGGAAATAAATGTCCACAAAAATCTCGGAATTCGTACAGGAATCACTCTTGAATCATGCTATAATATGATCAGGCCAAAAGAGATCAATGAAAACGTAAGAAAGCTAATCGATGGTCACAACGTACAAACCCTTGTCTACGGGGAACATATTACTTGTGATGTATTAATCATCCGTGGCCATTCCATACTAGAGGAAAACCAGCTTTACTTACCGGATATCATGCCACATATGGTTGTTGTCATTTTAGATGATGATTTTACAAATATCCGTCAGATAAGCCGAGAAGTGCAAAATCGGTATGGAAAAATTGGTCTTTGGTACGCCTTTGATGAGAAAACATTGACAGAGATGAAAGAAAGAAATATTCATGATTTACGATATATTGACCTAGCAAAGGAAGCTTGGTCAACTTCACATAAACGGTATGAACAAAGGTTACGAGATTGGATTACACACTTACATTAGAAGGGAGGGAACCTACATGCCAAAACGAAGTGAAGCGAGAGACTTAGAGCTCCTAGAACAAATTATACAAAAGGAAGCGGAAGTAAAGGATCTAAAACATCAGACAGATATGCATCAAAGACGACTAAGAGATATTCAAAAGAGTAGAACATATAAACTAGCAAAACCGTTTGAAAGAATAAAAGATTTTTTTGCCAAGCTCTTTCGTCGAAATGCTGAAACAAAACTGATGCAAGAGATTCGCTTGCTAAAGGAAGACCTTAAACAATTAGAAGAGGAATTAGTAAGTGCGGAGGAAGAGCTTCATTACTTGTCCCTTGATGAGCGGAGCTTTAAAAGTTATCAAATAATGGAAACGTTGCGCGCCAAGAAAAATAGCGGAAAATTAGTAGATTTTATTATCAAGACAACGGAACAAAAACAAGCACACGTTCAAAACTATAATGAAGCATTAATTTATGCTGCCCGCCTTTTTATGAATGAGGATAAAGAACAGCGGGATCTCGTTTATTCAAAAGTATTCCCTGCCCTAGAAACCGACGAGATTCCCGAATTTATGGTGCGTCCTGGTTTAGAAGAAAAACCTTTTGAACTATCAAATGTAGGTTCTTTCCGAGGTAGCTTAAGCCGCAGAATTAGACAAAAACAATTAAGCAAAACAGAGCTTCCAGAATATGTACTCGAAGATAAGCGAGTTGCCTATGAATTTATTGATAAGTTGCACATTAGACGACCAAAAACAGATGACCAAAATTACACGGGAGAGGCAGTTCCAAAGGAAAGTAGAACCGTCATCAAACCCGTAGATGGTGCTGGTTCACGTGGAGTATATTTAATTTATGAAAAAAATGATATAATTGATGTCAGAAGATCAAAGAAACTATCAAGTATTGCTGAATTAGAAGAAAGTATGACAAAGGACCTTACTATTGGTTGGGTAGAAAAAGATGAATGGATGGTCGAGGAACTTATTTTGGAAGATTACGAGAAAAAGATTCCCGCACGAGATATTAAGTTTTATAGTTTTTACGGGAAAGTAGGATTGATTTTAGAAATTACAAGATTCCCAGAAGTGAAACAATGCTGGTGGACACCAACTGGCGAAAGAATTCGAACAGGAAAATATGAAGAACATTTATTTAAAGGAGATGGCGTCACAAAAGAGGAATTGCAATTTGCCGAGGAATTAAGTGCTAAAATTCCAGCTCCTTTTATTCGAATTGATTTTCTCCGTTCAGAAGGAAAGTTAGTTTTTGGAGAATTCACCGCAAAACCTGGGAGCTATGAAGAGTTTGACGATAAACTAGATACATTATTAGGAGATTATTATTTAGATGCCGAAACGAGACTAACAGAAGATTTATTAGCAAACAAACCTTTTAACGAATTTCATGAATTTATTCGATCACAACAGAAAAAACTAACAGAACAAGTGTAATGAGAGCTTAGGAGGACACACGATTGGAAACATACAATACAGAATGGTTACCCCATTTACCAAATGAAGTCGTTGCAGATGCCCGCGGCTGGAATTTAGATGCTTATGTAGTAGCCCTTGAAGGCTGGCGCCGAGGGCTTACTTTACGTTGGCATACGAAGGATTCAGAGGAGTTTCCTAATATGAAAACTTGGTATGTCGACAGCCCTGGTCGGCTTTTTTCTTTAAGTTCTGATGAAAAGACCCATTATTTTTTCAGAACCCGGGGAGACAAAGTGACGAATGAAGCCGTAGAAATAGGTGGGGATAAGGCAAAAACAAAAGAGGTTTTAACAGAACAAAATATCCCCGTTCCTAAAGGAAAGCAATTTTCGGTAGATGATAAAGAAGAACTTATTGAATATGCAAAGGAAATTGGCTATCCAGTCGTTATTAAACCGACAGACGGTAGCTTCGGTCGAGACGTTCATACAGAAATCGAAACAGACGAACAATTGATTTTAGCCTTAGAAGCGATTAAACAAAACAAGCAAAATAAAAACGTAATCGTTGAACAACATATTCCTGGAAAAGATTACCGTATTTACGTAGTTGGAGATAAAGCGGTCGCTGCCATGATGCGTTTGCCGGCAAATGTTATTGGTGATGGGAAGAAATCAATCAGAAGACTTATCGAAGAAAAAAACGAAATCCGGAAAGACAATCCGAGATTAATTAGTTGTCCGATTGAAGTTGATGTCGATTTAGAAAATTATATTGCGGAGCAAGGTTACCAATTAAGTTCTGTGTTAGAAAAGGATAAACAGCTCTTCTTAACCGATAAAGCAAACATTTCAACCGGTGGTGACCCTGTAACTGTTACAGAAGATATGCCGAGAGAGGTAATGGAAGTTGCTGTGAAAGCTTTGCAAGCAATTCCAGGTCTACATCATGGGGCCGTTGATATTATTGTTGATGAAAGAAAACAAATTGAAGAGGCAGCTTACGTCATTGAAGTAAATCCTACGTCTCAACTCGGAGGGCTCATGTTCCCAATGGTCGGAAAACCATGTGACGTACCTGCTGCGATTATTGATTATTATTTTCCAGAGACGAAGGAAGTCAACACAGATAAAGAAAAAATGTACTTTGATTTCTCTGATGTACTATCACCCCTAGAATCAAACTCGGCCAATGTTTCGATGGTTACACCGATGCCAACTGGAAAACTATATGCAAAAAAGTATACGGTTATCGGTGACGTGCAACAGCTCGGTTACCACATGGGTCTGAGAAAGCAAGCCTTTGAACGAAAGCTTAATGGAGTTGTGTTAAACAAAGAAGACGGAAGTATTGATGTTGCCGTATGTGGGACTGATCCAGAAATGGTCGATGATTTTGAAAATGGTCTGTGGGAAGATCCGGAACGATCAACGGTCATAGAAGTTCACCAAAGTGAATGGAATCAACCAATGAAAGTTGGTTTTGAAATTAAAGGAGATTTAAAAACGGAAACAGAGGAAATCGAACGCCTTATCAAAGCAATCGAACAAACAGAGTATGAATTAAAAAGAGCGGAAAAAGAACAACAAAAATATTATAATAGTTTTTCATGGAAAATTACTTGGCCTATTCGTTTCTTCGGTGCAATTGTCAAAAGAATAAAAGGTGAAGAAATTTAACGAGAATTCAGGAGGTTAAACCATGCAAGCACCAGAACCAATTACTCTCCCGCACTTAACGAATGAGATGGTCGTTAATGCGAGAAAAACAAGGCTCTGTTCCTTTTCAGTAGCTCTTGAAGGATGGCGGAGAGGATTACAACTAAAGTGGTATACAGCAGATTCAAAATATTATG
Source organism: Bacillota bacterium (assembly GCA_035303185.1). Classification (GTDB taxonomy): domain Bacteria; phylum Bacillota; class Bacilli; order Bacillales; family Amphibacillaceae; genus CALAMD01. Next base: position 3,755 of record DATGRX010000078.1, read on the forward strand.
ATGATATGATCGTTTTCGGTGTAAATCCACCTGGACGGTTATTTTCTTTGAGTTCAGATAAAAGGACAGAATTTTTCTTCCGAACGAGGGGAAATAAAGTATCCAATGAAGCGGTAGAATTAAGCGATGATAAATATACAACAAAACAAATGTTAGCTGAAGCTGGTGTTCCTGTCCCTTTAGGAAAGGGATTTCCAGCCGAAGCTACTAATGAAGAGATTATTGAATACGCTAAAAGTCTCGGTTTTCCTCTTGTTGTTAAACCAACAGACGGAAGTTTAGGTTGGGGTGTTGTCACTAACATTAGAGACGAACAGGAATTAGCAGAATCCCTTGAGTATGTTCGCGAAGAACTCGAATATGATGAAGTGATCGTCGAGCAGTATATCGTAGGTCCTGAATACCGATTGTACGTAGTAGATGATGAAGTTGTCGCAGCCTACAATCGTATCCCTGCAAATATTACAGGAAACGGCAAGAATACGATTGAAGAGCTTATTCATTTAAAAAACTTACAACGAAGAAAAAACGCCAGATTAAATGATTGTTTAATTGAAATCGATGTTGAAATCATGCAGTTTGTCGAAGAAGCAGGATATACATTAAAATCCGTGTTACCAAAAGGAAAAAAATTATATCTTCGTGAAAAGTCAAATGTATCCATTGGCGGAGATCCAATTGATGTGACTGATGAACTATCAGAAGAGATTAAATCGATAGCTATTAGAGCTCTTCAAACGATGCCAAAGTTCAAGCACGGTGGTGTAGACATTATTATTAATGAAGGTAATGTCACGGAAGAAGCAGCAGTTGTTTTAGAATTAAATGCTACCGCACAAATAGGTGGCATCCTTTTTCCATTAGAAGGGCAATCTCGAGATATTCCAAAGGCAATTATCGATTATTATTTTCCCGAAACAATCGGTGTCAAGAAAGCCGAATCACGATTATATTTCGATATGTCAGAAGTTCTACAGCCGCTTGAGAACCGGTCAAGTCAAGAGGTAGAAGTAATTCCAGCTCCGCAAGGTAAAATATATAGTAAAGCATTTCATGTCATTGGAACAGTTATGCGGGAAAATTATCACCGCTGGTTGCGAGAACAAGCTTTAAAATTAGGTTTGCACGGGCATGTTGAACGAGTATACCATAATGAAATTGAAATTATGGTAGCTAGCCCAGACTTAGATGCGATTAAAAAGTTTAAGGAAATGATTGCTCAGTCTAGAAGTGCACAAGTTAAAAGGATCATTGAACAAGATTGGACAGGCCCAATCAAAATCGGCTTTGAAATTAATGAACGATATGATATTAACCGTTTCAGATCATCACAAACGGCTTTACGTATTTTAAATCGTGATTTTACCCGGTTAGACAGAAAGAAAAATCGTGTGGAGAAAGACAACAATCATATTATAAACAGTACATCATGGAAAGTAACAAGACCGTTACGGAGGATAAGTGCTTTACTTAAAGGAAAATCTTAAAACTGAGGTGG
>DATGRX010000079.1:0-3236 GCA_035303185.1 Bacillota bacterium
AATAATGATACTGAAACTTCAGATGGTAAAATATCAGGCGATCTAGAAATACAGTATTTTGTGGGTGGGTATGGAGATTCATGGTGGAAAGAAGTCTTCGCTGATTTTGAGAAAGAATATCCCGATGTAAATATAATCGAACATTCAGGGCCAAATATTAATGATCAGATGCGTTCGCGTTGGGTTTCCGATAATCCACCTGATGTGGTATACATCGACGGGGCTGGTTCCAGTGAAACACAAATGGTTGAGGACGAACAATTAATGGATCTGACAGAATGGATAAAAGATATTGAGATGGAAGATGGTGAAAAGTTAATCGACAGTTTTCTTGTCAGCCCAAATCGCCATGATGACAAAATCTACACTTTACCTTTGATATTTGATACATGGGGCGTGTGGTATGATGAATCATGGTTTGAAAATGAGGATTTTACAATACCAGAAGATTTTGATTCATTTATGGAATCTATGAGTGAAATAAAATCACAAGAAGATATCGAACCTTTTGTTACTAGCGGGCAACATCCACATTATTTCTTAAGAGGAATGCTAATACCAGCCTTTGGTGCTGCTGGTGGTGATGAACTTTTAGCAGATATAGTAAAAGGTTCGGAGGGAGTTTGGGAAAGAGAAGAAGTCATAGGTGTAATGGAAAAGGTAGGCAAAATGCAAGAAGAGGGTATGTTTGATAGTGGGTTAGGGGCTTTAAACCATACTCAATCCCAGATGAATTTCTTACTACATGATAATGCATTTGTAACAGTGGGATTATGGTTACCGAATGAAATGGAAGAGGATACCCCGGATGATTTCAAATATGGTTTTATTCCATCCCCGATGCAGGACAAAGGTGAACCTTTCGCTGTAGTTCCTGATTTAAGACCTTTAGCTATAGCTGAAAAGGCAGAGAATCCTGAGGCTGCAAAAGCATTTGTTGAATTTGTCTTTACAAGGGAATATGCAAAATTATTTTCAGAACATACTGGAGCAATGATGAACATCACTGATGTTGATTTAAGTGAGAATGACAATGTTCCGGATTATCTAATAAAAGCTAACGAAATGATTAACGATCCTAATGTTGTACGAATTTATGAAAGACCATTCCCAATGAGTTCTGAATTAGAAGAACCATTATCAAATGCTTTGCTTTCCCTTATGTTAGGAAATATTTCTGTTGCTGAATTTTTAGAAGAAGCAGTAGAAGAATCAGCAAAGTATCGTGGCGATTAAATACTTTGAGTTGTGTAATAGATGGAATGGAGTAACCCCCCCATTCCATCTATTGCATTTAATATTCATCTATTTACAAACAATATGACGAAGTTTTTATTTTTAAGTGAATAGAGCATATATTTAAGAACTAAGTATTCTAAGAAAGAAGGGATGTTATGATACAATCTAGAGCTCAACGAAACCTGTTCCTTATATTTTGTATCGTCCCAACATTTATCGTCTTTGCCATATTTACACTGTATCCTCTATTTAGTGGTTTATACTATTCCTTTTTTGAATGGTCAGGATCATCAAGTGTGAAGACTTTCATAGGATTAGATAATTATAAAAGATTATTAAGTGATGAAATTATTCCTAAAACGATCATGAATGACTACTTTTTAGTGATTACAAAAGTAATTGGAATCATGGTATTAGCATTGTTTTTTTCAGTTGCCCTTACACAATTAAAAATTAAAGAGGCTCCTTTTTATCGTGTGATATTTTTCTTTCCTAATATCATGTCAGTAGTAGTCATAGGTATATTATGGACATTTATATACAATCCAAATCTTGGACTAATTAATAGTGGTTTAGAATTTGTTGGATTAGGCTCCTTAACAAAACCTTGGCTAGGTGATGAAAAATGGGCTTTACCTAGTATTGTCTTACCTTCCATATGGGCAGGAATCGGATTGTTTATGCTTATGCTAATGGGTGGAATTGCTAATATAAATAAAAATATTTATGAAGCGGCAGAAATAGATGGCTGCAGTGAATGGCAACAGTTTTGGAGAATAACTGTTCCATTGATATGGCCACAAATCAAAATTTCCATTTTGTATATTGTTATTACTACGTTAAATGGCTCTTTTATTTTAGTACAAGTAATGACTGGTGGAGGACCGAATTATGCTTCACATGTGATGGGATCATATCTATATAATCAAGCCTTTGTGCATTATAATTTTGGATATGGAGCTGCCATCGGAGTTATGATTTTAGTCCTATCATTATTAACCGTATTTTTATTGCAATTCTTTATGAAGCGAGAAGAAGTTGAGTATTAAAAGGGGGAAGTTGAAAAATATGGAATATGAAGGAAAGGTAAGATTAAGCAGATTTGGTATTAGAATACCATTGTTTTTATGGACAATTGTCGTTATATATCCAATTATTTGGATGTTTTTAGGATCGTTTAAATCTAATGCAGAAATTTACCGAAATCCTTGGGGCCTCCCAACTTCATTCAGCTTAGATAACTTTATTCAAGCATGGAACAATTATAATATTGGAATAAGTGTGTTTAATAGTTTAGTCGTTACATTAGTCGGGGCTGCTCTAACTCTAGTGCTTGCTATTCCTACTGCATATGCACTTGAGCGAGTTAGATTTAGGGGTAGTTCTATTTTGTTTACAGTTTATGTATCAGCAATGATGATACCTATGGTTTTAGGATGGATACCACTATTTTTTCTATTAAACAAAATAAATTTGTTAGATAATATAATAGGTTTATCTATTGTTTATGCCGTCAGTCAGTTACCCTTTACGATATTTGTTTTAACTAGTTTCATAAGCACAATACCAAGAACTTTAGAAGAATCCGCTGTTATTGATGGATTGTCACTCTATGGAGTCCTATGGAAAATTGTCACCCCGCTCACAATTTCTGGAATTATAACTGTCACAATAATGAATATGATTCAATTTTGGAATGAATACTTTATGGCGCTTATTTTCCTTCAAAGCGAGAAAAATTACACGCTTGCGTTAGCAATAGATTATATAAGTAGTGAAGCTGAATATACAAATGCCTGGGGAGTATTATTTGCTTCATTAGTCATTGCAATTATTCCGGTGATTATACTATATTCTATTTTCCAAAGAAGAATTGCTACAGGAATGGTTGAAGGGGCGATTAAAGGATAAAGTTATTGAATAAAATAATAGTATTGAATTTTAAAGATTAGTAGGTATATGCAAGCTTAACCAAGGTAGAGGAGAGCATACATATA
>DATGRX010000080.1:0-10006 GCA_035303185.1 Bacillota bacterium
TAAAAGATTGAATTATAGATTGTTTAAAACTAAAAAAGCAAAATTAAAATATATTGCAGTCTGGGAATTACAAAAGCGTGGTGCAATACATTATCATATTATATTTTTTTCATTACCTTTTATTGCACATAAAAAATTAAAGGAACTATGGCCATTAGGATCAATTAATGTTAAAAAAATAGATGTAGATAAGAAGGAAAACATTGGAAGGTATATTTCAAAGTACTTCGAGAAAAACCTTGATGATACAAAGACTTTATTAAAATATATAAATAAAAAAAGAATTTTTAAATCTAAAAACTTAAAAAAACCTCATGTTTCATATGAGTTTAATGATAAATTTAAAGAGTTTAATGCTGAAGATGTATTATTTCAAAAAGAATATACTGGATATAAAAAAGTGGATGGTGAGTACGAAGAATATGTAATTAGATATACCAAATTGAAAGCGGAGGAGTGATAATCATGACACAACAAGTGGAGAAGCAACTACCATATCTTTTAACTCGGGAACAAGCTTCTAAATTTTTAGGGATTGACCCTAAGAGTTTTGATAAATATATTCGGTATCATGATCAGCTGGAACGATTTATGATTGGTAGACATGAACGCTACACGGTTGCTTCTTTAATTAAGTTTATCGAAGAACATTCGATTTAAAAAACATCTTGCTAGTAGCCTTAACTATTAAGTTGAGGCTACTCTATATAAATTATATCTAAAAGAGAGTGATTGTATGGCTAGTATTATAAAAAGAGGAAATTCATATAGGGCACAAGTTTCTTTATACCAAAATGGAAAGCACCAAAAGCTTACAAAAACATTTCCTACAAAAAGAAAAGCTGAGCTTTGGGCGTTAGAAATGGAGCTATTAAAAGGGCAAGGGAAAGAACTAGCTTATAGGACAACTACTTTTGCAGAATTCTTCGAGAACTGGATATATCTTGTAAAAAAGAACGATGTCAGAGAAACTACTTTTCAAAACTATGTTCGCACTTCAGCAGTTGTAAAAGATTTATTTCAAGATATTCAATTAAAAGATTTAAATGATATTGTTGTGCAAAAGAAAATAGATGAATATGCAGAAACTCGTTCAAGAAAAACCGTTCACGAAGTATTATTGAAGATTAAAGCAGCTTTACGTGATGCCTATGCAAGGGGCTATATCGCAAATGACTTTACCAATTTAGTAAAAACACGTGGAAAAACCTTACCCAAAAGAAATAGAGCTTTATCCATTACTGAATTTAGAAAGTTACGAAAGTATTTAATCAATAATCCAGAAGATGAGTTTCATTTATTAGTATTACTTGCACTAGAAACGGGAATGAGAAGAGGTGAACTGTTAGGTATAAGACCGGAATACATTTATAAAAAAGAAACAGAAGATGGCTATGAGTATGGTATTAAGGTTAGAGAATCAATCAGTCCCACTTCCGATGATACATCTTTAAAAACAGATAATGCAAAACGTGATGTAACCATCAACAAAGAAGTTTATGATTTCATTAAAAAAATTCCTGTTAAAGAAAATGGATATGTTTTCGATTGGAACGGATTTAAACAGTCTGAGCAGTTACAAGTTCTTTTGGAAAAAATAAACATTCCTAAAACTACTTTTCATGGTTTACGTGATACACATGCATCTTTTTTGTTTGCTAAAGAGATTGACCTAGTTTATGTATCTAAACGCTTAGGACATATCAACATACAAACTACACAGAATTACTACTTGGAATTAATGCCAGAAAAAAAGCACCAGCAAGATGCTGATGCTTTAAATCTCTTAAATTCATTGTAAGGTTTAAGCTGATTTGAACCAACTTGAACCAAAAAGTGCTTGTAAACGTTGATATAACAACGTTTGTCTTAACGTTTTGAGAATTGTCCCCTCTTACGTGCTTTACGACGACCATATTTTTTACGTTCAACCATTCGCGCGTCACGTGTAAGGTAACCTTCACGCTTAAGTGGGACACGGAAGTCTGGGTTCGCTTCTAAAAGTGCACGGGAAATTCCATGACGGATCGCTCCAGCCTGTCCAGTAAATCCTCCACCATGTACATTAATAACTGCGTCATATGTTCCTTCTGTTTCCGTTGCAACAAAAGGTTGTTTTATTAAAATGAGTTGAGTTTCATATGGAAAATACTCTTCAGCATCTCGACCATTTACAACAATACGACCTGTTCCCGGTACGATACGTACACGAGCAACAGATGTTTTACGACGGCCTGTTCCTTGGTATTGTACTTGTGCCAATGTTTTTACCTCCCTTTAATTAACCACGAAGTTCATATTCTTCTGGTTGTTGTGCTTCATGTTTATGTTCTGGTCCTTTATATACGTGTAACTTTTTAATCATTTTACGACCTAGTTTATTTTTTGGAAGCATTCCTTCAACAGCGATTTCAACAACCCGCTCTGGGAATTTATCCATCATTTCAGCTGCATTTCGTACCTTCAACCCGCCAGGATAGTTTGAATGGCGATAATACAGTTTATCTGTTAATTTTTTACCTGAAAATTCAATTTTGTCTGCATTTATAACAACAACATAATCACCAGTGTCTACATGTGGTGTATATGTTGGTTTATGCTTTCCACGTAAAATTGTTGCAACTTCACTTGCAAGACGACCGAGACGCTTTCCTTCAGCATCGACTAATAGCCACTTGCGTTCAATGTTATTTTCATTAGCCATAAACGTACGCATGATTTTCCCTCCGTATCTTTCAAAATCTCAATTGTTATTCCTATATTTTAACACGAGTTAGTTCCGGGGCTAACTTGTGGTTAGAAATAAAACGCCATAGTCCATAATAGACTAAATTACCTTATCATGTCAAGCTATTTCATCTTTATTTTCATAGAAAACTTTCCATAAATATAACCCTTGAGCAGGGGCTGTATCTCCGACGATCGTCCGATCCTTTTTCTCTATTAATTGAGGAATTTCTTCAGGCTTAATTTTCCCACGCCCGATATCGATTAAAGCTCCGACTAAAATTCGTACCATATTGTATAAAAATCCATCTCCACGGAAAATAAATTCAAATTGGTTTCCATCTTGCTGGCAATCAACATGATACAAGGTACGGACTTTGCTTCCTTTAACAGTTGCTTTTGCTGAGGAAAAAGTTGTGAAATCATGAGTTCCTTTAAAATATTGACAGCCTGCTAATATAGCATCTAGATCTAAATTATCATTAATTTGATGGGTATAATTCGCTTTAAACACATCATGTTCATCGGTAATTACCACAAAATAGCGATATTCCTTTGCTATCGCATCAAACCGAACATGAAAGTCTTCAGGAACAAATTCAACCTCATGTACGTAAATATCATCGGGAAGTAAGCTGTTTAATGCCCGTTTCCAATCCACATTAATTAAATAGCCTTCCGGTGTAAAATGTATTGTTTGTGCTTTTGCGTGAACCCCTGTATCCGTCCTACCCGAACTATATACCCTTACATGTTTTCCTTTATGAACAGTCGCAATTGCCTTTTCAAGTTCTCCTTGAATCGTTCGTTGATTTGGTTGAATTTGATAACCTGAAAAGTTTGTTCCGTCATAACTAATTGTGCATTTTACCTTTCTCATGATGAATCCGTTCCTTTTTTGTTAACTTCTTAACATAAATAAACATATAATAACAAAAACAAAGACAAAAAATATAATATAGTCTAATGACTTTAACTGTAATTCTCGTAATCGTGAACGTCCTTCTCCACCCTGGTACCCGCGAGCTTCCATCGCCATCGCTAGCTCTTCAGCTCGTTGAAAAGCACTAATAAATAGGGGAATAAGTAAGGGAACAATCGCTTTAATTCTCTCTTTGATTGGTCCTGTTCGAAAATCTACTCCACGAGATGCTTGTGCTTTTGATATTTTGTCAGTTTCCTGGAGTAATGTCGGAATAAAACGCAACGATATCGACATCATCAATGCCAACTCATGTACAGGAAACTTAAATCGTTTTAATGGACCCAACATCGTTTCAATCGCATCTGTAAATTCAATTGGCGTTGTTGTAAATGTAAGCAGTGACGTCATCATGATGAGTAAGAAAAACCGTAGTGAAATTTCAAAACCACGAAGAACTCCACCGACATGAATTTTAAAGGAGAAAATTTCAACAAGCACGTCCCCGTCTTTTGTAAAAAGTAAATGAAGCAAAAATGTAAAGACAATTAAAAACCAAATCGGTAGTAAACCTCGAATTATATATCGTATCGGAATTCTTGTAATGATAATCGCAAGCAATGTAAAACCTGTTAATAATGAATAACTATATAAATTATTGGCGAAAAAAACAAAAATAACGAAGAAAAAGATAATCGTAATTTTTGTCCGTGGATCTAAACGATGAATCATCGAGTTTCCAGGGATGTATTGACCTATGATAATATTCATCGTTGCTTTTCTCCTTGTATCGTTTTCTGTATCTGCTTGGCTACTTCCCTTAATGTTTGTCCTTCATATTTTATAGACTTATTAAACGTTTGATTGAACTGTTCAATAAAACGAAGAATATTTGGTTGATCAAGTCCAACTTGTTGGAGGGCTTCCTTTTGACTGAAAACTTCTAAAGGGGCTCCTTCCATATAAACTGTGCCTTGATTTAATATGATAACATGTTCCGCATATTTTAATGCATCTTCCATACTATGGGTGACGAGAATTGTCGTTAGGTTTTCTGCTTCGTGTAGTTGATGAAACATATCCATCATTTCCTCTTGTCCCCGTGGATCAAGTCCTGCTGTTGGCTCATCTAGGACTAATACCTTTGGCTTTGTCGCAAGAACTCCTGCAATCGCCACTCTCCTCATCTGACCTCCACTTAAATCAAAGGGTGAACGTTCTAATAAATCTAAAGACAAGCCTACTTTAGGTAATAATTCCTTTGTAGCCTGGTCTATTTCCTTTTCGGAAAACCCAAAGTTTTTTGGACCAAAAGCGATATCCTTTTCAACGGTTTCTTCAAAAAGTTGATGTTCAGGATATTGAAAAACGATACCTACTTTACTTCTTAATTGTTTCATATCTTCTGGCCGTTCTTCACTTGTCAATACATTGTCACCAATTGTTACCTTACCTGTGGTTGGTCGGATTAATCCGTTTAAATGTTGAATGAGTGTTGATTTTCCTGATCCAGTATGGCCGATGATGGCTACATATGTACCTGAAGGAATATGAAAGGATACATCTGATAGTGCTTGGTGGGCAAAGGGTGAATTCGGTTGATATGTATAACTGACATTTTCAAAAGTAATATCCATCTCAAAACTCCTTCAATTTATTTTTAAGTGAACGATTTTCTTATGACTGTTATTATAACATATATGGTTCCTTTAGCGTATAAGTACTCTCTTATTTTACATATAAAAATAAGTCTTCCTTATGTACATTTTTAGGAAGACTTATTTGAACAGTTCGCGCATTACATCGACTGATTTTGCGTATGTTTTAATTGTTCAAGAAGCTCTTTCGCTGTCATCGGCTCTTCAGTAATTGAAAGGCCAATCTTCCTTAATTCGTTCGTTAAATGGTTAATAAATGGTACATCGAGGTCAATTTTCTGTAATTGCTCACTCATCGCATATAACTCTTTGGGTGTTGTTTCCTTCCAAATTTCACCTTCATTTAAAACGAGTACCTTTTCAACATCGGCAATTTCATGGAGATCGTGCGTAATTGTTATTAGTGAAAGTGCCCTTTTCGCTTGTATGTCCATGACTGTTGATAAAATTTGTTTTCGACCGTGTGGGTCAAGCATAGAAGTTGCCTCATCTAAAATGAGAATTTTTGGTTCAATGGCTAACACACTAGCAATCGCGACTCGTTGTTTTTGTCCTCCGGATAACCGATGGGGTTCCGTTCGTTCATAATCTGCCATTCCAACGGCTTGTAATGTTTCCTTAATCCTTTTCTCCATAATAGAACGTTCCAGACCACGGTTTTCCATACCAAACGCAACATCATCTCTTACAGTCGTTCCTACGAATTGATTGTCAGGGTTTTGGAAAACGAGTCCGACATCTTTTCGAATATCCCAAATTGATTCTCCAGTTACTTTTATGCCGTTAATGTAGATATCACCTTCTGTAGGAAATAAAAGACCATTCATTAATTTTGCAATCGTTGATTTTCCTGAGCCATTATGGCCGATAATAGCTACTCGTTCCCCTTCTTTTATGGTAAAGGAAACATTTTTAAGAACAAAAGGTTTGTCTTCTCCATAAGCGAAGGATACATTGTTAAACCGTACGATGTTATTTTGTGTAGACATCTTTTTAACTCCTGTTATGTTATATTTTATCAACAAAAAAGGGCCTGGATTCACCTCATGTATTTTATGAGATTACGTCCCGCCCTTGTTGTATTAAACAAATTCAATAACAGCCATTTTTGCCCCATCGCCTCGGCGTGGTCCTAATTTAAGTACACGTGTATAACCACCTTGCCGGTCTTCATAACGTGGTGCAATATCATTAAACAATTTGTCTAATGCTTTTTCATCATCAGAGGATTTCTTATTGTATAAAAATGCTTCTGCCTGACGGCGTGCATGTAAATCGCCACGTTTGCCTAATGTGATCATTTTCTCAACGGATGAGCGTAACTCCTTTGCCTTTGCTTCTGTCGTCTCAATTCGTTCATTTAAAATGAGATCTGTTGTAAGGTTACGAAGAAGTGCTATACGTGAGTCTGTTGTTCGTCCTAACTTTCTTGCCACGGACATTCCCTCCCTTTTTCAGTCTTACAAGGTTTGACATTAGGGTTAGTCATCTTTTCGTAATTCTAATCCTAATTCTTCCATCTTAGATTTGATTTCACTTAATGATTTACGTCCTAAGTTTCGGACTTTCATCATATCTTCTTCTGATTTTGTTGTTAATTCCTGTACAGTGTTAATACCTGCTCGCTTTAAGCAGTTATATGAACGCACGGACAAGTCGAGTTCTTCGATTGTCATTTCTAGTACTTTTTCTTTTTGATCTTCTTCTTTTTCAACCATAATTTCAGCTTCTTGAGCTTTTTCAGTTAAATCAATGAATAAGTTTAAATGTTCATTAAATACTTTGGCACCTAAAGAAACTGCTTCTTCTGGTTTGAGACTTCCGTCCGTCCAAACGTTTAATGTTAATTTATCATAGTTTGCACTTTGCCCGACTCGTGTTTTATCTACTTCATAGGAAACACGAGAGACTGGTGTGAAAATGGAATCGATTGGAATGACGCCAATAGCATCATCTTCTTGTTTATTTTCCTCAGCTGGACGATATCCTCTACCTCGAACAGCGGTAATCTTCATATATAAACTTCCATTTTCATTTAAAGTTGCAATCGGTAAGTCAGGATTAAGTACTTCTACGTCACTATCAAAAGTAAGATCTGCAGCAGTAACTTCTCCTTCTCCTTGAACATCTAATTCTAAAGTTTTAACATCATCTGAATAAATTTTTAAAGCTAATTGTTTAAGATTTAACACAATCGTTGTTACATCTTCTTCTACTCCATCAATTGTTGAGAACTCGTGTAAAACACCGTCAATTTGAACCGATGTTACCGCAGCTCCTGGAAGTGATGAGAGCAAAATACGACGTAAGGAGTTTCCTAACGTTGTCCCGTAACCACGCTCAAGTGGTTGTACGACAAACTTACCAAAAGTAGCATCTTCACTTAATTCTTCAATTTCTACTACAGGTTTTTCAATTTCAATCATTTCCAAAGGCCTCCTTTAAAACGTCGAAACTTCGGTTACACATTTGTTAACCGAAATTTCCATATAGATATCAGCAATTTTCTATTGCTCTATCGTAATCTTTCGTATGCTATTGTCTTTTCTTATATATGTTAAAGTTCATTAGAAAACGAGTGTTCGTTTTCTTAAATTATATATGAAAACGATTCTTCTTTGAATCATTTATTTTCTTTAAACTTTAAGCTATCATAACCCATTATAGACAGGGTGACAAATTCTATACGGTCATTGTTTATACACGACGACGTTTTGGTGGACGGCAACCGTTATGTGGTACAGGTGTGGCATCTTGAATAGACTTAATATCAAGACCTGCTGCTTGTAATGATCGAATTGCAGCTTCTCGACCTGCACCTGGACCTTTAACAGTTACTTCTAATGATTGCATACCATGTTCTTGTGCATCTTTTGCTGCGGCTTCTGCTGCCATTTGTGCAGCAAACGGTGTTGACTTACGGGATCCTTTAAAGCCTAAAGCACCTGCACTACTCCATGATACAGTGTTTCCTTCTGTATCTGTAATTGTAACGATCGTATTGTTAAATGTTGAATGAATATGTGCAATACCGTTACTTACCGTTTTTCTCGCACGACGTCTGCGTGGCTTTACTTTTCTTTTTGCCATCGATTGATTACCTCCTTATTAATTAGTTTTAATTCTTAGCCTTACGTGGTCCTTTTCGTGTACGTGAGTTATTTTTCGTCTTCTGTCCTCTGACAGGTAATCCTCTACGATGACGAATTCCACGATAACTTCCGATTTCCGTTAATCGTTTAATATCCATTGCTGTCTCTCGACGAAGATCTCCTTCAATTGTATATTCGTTGACAGCTTGACGAATTTTTCCGAGTTCTCCTTCTGTTAAATCCCTTACTCGAGTATCTTCAGGAACTCCTGTTTTCTCGAGAATTTCTTGTGCTGTACTTTTTCCGATTCCATAAATAGCTGTTAAAGAAATAACGACTCGTTTATCTCTTGGAATATCGATACCTGCTATACGTGCCATTAGTTACATGCACCTCCTTAAAAATTATCCTTGAATTTGTTTATGCTTAGGATTTTCACAAATCACCATAACTTTTCCTCTACGGCGAATGATTTTACACTTTTCACACATTTTCTTAACAGATGCTCTTACTTTCAATCTTTATACCTCCTTTTAACGGAGCTTTTATTATTTATAACGATACGTAATTCGTCCTTTTGTTAAATCATATGGAGAAAGTTCTACAGTTACTTTATCTCCTGGTAATATTCGAATAAAATGCATTCTTATTTTACCTGATACATGGGCAAGAACTGTATGTCCGTTTTCTAATTCAACATGAAACATTGCATTAGGTAATGTTTCAGTTACAGTTCCTTCCATTTCAATCGCTTCTTCCTTTGTCATCAAGCTCTACTCCCTTCCTTATTATCAGTCACATGTTCGTTTACATACTTATCTATCGTAAATCTAAGCTTACCATTTGTAACCCGACCTGTTTCAAGAAGGCTATTTTGAATATCTGCAGAAATGTAGTCTAGCATTTCGAAATGAAGAATATTTTTCTTCTTCGGTTTATTAAACTTGCGCCCTTTCCCATCAGCTAACATAACAAATCGATCATCAATGATATCAACGATAATCATATAACGATCAGCTTCTCTTCCTTGGGTCACTCGTACGATTTGACCTAGTAGAGGCTTTTTATGAGTGCTACTCATGGTATTCACCTTCTCGGTAAGTCATTAAAATATGGAATGTAATTTAATCTACATTATAACGAGTATATAGGGCTTTTGCATCTAATTCGGGTACTTATGACGGTTTGTTAACTAACCTATCTTGAATATCAGCAAAAACGTTATCGATTTGTTGATTACCATCTACAGTTTTAAGTACTCCTTCGTGTGCATAAAAGTCTAATAAAGATTTTGTTTGTTCAATATTTACAGCTAAACGATTTTCGACAGTTTCTTTTTTATCGTCGTCCCGTTGGATTAACGGAGACGAATCGATATCACATATGCCTTCTTCTTTTGGAGGATTGTATGTGACGTGATAGGTTGCACCGCAACTTGGGCATACTCGACGACCTGTTAAACGTTCAATTAAAATTTCTTTTGGTACATCTACATGTATAGCGAAATCTATTTTATCTTCCTGATCTTCTAATGTTTCTTTTAACGCTTCTGCTTGTGCGATTGTTCTTGGAAATCCGTCTAATAAAAATCCATCTTTACAATCCTC
>DATGRX010000081.1:0-20758 GCA_035303185.1 Bacillota bacterium
AGAACAGGCGTTTGGAAACGACAGTGATTCACGAAGGCTATGATACGAAAGATATGTTAGGCAGTTTATCGACACCTTTATTTCAAACGTCGACGTACACGTTTGACACAGCGGAACAAGGGGAGCGTCGTTTTGCTGGGAATGAAGAAGGGTATATTTACTCGCGATTAGGAAATCCGACGGTTTCTGTCCTTGAAAAACGGATGGCTGAATTAGAAGGTGGAGAGAAGGGATTAGCTTTTAGTTCGGGGATGGCTGCGATTTCTGCTGTTTTAATTGCGCTAACAAAGGCAAAGGATCATGTGTTATGTTCTGTCGGTTTATATGGATGTACCTTTGGTTTACTCATGATGATGAAGGAAAAGTATGATATTACTTCAGATTTTTCAGCGATGAGAACAGAAGCTGAAGTGAGAGAGTTCATTCGTCCAGAAACAGCATGTATTTATATTGAAACGCCAATTAATCCGACGATGCAGCTTATTGACTTAGAAATGGTCGCTAAGGTAGCCAAAGAATATGACATTCCTGTTGTCGTTGATAATACATTTTCTTCGCCCTATCTTCAAAAGCCGCTTGATTTAGGTTGTGACATTGTCCTTCATAGTGCTACAAAGTATATAAGTGGCCATGGAGATGTTATTGCTGGAATTGTAGTTGGAGAAGAGGAGTTTTTAAATAGTGTTGCTATGACAACCCAAAAAGATATCGGTGGTATTATTTCACCTTTTGATGCTTGGCTTTTATTAAGAGGACTAAAGACTTTACCTATTAGGTTAGATCGTCATTGTGATAATGCAAAGAAAATTGTTGAAAGGTTAAAGGCCCATCCTAAGGTAAAACGCATTTTCTATCCAGGAGATAAAGGTCATGAAGATTACTCTATTATGCGGAAACAAATGCGCCGTGGAGGTGGAATGATTTCTTTTGAAATCGAAGGGACGAAGGAAGATGCACAAAAGTTTTTAAACTCCCTTTCATTTATTCATATTGCGGTAAGTCTGGGAGATGCGGAAACATTAATCGAACATCCAGCAACAATGACCCATGCGGTAGTGCCAGAAGAAGATCGATTAAAAATGGGCATTACAGATGGCATGATTCGATTGTCGGTAGGACTAGAAGCGTGGGAGGATATTTGGGAAGACTTAGAATGTGCATTAGATACCGTATAAATATGTGTGAAGTAAGGAGCCGTTTTAATTGACGGCTCCTTTTTATTTTCTCATTATTTTGCCCAATTTATGAACATTGTGTAAAATATATGAAACGGACCTAATAATTTTTTATGTCACAGCTTTAGGGAGTTGGATGAAATGGAGCAAATCATACCATACTTATTTGCGATTGTTATGATTATTAACTTTGTCCTCGCCTTTACAATTATATTTTTAGAGAGAAAAAATGCTAGTTCAACGTGGGCATGGTTAATGGTTCTCTTTTTCATTCCCGTTGTCGGCTTCTTTTTATACTTGATTTTTGGAAGGCGCTTAAGTGGACAGAAGATCTTTACGTGGGATACGAAAAGTAAATTAGGAGTAAGAGCAGCCGTTCATAAACAATTAAAATCATTAGAAAATGACACTTTTTCATTACGGCAAAAAAGTTTAATGAAATATAAAGATTTATATTATTTACATTTACGGCATAATGATGCGATTTTCACACAAAATAATGAAGTGCAATTATTTACGGATGGGAAAGATAAATTCACCTCTTTAATAAACGACTTAAAGAGTGCGAAAGATCATATTCATTTGCTTTATTATATTATCCGTGATGATGCCCTTGGTAAGGAAATTAGCGATATACTCATTCAAAAAGCTAAAGCCGGTGTAGAAGTTCGCGTTCTTTATGATGATTTAGGCTCCCGCCGACTGAGTAGACGTTACATTCGCCGTTTAAAGGAATCAGGAGCTCAGGTCGAAGGTTTTTTCCCACCACTTATACCAAAGATTAATTTAAAAATCAACTTCCGTAATCATCGTAAACTAGCTATTATTGATGGGAAAGTCGGCTACATCGGTGGTTTTAATATAGGTGATGAATATTTAGGAAAAAGTAAAAAGTTTGGTTATTGGCGGGATACTCATTTACGAGTGTATGGAGAAGCAGTAGCTAATATGCAAACGCGTTTTATTCTTGATTGGAATCAAGCATCCAGGAACGATATTTTATATGATGAACGCTATTATGACGTCCAACCGTCAGGAGATGTAGGTATTCAAATTGTTTCTAGTGGACCAGATTCAGACTGGGAACAAATTAAGTATGGGTATATAAAAATGGTCCTTTCAGCAAAGGAATACATATATGTACAAACACCTTATTTTATTCCTGATGAAAGTTTAATGGATGCTCTTCGCATCGCTGCTCTTTCAGGGGTAAAGGTGAAAATAATGATTCCAAATAAGCCTGATCATCCTTTTGTCTATTGGGCGACACTTTCCTATATTGGGGAACTACTAGAAGCAGGGGCAGAAGCTTATATTTATCAAAATGGATTTTTACATGCAAAAACAATTGTCATTGATGGGAAAGTATCCTCTGTTGGTACAGCGAATATCGATGTTCGAAGTTTCCGGTTAAATTTTGAAGTAAATGCCTTCTTATATGATAAAAATTTTGCTGAGCGATTAGTCAAAGCCTTTCAAGAAGATATTAAAGTATCTTCACAAATGACTGAAAAACTATATAAAGAACGTTCAGTAATTGTGAAATTTAAAGAATCTATTTCCCGTTTATTATCACCGATTTTATAATGTATAGGAGGAGTTATGATGGAAGCAAAATCATGTTCAAGTTCACTAGCAGTTAAAACGGCTCATGTTTTACCACCAGACACAAATGCCTATGGAACACTTTTTGGTGGAAAATTAATGGCCCATATCGATGATGTTGCAGCGATTGCAGCCGTTCGCCATGCGCGAAAAGCAGTTGTAACAGCTTCAACAGATTCAGTCGATTTTTTAGCCCCAGTTCGAGAAGGCGATTCAATTTGTGTAGAAGCCTTTGTGACATGGACACATAAAACATCGATGGAAGTATTTGTTAAAGCAGTAACCGAGGATTTACTGACTGGTAAACGAAAAGTCTGTTCAACGGCTTTCTTAACGTTTGTTGCTCTCGATGAGAATGGAAAACCTACTCCTGTTCCACCAGTATATCCAGAAACCGAACAGGAAAAATTGCTTCATAAAGATGCACCAAGACGAGCTGAAATCCGTAATGAACGTAAAGAACGTTCACGAGAAATGGCTCGAACCTTTGGTACGGAATATCCTTGGAATGAATAAACGAAAGGAAAAAATTGAATTGATTTATTTCGCTGAAACGCTTACAATAAAAGAAATAATTGTATGATGAGGTGGATCTATGTATACTCACCATATTTTTTGCGCGATTGGATCAAGGTATAGTTTTTAAAAAAACTATACCTTTTTTGTTTGGTTACTTTACTATGATAAAGTGTTCGCAATGGAGGGAGCAAGACATGATACAACTAACGGGTGAACATTTAACGTTAAAAGAAGTTGAGCAAGTCGTCTTTCAGAAAGAAAAAGTCTGTCTATCCGAGCAGGCTCTACAAAATGTCCAAGAAAACCGAAAAGTCGTAGAAAAAATGATCCATAAAGAGGAAATAATGTATGGGATTAATACAGGATTTGGCAAATTTAGTGATGTCATTATTAAAAATGAAGATGTCAATGAGTTGCAACTCAATTTAATAAGGTCCCATGCTTGTGGTGTAGGTGAAGTTTTTTTGGAAGAAATTAGTCGGGCGATGCTTTTATTACGGGCAAACGCTCTTGTCCAAGGGTATTCAGGTATTAGGCAAGTCGTGATTGAGCGACTTATTCAGTTTTTAAATGCCGAAATCCATCCAGTTATTCCTGCACAAGGATCCCTTGGTGCAAGTGGTGACTTAGCTCCGCTTGCCCATTTAGCTTTAGCATTGCTAGGAGAAGGAGAAGTATTTTATCAAGGAAAAAAAGTTTTTGCAAAGAAAGCACTAGAAGCTGAAGAAATTGATCCAATCACTCTACAAGCAAAGGAAGGTTTAGCATTAATTAATGGAACACAAGCGATGACTGCCGTCGGAGTTGTTACCTTAATTGAATTTGAAAAATTACTTTATCAAAGTGAACTGATTGCAAGTATGACGATGGAGGGACTGCAAGGAATTGTCACCGCCTTTGATGATGAACTTCATCAAGTAAGGGGTCATCAAGAGCAAATAGACGTAGCAAACCGAATGCGGAAAATTTTAAAAACGAGTGAGTTAGTGACGGAACAAGGAGAAGTTCGAATCCAAGATGCTTACTCCCTTCGTTGTATTCCTCAAGTGCTTGGTGCGACCTGGCAAACCTTTAACTATGTGAAGACTATTATTGAAACAGAAATGAATGCGGTTACAGACAATCCACTTATTTTCACAGACCGGGAAGAAGTTATTTCTGGCGGAAACTTTCACGGTCAACCCGTTGGCATGGCATTAGACTTTTTAAAAATTGGCATTGCGGAACTTGCTAATATCGCTGAACGTAGAATCGAGAGGCTCGTTAATCCACAGCTAAATGATTTACCACCGTTTTTAAGTCCTAATCCTGGTCTAGAATCCGGAGCGATGATTATGCAATATACAGCTGCCTCCCTTGTGTCCGAAAATAAAACGTTAGCCCATCCGGCAACCGTTGATTCAATTCCTTCCTCGGCGAATCAAGAGGATCATGTAAGTATGGGAACGATAGCAGCAAGGCATGCCTATCAAATGCTTCAGAATACAAGAAATGTCCTTAGCATTGAATTTATTTGTGCGATGCAAGCAGTCGAATATCGTAATATAGAAAAAATGTCAAAGCCAACGAGAAAGTTTTATGAAGCGGGCAGGGAAATTGTTCCTACAATTATAAAGGATCGCATTTTTTCAGTAGATATTCAAAGGATTTATAAGTGGTTACAAACATCACCAAACAGTGATGTATCAATATATATGGAGGGATAAATATGGAGAAAAGTCATGTCGAAATAAAAACTGGAACAAAGTTGGAGTGTAAAGGTTGGGAACAAGAAGCAGCTTTACGAATGCTTTACAACAACTTAGATCCTGAAGTAGCAGAAAACCCAGATGAACTCGTCGTTTATGGTGGGATTGGAAAAGCTGCACGAAATTGGGAGGCGTTTCATGCGATTGAAAAAACCTTACGTGAGTTAGAAAAGGATGAAACGATGCTAATTCAATCCGGAAAACCTGTCGGTGTTTTTAAAACCCATGAACAAGCTCCACGAGTTTTACTATCAAATTCCGTCCTCGTTCCAGAATGGGCGAACTGGGACCATTTCAATGAACTTGATCAAAAAGGTTTAATGATGTTTGGACAAATGACAGCTGGAAGTTGGATTTATATCGGGACCCAAGGTATCTTACAAGGTACCTATGAGACCTTTGCTGCCATCGCTCGAAAACATTACGGAGGAAGTTTAAAACATACGATAACGTTAACCGCAGGACTCGGTGGTATGGGAGGTGCTCAACCCTTAGCTGTTACGATGAACGAAGGTGTCGTTATCGCTGTTGAAGTAGATGAATCACGAATCCAAAAACGCTTAGAGACAAAGTATTGTGATGTAATGACGACGTCTATTGATGAAGCGATTCAATTAGCGGAAGAAGCAAAGGAAGAGGGAAAACCACTATCCATCGCTCTACTCGGAAATGCGGCAGAAGTTCATCATAAATTATTAAAACGAGACTTTCAAGTCGATATCGTTACGGATCAAACATCAGCCCACGATCCTTTAAACGGATACGTACCGACAGGATATACCATTGAAGAAGCGACTGAATTACGCTTAAAAGATCCGAAACAATATGAAAAGTTAGCGAAACAGTCAATCGTCAAACATGTTGAAGCCATGTTGGCGTATCAAAAAAATGGCTCAATCGTTTTTGATTATGGAAATAACATTCGACAAATCGCGAAAAATGAGGGAGTAGACAATGCGTTTAACTTCCCTGGATTTGTTCCAGCCTATATTCGCCCGCTTTTTTGTGAAGGAAAAGGACCTTTCCGTTGGGCGGCTTTATCAGGAGATCCAGAAGATATTTATCGTACAGATGAACTGGTGAAAGAACTATTCCCGGAAAATGAATCCCTGCTTCGGTGGATTGATATGGCTCAAGAACAAGTCGCTTTTCAAGGTCTACCGTCCCGCATTTGCTGGCTAGGTTATGGAGAACGCAAGAAATTAGGCCTTGCTATTAATGAACTCGTACGCAAAGGCGAAATCTCAGCACCAATCGTCATCGGTCGAGATCATTTAGATGCCGGATCCGTTGCTTCTCCAAACCGAGAAACAGAAAGTATGAAAGATGGCAGTGATGCTGTCGGTGATTGGGCTGTTTTGAATGCTCTTATTAATACGGCTGCTGGCGGTTCTTGGATTTCCTTTCATCATGGTGGCGGAGTTGGCCTCGGTTATTCCTTACACGCTGGAATGGTTGTCGTTGCGGATGGTACAGATTTAGCCGAAGAGCGATTATCCCGCGTACTCACAACAGATCCTGGCATGGGTGTGATTCGACATGTTGATGCAGGTTATGAAATTGCGGAAAAATTCGCTAAAGAACACGACATACACATACCAATGAAGGAGTGATTATTTTGCAAGTTGATACGTTAATTTCGAATATAGGTGAATTTCTTCCAATGGACAAACCCGGTCCGGTCAAAGGAGAAAAGATGAATGAATTGACAATCATAAAGGATGCCGCTCTAGGGATAAAGGACGGAAAAGTTGCTTGGTATGGCACAAAGGAAGAGGCTACCCAAGTAACAACTGATGAGACAATAGACGCGAAAGGGAAACTCGTAACGCCGGGTCTCGTTGATTCCCACACCCACCTCGTTTTCGGTGGGTCCCGTGAGGAAGAAATGGCTTTAAAACAACAAGGAGTTTCATACTTAGAAATTTTAGAAAGAGGCGGAGGAATTTTATCAACCGTTCGTTCCACGAGAAAAGCGAGCTTTGAAGAGCTTTATGAAAAGGCAAAGTTTCATTTAGATCGAATGGCTACTTACGGGATAACGACCATTGAAGCAAAAAGTGGCTATGGGTTAGATGATGAAACAGAAATGAAGCAATTAGAGGTCGTGCAAAAATTACAAGCTAATCACCCAGTAGATCTCGTTTCAACCTTTATGGGAGCCCACGCGATCCCGGAAGAATTTGAAAATCGTTCGGATGAGTTTTTACAAGCCATGTTAAATATGCTCGATGAAATTAAAGAAAAGGAGCTTGCGGAATTCGTTGATATATTCACCGAAACCGGTGTGTTTTCTGTTGAACAATCCCGCAAATTTTTATTAGCAGCAAAGGAAAAAGGGTTTGACGTAAAGATCCATGCGGATGAAATCGATCCGTTAGGTGGAACAGAACTAGCCGTTGAAGTAGGAGCTGTCAGTGCAGATCATATTGCTGTAGCATCTGATCAAGGGATCAAGGATCTAGCCCAGTCAAATACGATTGGAGTCGTCCTTCCCGGAACGAGCTTTTACTTAGGAAAAGATGATTATGGACGGGCACGTGAAATGATCGATAAAGGTGCAGCGATCGCTTTAGCGACAGATTTTAATCCAGGAAGTTGTGTAACTGAAAACTTACAACTCATTATGTCGATAGCTGCGGTTCGTTTGCAAATGTCTCCGGCAGAAATTTGGCATGCGGTCACAGTAAATGCAGCCCATGCGATTAACCGAGAAAAAGTAGCTGGTTCCTTAACAGTCGGTCGCGTGGCGGATCTTGTGATTTGGGACGCACCAAACTATATGTACATTCCGTACCATTACGGTGTTAACCACGTAAATACAGTATTTAAAAATGGTCAAGTTATTTATAAGCAGGAGGGTTTACGATGAGTAAACAGTTCCGTCATCTGAAACCTTATGGTAAGGGAGCGTTTGTTGATCGCTATACGACGAGAGCAAGTGAGCTATTAAAGCCCTATGAATCAGGTGCGAAAGGTGCCTACGGGCTTGTCGGTCTTCCTTTATCAAAAACGTCTATTAGCCATTCAGGAGCTTCCTTTGCTCCCGGGGCGATTCGGGAGGCTTTATCTTCCTACACTGTTTATTCTGGGGAAAAGGGGGCAAATTTAACAGAAGAAATAATTGATTTTGGTGATGTGTATTTAAGTCCAACAAACTTAATCGAAAATCAGCACACGTTATATAAAGCGCTTGTTGACGTGTTTGAAGCGGAAGTGGCGAGCAATTACTTTTTACTCGGTGGGGATCATGGGGTCAGTTATGCAGCGATTAAAGCTTATGCAGAACATCAAGGAAATGTTGGAGTTATCCAATTTGATGCTCATCATGACTTGCGAAATACAGAGGACGGTGGCCCGACAAATGGTACACCTTTTAGGCGACTACTTACAGATAAGATTGTATCCGGAGAAAATTTAGTCCAAATCGGTATCCGCGACTTTACAAATGCAAAAGAGTATCATGAGTATGCGTTGGAAGAAGGTGTGACGATTTATACGATGGCGGATGTGAGAGAACAGGGCATTCAACCAATAGTAGCGGAAAGTTTGGCAACGCTAGCTAAGAAAGTTGATATCATCTACGTTTCCTTAGATATGGATGTCCTTGATCAAGCTTACGCTCCCGGTTGTCCGGCCATCGGTCCTGGTGGGATGGATACGGACACCTTACTCCAAGGTATAACAACATTGAGTGAACATGAAAAGGTAAAAGCAATGGATATCGTTGAAATCGATCCAACGATCGATATACGTAATATGACGAGCCGAGTTGCGGCTTATACGATATTACAATTTATGAAAGGTAAAAGTTTATAAATTGCCCAGGCACCTTTTTTAGGGTGCCTTTTCTTTCTATATAGTTGTTGGAATTATCTACATATTTGTGAAATAATAAACGTTATATAAAACCAAATGGAGGTTAGAAAATGATTGAACGACAAGTAATGGAAAAGTATGCAGAACTAGTTGTAAAAAAAGGTGTAAACATTCAAGAAGGACAAGCATTAATGATTAATGCACCCCTTGAAGGAGTCAAATTTACGAAATTAGTAGTCAAAGCCGCCTATGATGCAGGAGCAAAGGATGTACATATTAATTGGGGCGATGATGATTTAACCTTATGGAAATTCCAATATGCTCCAGATGAAGTATTAGAAAATGTACCCGAGTGGCGAGTGAAGCTTTATGAAAGCTTTGCCAAGGATGGTGCTGCTCTACTATCTATTCATGCGACAAACCCTGATTTATTAAAAGATATTGATTCTGAAAAAATTGCTAAGGCAAATAAGGCAAGTGCAGAGGCTTTAGCTGAGTTTAGAAGGTATACGATGAATGATGAAATTCCATGGTCTGTGATATCTATTCCAACGGTGGGTTGGGCACAAAAAATCTTTCCTGATTTATCAGATAAAGAAGCAGTAAAAAGCTTATGGGAAGCAATCGTGAAAATCGTTCGGGTCGATCAAGAAGATCCCCTTGCTGCCTGGGATGAACATAATGAAACCTTACGGGTAGCTCGAGAGAAATTAAATGAAAAAGCCTACAAAAGCTTACATTTTAAAGCACCGGGAACAGATTTAAAAGTCGGTTTACCTGACAATCACATTTGGCACGGCGGTTCTGCAGTATCTACAGAAGGCATTGTCTTCAATCCAAATATGCCAACAGAAGAAGTGTTTAGTGCGCCACACAAATATCATGTAAATGGAAAAGTAACAAGTACAAAGCCATTAAATTACGGTGGAACGTTAATTGATAATTTTACGCTCACATTTAAAGACGGGGCTGTTGTCGACTTTTCTGCGGAAGAAGGCGAAGAGGCGTTAAAACATTTGCTCGAGCTTGATGAAGGAGCTAAACGTCTAGGAGAAGTTGCGCTTGTGCCTCATGAATCCCCTGTCTCTCAATCTGGGCTCATTTTTTACAATACCTTATTTGATGAAAATGCTTCCTGTCATCTCGCTCTCGGAAAGGCTTATCCAACAAATGTCGAGGGTGGAGCAAATATGTCAGAAGAGGAACTTGATGAAAAGGGCATAAACGATAGTTTGACACATGTCGATTTTATGATCGGATCTGACGAGCTAGATATTGATGGAATAAAAGCAGATGGTACAAAAGAGCCAGTGTTTCGAAAAGGAACATGGGCGTTAGATATTCGTTAATCCTTTTATCCTTGGGTGTTATGCTAACACTCAAGGATATTTTTGTGGGAAGAGGTGTAAGTAAAAGAGTGAATAGTAAGCTATTCAAAATTTTTTTACATCCATTGTTTCGTTGTTTGTTTTGGTTATTCCTTTCATTTTCCTTATTTACTTTGCACAACAGGAAGAAAGTTTCGTTCGTTGGATATTTTACCTTGCAGCTATTCCAACGATTGCTTCAGTTATTATCCAAGGGGAACGTTACTTTGAACGAATTCGAACGGGGTCAAGGGAAGAAGATTAGTCTTTTTTATCAAATCATCAAAGGGGGATGACCAGGGGTGAAAATATCTATTGTAAAAGCACAACAAGAACATATGGAAGCCATTCGGAGGATATGTGCGGAAGGTTGGCGCCAAACAGTACAGGGTAAATATAGTGAAGCATACAAAAGAGAGAATATAAACTATTGGTATAATAAAGAGCGTGTTTCCAAGGATATTGCTCAAGGGATTTACACCCATGTGGCCTTGGTGAATGATAGTGTAGTTGGAACGATAGGTGGTGTTGTAAACGATCAAGGGGAAAGTGAGATTTATGTATTTTACGTTGATGAACGTCATCGTTATCAAGGTATCGGAAGGAAACTACTAGATGTATTTACAGAAAAGCATATTAGCGAAGGGGCAAAAGAGCAATATGCTTCTGTAGAGGAGGAAAATACGCTAGGAATACCTTTTTATGAATCCCGTGGTTTTAAGCAATTATCTACCAATGCTCGATTTTGGCGGAAACTGAAGAAGGACCCTTTTTTTAGTGATAAATACTAATCATTTACTGCCTCTTCGTTTACTTGAACATCAACTTATTATTTTCGAGCTATGAATAAAAGATTAACAGAATGCATAATTGTAAGTTTGTAAACTTTTTTAAAAGGATAAATAAAGAAAGTGACAATTCAGAATATAATTATTTTATTTTTTTCTAAAATACTATTTACAATTTCAGAAAATCAAATTAGAATGGTCTCTATATTTGTTAAAAAGTAAAAGGTAAAAGCCCGTATGGGTAGGGGGTTTGGTATGTCACAATCTTTATTATTTGCGATTATGTTAATTTTTCTTCTCGGGATCGGATCCCAATGGGTTGCCTGGAGATATCGAATTCCAGCAATCGTCGTTATGTCGATTACTGGTCTTATCGCAGGGCCATTTTTAGGCATTATGAATCCTGAAGAAGATTTTGGGAACTTATATGAACCACTTATATCAGTAGCCGTTGCCATTATTTTGTTTGAAGGTAGTTTAAGTTTGAAATTTAAAGAGTTGCGCGGTTTAGGGAAGCCAATTTTTAGAATTGCAACGATTGGTGCATTTATCGCATGGATTCTTGGCTCATTAACGGCTCATTATATGGCAGGCTTATCTTGGGCTGTATCCTTCGTTATCGGAGGATTATTTATTGTAACAGGTCCGACAGTCATTATGCCGTTATTACGACAATCAAAATTACGACCGCGTCCGGCGAAGATTTTAAAGTGGGAAGGGATCGTTGTTGATCCGATTGGGGTTTTATTAGCCGTTTTTGCTTTCCAAGTTATTCAATATATTACGTCTCCGGACATTCACGGGACGACAATTGCAGCCTTTATCAGTGTTTCGTTTATTGCGGCTACATTAGGTTTTGTTCTTGGCCGGCTTATTGGTTGGATGTTTGAAAATGGTTATGTTCCAGAGTTTTTAAAGTCCCCGGTCGTTTTTACCGTTGTCATCTTTTGTTTCACAATTGTTGATGTTTATGTAAAAGGTACTGGTCTTTTGTCTGTTACAGCGATGGGGATGACTTTAGCAAACATGGGAATTAGCTCAGTTGTAGATATGAGGCACTTTAAAGAAAATGTCTCGATGCTACTTATTTCAGCAATTTTCATTATGCTCTCTGCTTCATTAAAAACAGAGACATTACTTGAAATATTTAATCCGAATATCATTGGGTATGTTATTTTAATGATGATCGTCGTTCGCCCGTTGTCGATCTTTGTTTCAACGATAAATTCGGGGCTAACTTTAGCAGAAAAAACCCTTGTTGGTTGGATTGCACCCCGAGGAATTGTTGCACTAACGGTGTCTAGTTATTTTGCCTCGATATTACTTGAAGCCGGGTATAAAGATGCGGAAATTTTAACGACATTAACGTTTGCGTTAGTATTTGCCACAGTTGTTGCCCATGGGTTTTCTTTAGGGCCAATTGCAAAACGATTGAATTTATCTTTAGAAGGAAGGCCGGGAACATTAATCGTAGGAAGCAATCCATTTACAGTAGAATTAGCACAATCATTAATGAAGGCGAACTTACCGGTAAAAATCGTTGATTCTTCTTGGAAGCGACTAAGGGAAGCACGGTTAGCGGGTGTTCCCTTTCATCACGGGGAAATGTTAGCCGAACAGACGGATTATAATTTAAACACGATTCCGTTTGATTATATGCTTGCAGCGACAAAACATTATTCCTACAATTCACTTATTTGTACGACGTTTATTCCAGAATACGGTCGAACGAATGTATTTAAAGTGAGTCCTTATGAACAGTTAGAGTTAGATACAAGGGAAATTCGTGATCAAGTTGGTGGGAGAACCCTTTTTGATCAAGAAGTTTCTTTAGAAGATTTAAATGAAAAAGTGAAAAAAGGTTACGTATTTAGACAAACGGTCATCACAGAGGAGTTTCCTTATGAACAATATTTAGCGAATAAGGAATTAGAAGCAGTGTTTTTATATTTAATTAAACCTTCAGGGGTGTTAAAGTACTTCTCTGAAGAAATGAGAACTGTTCCAGGTACGGGAGATACAATTGTCAGCTTAACGCCTCCGGTAAAAGAAGAGCGGAAGATTCAAGCAAAAATTGAAAATAACCGTCAAAGGAATGGCAAAAACCAATTATAAAACAGCAAAAGCATTGGACTCATCTTTTGAGTTCAATGCTTTTTGTTTTGCATATAGGAAATTCTACATTCTTTATTCATCAAGCTCTTCTAATTGTTTGTTTACTTCAGCAATTTCTTTTTCTAAGCGGTCTAATTGTTCTTCCGTAGAAGATTCCCTTCCACCAACAAATACGAGCTTTTCTAAATCTTGCTGTAGTCTAACATAATCTGACTTTAACTTCGCTAACTTAGTTTCGAGTTCTTTTTTCATACGATATGTTCACCTCTATTTCCAGTGTATCAAAAAAGAGATATGAATTCCCTTAATCCGTTTAATTACTCTTCTGTTTATTTGTTAAACGACGTTCTTGATACATATGGTAAAAATGGACAAAAATTGTTTTAATAACCGCATAAAAAGGTACGGCGAACAATATTCCAATAAATCCAGCGATACTTCCTGCTGCTAAAATAACGGTAATGACGGTCAGTGGATGAAGGGCTAACTTTTTCCCCATCACACTCGGTGAAATAAGATTACTTTCTATTTGCTGAGCGATTAATGTAATGATTGCGACCCAAACGACCATCATCCAATCTTGAAAAGCTCCGACGATTAAAGCCGGGATAACGGCCAAAAACGGTCCGATAAAAGGTATGACATTCATAATCATTGCAAACAAAGCTAATGTTAACGCGTAGTTTAAATCGATAATCCAATATCCAACGAATAATAAGATACCTAGGATAAAACTTACGAGCAATTGGCCTTGAATAAAGGCGGTTAACGTTTCATCGATTTTTCGAAGTAAACTACGAATATTTGCTGCAGTCTTTTCTTCAAAAGCCTGCGTAACAAAGGGGATAAGCTTATGACTATCTTTCAACATAAAAAATAAAAAGAACGGAATCATAACGAGTGATGCAATTAATGTAATTAAGTTTGTAATAATCCCGAATAACGATGTAACGATATTTTCAACATGGGCTTGTGCATTATCCATAAAGTTATCAATCGCCTCATGGATTTGTTCGGGAATGACGATTTGGTCATCTTGGAAGTCTGCAATCAATTCTTGGGCAACCTTCACCATTTTTGGGATATTTGCGACTAAGTTATTAAACTGTGTTTGAGCAATCGGTGCAATGTAAAAGACAAATAAGACGATTAAACCGATAATCATTAAAAAGATTAATAAGATCGCTGGAATTCGTGGTATTTTAATCTTCTCTAGTAATGTAAGTAATGGCTTCGTGATGTAAAATAATATTCCTGCTCCAATAATCGGTATCGCTACTGCTCCGATATATTTAAACACTGGAGAGAAAATAAATTTCGTCTGTGAGATTAGTAGGATTAATACAAAAACTAATACGATCGTTACTAAACCCTGAAACCATTTTTTGTGATACATTTTATCCCAACTTCCATTGCAAGATATACATTCTATTATAACCTAAAATGCTTTTCATAATCTACAAGACTTTGAAAAAGAATAACTTTTCTTCCCTTGGGAATAATATATGACAAAATTAGATTGACAACGATTGACAATTTTTAGGTAAACATGTTTAATAAAGATAACTAAATATGTTTTAAAGGGGAGTAGCTGTACAATTTGAGTCGTCAATACGGGATTTATCCCCGGCTCGATTGGCAACATCCATACGTTGTTAGCGAGACCTTTACCTAGAAAAATTGGTAAGGGTCTTTTTATGTGTATTCTTACCAATTGGTAAGAATTTTTTATTTTAGGAGGACAAAATGGACGTACAACTACTAGTCGAATATTTATGGGTGTTAATTATTTTAATCGGACTTGAAGGTTTATTAGCAGCAGATAATGCGTTAGTATTGGCGATTATGGTGAAACACTTACCAGGAGATGAACGGAAAAGAGCTCTTTTTTATGGTCTCGTAGGAGCATTTATTTTACGGTTCGGTTCACTTTTTATTATTTCCTTTTTAGTAGACGTTTGGCAAGTACAAGCTATCGGGGCGGCATACTTATTATTTATTTCTGGAAAACATTTATATGAAAAACGTCTTAGTCATAAAACGGTATCGAAGGTTTCCTCTGAAGGAAGCGGTTTTTGGATGACAGTTTTAAAGGTGGAAATTGCTGATTTAGCCTTTGCGGTTGATTCGATTTTGGCAGCCGTTGCTTTAGCCGTTTCTTTGCAACCAACCGGCTGGTTTACGATCGGAAATTTAGATGGAGGCCAATTTTTAGTTATTTTTGTCGGTGGAATGCTTGGCGTGATTATGATGCGATTTGCTGCAGGTATCTTCGTATCCTTATTAAATAAACGTCCAGGACTTGAGACAGCAGCATTTCTAATTGTTGGTTGGGTCGGTCTTAAATTGACAGTAATGACCTTAGCTCATAAAGATATTGCTCTTATTAGTCAAACGTTTGTTGAATCGACTTTATGGAAAGGAATTTTTTATGTAGGTCTAGTTGCCATTGCGCTTTCTGGTTGGTTTCTATCAAAGGACAAATCGAAGGAGAAGAAGGGGGAAGCCTTTTGAGAAAGGTACAGATTAAACGAATTTATGATGCCGTAGAAGAAGCGGATGGGAAGCGAGTGTTAGTCGATCGTTTATGGCCTCGAGGTGTATCCAAAGAAGCGGCATCCTTAGATGAATGGCTAAAAGAAATCGGCCCTAGTCATGAATTGAGAAAATGGTTTCGGCATGATGCAGAGAAATTCGCAACTTTTAGAGAAAAATATATTGAAGAACTATCTAGTGGGGAGCAACAAGAAGCTTTACACACGTTAAAAAAGCTAGCTATGTCAAAAGTAACCCTTTTGACAGCAGCAAAAGAGACGACTTATAATCACGTTCAAATTCTTAAGGAGCTTTTAGAAACATAAAAAGAAGCCGAACATGATTGGTCCCTTCTAAAGTAAACAGGGCCCTTCATATTCGACTTCTCTTTTAGGTGTTTATTTTATACTTTTTATATGAAGGTTTATATTTATAAATGGCAAAAATAAGTAGCGGTGCGAAAAGGCCAATGATAATTAAATTTGGTGTTGCAGCAGCTGGAAGCTCATCGACAGCTGTATACATAAGAAACTTCGGTAATGGTATATGAAGCAAGTCTAACGATAGAGCGAGTAAATTATTCGCCATATGAATCAAAATTGGATATAGTAGATTGTTCGTCCAAGTGTATATAAGTCCTAATACGATACCGAACATGAAGCTACCGATAATATCAAAATGGAAAACGCCGAATATGAAACTAGAAATAAGTAATCCCGCCTTCAAATTGAACTTGTATCCTAATCGTTTCAAAAATAATCCTCTGAAAATAAACTCCTCCGTAATAGGAGCAAAAATAACAATATATACTCCGATTAAAAAGGCAGAGACCGGACTTCCTTTAGGTAAAATTTCCTCTTCGGATAAAAATTCATTCACGAATTCTGGAGATATAAATGATAGCAAAAAACTATTTAACCAAACAATACCAATCGATAAGATAAAAAGTAAAATGAAAATAACTGTTGTTGGCACATAAAGCTGTCGAAGATTTTTCGTTTCAATAATATCAGAAAAATAATATGGACTGTTTGAATACTCGTAATAAAACCAGGCAAAAGGAAAAATAACGAAAACTGAGTATACCATAATCGTTTCACGAACCGACGTTTCAGTATCGAAACCTAACAAGAGCAGCGTTCCAAAAAGAACTAAAACACCAAAAAATATAAATGAACGAATTTTCATATGTTCAAACTTCAATCTACCCACGCATCCCCATTAAAATAAAATGTGTGCAATCGCAACAATAAATGGCAAAGTAATTAATGTTCGTAATAAGTAAATGATAAATAAATCCTTGAAGGTAACCGGAACTTTAGAACCGAGTAAAAGCCCTCCGACTTCAGACATATAAATGAGTTGTGTAACGGATAATGTCGCAATAATAAAACGTGTCATTTCAGCTTCAATAGATGCTCCTAATATTGCCGGTAAAAACATATCCGCAAATCCAATCAAAATCGTTTCAGAGGCTTCAGATGCAAAAGGTACTTGCATGAGTTCTAATAACGGAATAAAAGGCATGCCTAACCACTGAAAGATTGGGGTATATTCAGCAATAATAAGCGCGATTAATCCAAAGGCCATAACAATCGGTGCCACACCCATCCACATATCTAGCACATTTTGAAAGCCTTCTTTGAAAAAATTTCCAATACTTTTCTCCTGTTTACTCCTATCAATTGCCTTTTTATATCCTAAAGTAAAGGAGTTATAACCTTCTGGTACAGATTCATCGATTTCCTCTGTAGAACCTGTAATATATGTATCTTCTTTCCTAGATAATGGCGGAATTCTTGGCATAATTAAAGCGGCCACAAAACCAGCAGCTACAACTGTTAAATAAAAGGGGAAAAACATATGTTTAAGACCGACTTCTTCGATAATTACGAGGGTAAATGTAATAGAAACGATCGAGAATGTTGTCCCAATAACAGCAGCTTCCCGTTTTGTATAATAACCATCTTCATACTGCTTGCTCGTTAACAAAACTCCTATCGTTCCATCGCCAATCCAAGATGCTAACGAGTCAATCGAAGATCGACCAGGTAACTTAAATAGTGGCCGCATAATCTTTGTCATCATTGTTCCAAATAACTCTAACAATCCAAAATTCATCAGCAATGGTAAAAAGAGACCCGCAAATAAAAAGACCGAAAATAATACGAGGAGCAGGTCATGAAGTAACATTCCACCTGTATCTCCGTCATAGACTGCTTCTGGTCCGATTTCAAAGAAAACCATAATTGCAAAAATAGCAGCTAAAACTCTTGTCACAGCCCAAAATGGAGTCACGTGAAATAGGTTTCGGAAAAACGACTCCTCTGCAAAAGCTTGTCCCTTTGTTACTTGAGCGACCACGGTTAAAATAGCGGTGAGCACAAGTATAATAACCATAATTAAGGACAACTGATCAGCGAGAACATCTTGTACGATGTCAGCTAGTACTGCAACTGGAATGGTAAACCCATCACCATATTTTACGGGTGTCATAAATAAAAAGACCCCGATAAGTGATGGGACAATAAACTTAAGGTTTTCACCTAACGTATATTTGTCTTTCACAATTATCCCTCTTTCATATGTATGTTTGTACAATTGTAATCGAGATTTCAAAAAAATCAAAGAAAATAAGAACAGAGTTTTTGTCCGATAGTTTATCTTAGTAGTCGTTTTTTAGCTTTTTTGTTATGGTTAAGGAAGGTATAAAGGTTGGAGAATCACCTAAATAAATAGCAGTAAAGGGGTTGAACTTCATGGTTGTCTCTAAAAAGGATTTAATGAAGCAAATGGCTAAAGAAATAGAAGCGGCATTACATACAGAATATGAGGAAGAAATAAATCAAAGAATCGCCAGTGTAAGAACCCTTTGTGAAGTTATCTTATCCAAGGGTACAGATAAGACGAACGAAAAAAATCGAAAAGAATTTACGGAACAAGAAATAAAAGCAATGCTCGGTAAAGAAAAGCAAACAATGAGTGAGCAAGAGCTCAAAACTATGCTTGGAGAAGAAGGAAAGAATAAGTATACAGCTGATCCAGAGCGAGGAGATTCTATCTTTGACTTTTGACAGGAGGCATATAAAATGAAAATCTTTTTACTATTAGGTGCTATATTCGGTTTCTTAGTTGTCGCCCTAGGTGCTTTTGGTGCCCATGGTTTAGAAGGGAAAATATCTGAAGGTGCTATGAAAAATTGGGAAAAAGCGGTAAATTATCAAATGTTCCATACGTTAGCAATTATTGCTGTTGCCTTACTTATGGATAAAATTGGAAATACTCAATTAGCAACAGCGGGCTGGTTTTTTGTTGTAGGAATTATTTTGTTTTCCGGTAGTTTGTACACGTATGCGGCAAGTGGTCAAAAGTTTTTAGCGATGATTACACCTTTTGGTGGAGTGTCTTTTCTCATCGGTTGGATCTTTTTAGGTTATGTAACTGTAAAATATTTATCATAAGAAAAGGAGGCACTCTTCGCCTCCTTTTATCTCGGACTGTAATTGGATAAAAAACCATCATTGCTATAGGGGTATTCGTAATTAATTTCTTCATCGAAGACAATATAATTTAAGTAAATCATTAATAATAAATATCTTTTATCTGAATCTGGATCACTTAAAATAATATGATCTCTTCCCGCAGCCTCAATCACTCCTTTAAATTCTTTAGAATTCCACTTATCACTTCCGTCAAAGGTCATAAAAACAGAAACATGTTTCCCGCGATTTAAGCGTAAAATATTTTCAATATAAGACTGTTCCATTGGTAACATTCCATGGGCATTTTGATTTTGCTTGCTTTGATTAGGCATTTGTCTTTGAGCTTGATACGGATAAAAGGCTGGAGAAGTTTGAGGATAATAATAGTTTGGATAACCCCCTGGTTGATATGGATATTGTTGATAGCTCATGAAAAAACCACTCCTTTATAAAAATTAAACTTACCAAAAAACTTCGGGGCATTCTGTTTGTAAAGGGGCGAAAAAACAATGGGCCTTATAACGGCCGACATTCCATTGGCCAAACCATTGTTCCGGACAACCTCCTGTCGGTTCAAAAAACCAAAGAGAGTTTGTCGCTGGATGAAATCGTTCACCTTTAACAGC
This sequence comes from Bacillota bacterium, assembly GCA_035303185.1. Classification (GTDB taxonomy): domain Bacteria; phylum Bacillota; class Bacilli; order Bacillales; family Amphibacillaceae; genus CALAMD01. Next base: position 19,780 of record DATGRX010000081.1, read on the forward strand.
TCTTCGGGCCAATCGTTTATCAATTTCTCGAGCCCCTTGGTAAAAGTAACCTTTTTGCGTGGCCTCAAAACCGCCAGGACTTTGAAAGACCATATCCTCAATCGTTCTTATATCTGTAAAATCAAGACATTGAGCAAGAACTCTATTAATGCCGGTGTTTCCGACCATTAACATACCTAACTGTCCTTCCCCTTCTGCTTCTGCTCGCATGAGTCTAGCTAGTAAGTCAATGTCATGCTCGTTGTGAGCAACTATTGCCATGAACATAACACCCCATTTCAAACCGTTCTTTTAGTAATCTATGAAAAGTCTATTCGTAATATGAAAAAAAATATTTACTTATGATATAATTATCAATACAGAAAAAGGAGGTGGTAACATTATGAATGAACAAGCTATCTTACAAGCGATCTTTGAACTGTCTGATCAATTGAAAAATGTAGAAGAACGGTTAACCAAGCGGTTCCAAAAGTTAGAAACGCGAATGGATAAGTTAGAAATACGAATGGATAAGTTAGAAGGGCGAATGAATAACTTAGAAGGGCGAATGGATAACTTAGAAGCTCGCGTAGATAGCTTAGAGGGGCGTGTCGATAGTGTAGAAATTACCTTGAAACAAGCTATTTCAAAAGTAGATGCTAAAGTAACCGTCCTTGCTTCAGATATTGTTTCCACGAAAGCAGATGTAAAATTACTCCAGCAATCAAAATAAATCCTCAAATAAATGCTTCATTAATATACCTTCAAGTACTACATGAACATAGAAGTAATCTTCTAATTTTAGAAGGTTGCTTCTTTTTCCTTTTATTGCGATGATTTATATTAGCTACTTTATGATAAATGAGGTGAACTTCATGACGTTTTTTTCTGAGAAATTTTTACAAAGAATTCAATATGAAGAAAAAGATACTATTTCCTTTGAAGATTTGCCAACGGTAATGAGCCAATTTGCGAAGCATATTCCTTTTGAAAATATAGA